>DATLIY010000006.1 GCA_035539175.1 Acidisarcina sp. | reverse complement strand
TCGGCACCTTCGTCAAGATGCCCGAGGTTATCTACCACCACGCCGTCTACAACCAGTACCTCTGGAACCGCTTCTAGAAAACCTGCCTTACACAACAGCAAAACGCCCTGACCGTGCGGTCAGGGCGTTTTGCTTTAGGCCGGGGCGGGGGAGCCATCTCCAATCTCCCGTAGTGTTTGGTCGTGATATAAACAACTTTTATAGGGCCATTCCTCGCGTAAGGATTGCTGGCCGCGAGATTGTTCTCCACGAACAACAAAGGGCTCCAGATAGAGGGCTTGATGGATTTCGAACAGCTAAAGACTTTCCTTGAAGTTGCCCGGCAGAAGAGTTTTTCCCGGGCGGCGGAGAGGCTCCTTGTTACCCAACCTGCGATCTCTGCACAAATACGTTCCCTGGAGAAGGAGGTTGGCGCACGGCTGTTTGATCGCGACGGCGGCAAGGTCACGTTTACCGCGGCGGGCAGGGTCTTTGAGCCCTTTGCGGAGCATTGTCTGAACTGCCAGAGTCACATCCTGGGGATTGTGGCCGAGTTACATCGTTCGCCGCGCGGGGCAATTTCCATCAGCGCAAATGAGGCGACCTGCCTGTATGTGCTGCCTGCCGTTTTCGCACAGTTCCGCAAGCAGTTCCTGCGGGTGGGGTTAAGCATCGTGCGTGCGGAGCGCTCGCGAACGCTGGAAGCCGTGCTGAACCGTGAAGTTGACTTCGGCGTCGTGGCGCTTCCCGTCAAGGATCCTCGCCTGACTGTGGAGCCGATTCATAAAGATGAGTTGGCATTTGTTGTGCCTGCCAACCATCCTCTGACTTTCCATGCGCGTATCTCTCTTAAGGAAGTAGCCCAGCACCCTCTGGTGCTGATGAAGCAGGGACGCCAGCGCGAACTACTCGATAACTTGTTCCGCATGCAGGATCTTCAACCTAAGCTTGCACTGGAAGTAGAGTCCAGCGAGTTAGTCAAGCGACTGGTTGAGGCAGGTCTGGGGACTGGATTCCTGCCTCGCGCGAATGTACTGTCCGACGCGGAAGCTGGCCTGTTAAAGATTGTTCCTGTGGATGATGTGCGCTTATCACGAGACCTTGCACTTATCTATCGTAAGGGCAAGGATCTAACTCGAGCGGCTCAGGTATTTTTGGATATAGCAAAGGGACAACTGGACGACTAAGTAAGAAAGAAGAAGAAACAGACAACGCCGCGTCCTTTGGGACGCGGCGTTGTCTGTTCTACGAATTTCATCCTGCCGAGCAGTTACAACGCGGCGACACCGCGTTCCTGGTTCCGAATGCGAATAGCCTCTTCTGCCTTGTAGAGAAAGATCTTCCCGTCTCCGATCTTTCCTGTAGACGCGGACTTGATGATCGCCTGAATTGTAGGTTCCACGAGTTCATCCGTGACAACGAGTTCTACGCGAATCTTAGGAAGCAGATCGACGTCATACTCTCTTCCGCGATAGGTTTCCGTATGGCCTTTTTGCCGTCCGTGCCCGCGAACCTCTGACACAGTCATCCCTTCAACCCCAAGTTCCTTCAGAGCTTCCTTGACCGAATCGAATCGGTTCGGCCGTATGATGGCTTCTACTTTGGTCATGGAACCCTCACTTTGCTATAGATTGACTTTCCTTGGAACCGATCGATAACTCCAGCGCGCAGGGCCATGCTTACCTCTCCACTGCGTGCGATTGTGAGAGTCCTTGAGGAGTTGCCAACGCCGTAATCACATACTCGGGGTAGGCAGAGATTCCGTGTTCGTGCAGATCCAGACCGTAGAGTTCGCCCTCTTCCGAGACGCGAAGAGTTCCGGTCATGTGCACCAGGTACATCACGGCAAGAGCTACCAGAAATGTAGCAGTCGTAATGATGAAACTGCCGATGAATTGGGCCTTCAGAACCTGAAGTCCGCCGCCATAGAACAGGCCTTTGACAACAGCGGAGTTATCAGGACTTACAGGTCCGCTGGCCCCAAACTGACCAGTTGCGAAGAAGCCGAGTGAAAGCGTTCCCCAGATGCCGCATAAACCATGGACAGGAACGGCGCCGATTGGATCATCGATGCGCAGCCACTCGAGTAACTCCACTCCAAGCACGACGATCACTCCGGCGATTCCGCCAAGGATGATCGATCCAGTTGGACTTACCCAATAGCATGGGCAGGTGATAGCTACCAGGCCCGCCAGAAAACCATTGACAGTAAAGCTAACATCCCATTTCCTGCTGAGCATGTAGGCATAGAGCATCGCCGTCAAGCCGGCTGCGCATGCGGCCAGAGTCGTGTTCGCCGCGACACGGCCAATACCTGCGAAGTCCATCGCTGAGAGCGTGCTTCCGGGATTAAACCCATACCACCCAAACCACAGAAGAAGGCCGCCTGATGCCGCAATGGTGAGATCATGCGGAAGCATGGGGCCACCGCCATCCCGCTTAAAGGTACGACCGATTCGCGGACCCAGCACAATGGAGCCTGCCAGAGCAATGAAGCCGCCAATCGTATGAACTACAGTTGAGCCTGCAAAGTCGTGGAAGCCCGTACCTAGCGACGGTAGAAAGTGTCCATCACTCCCCATGAGTGCGAGAAAGCCATCCGGCCCCCAGGCCCAGTGCCCAATGATCGGATAAATGAAACCCGACACTGCAAGACTATAGAGCAGATCACCAATGAAGCCGGTGCGTCCGATCATTGCTCCAGAGGTGATGGTGGAGCAGGTATCCGCAAAAGCGAACTGAAATATCCAGAAGGCGAGAAACGCCACGCCGGTGCTCTCATAGGTTGCGGGCGCACCTTGTAGAAAGAACCAGTGGTAGCCGATGAACCCATTGCCATGGCTGAACATGAAGGCGAATCCGATGGCGTAGAACAGGATTCCGCATAGACAGGTATCAACAATGCACTCCATCAACACATTCACGGTTTCCCGTGAACGGCAAAAGCCAGCTTCAAGCATAGTGAAGCCGACCTGCATTCCGAAGACGAGGAAGGCAGCGATCAGCGTCCACATTGTGTTCACCGGATTGACGATATCAGCAGCTTTTACCTCAATCTCAGCGGCATACACCTTAGTAAAAAAGACAGAGGACATCGCGCCGATTACCAGCAAGACAGATGCAACACCCAACGCCTTGCCGAGGAGCAATGTCCTTCCATAGTGGCGCCATTCCGGATCTTTCATCCGAGTGGCCAGCCTGGAAAGTTTTTGAGAGTACGAGAGGTTTGGCCTCTGCTTCAACATTGGAGACATTCTTTAGCTCCTTGTAATTTGAGGATCACTTCGCCTTCGATGTTCCGGTCTGCCTTTTATCTTTCGACCGGATTGCTCTGTATACAGCACGCCCTGCGGTATGCGAGTGCTGTTGAAGATTCGTTGGTAGCTGCACGTTATACGTTCAGTTCACGCCATTCAACCCCTGATCGGCGGTAGCAGGATTTTTTATAGGGGGTATAAGAGTTCATTTGCAACGAGGCCCACATTGCATGCCAGGGAGAAGACAGGCAGGCATTCTGAATTACATTCTTTAATGCCTTCTATAAGTTTGCTCGATTCGATGATTTGGATTGCTGGAGTCAGAAAGGACCGTGATACATACGATGTACGCTCTATAACTCGAAATCTATTTCGACTTTTTATAGATAACGGAGCGTTGATGGAAATAAGTCAATAGGTCCCAGGAAACTTAGAACTTTTGGGGAGGTTTCACAGTATGACGTGCTTCAGTGCCTGCACCTTATTTCTGACCATGCTTTCTATCACAACGTACTCCGCGCTCTGTCAATCGACGACTGCCGCGCCAGATACCCAGGCACCTGCTCCGGCTCCGGCAGCGACACCAGCGGCAGGCCCGACCTGGAGTATTGGCGGGATCGATTTTAGCGGATTCGTCGATGGGTACTACGAGTTCAATGCAAATCATCCTGCAGATGAGTTCAATCAATATCGTAACTTCGACGAGAAGGCCAACCAGTTCAGTTTGAATCTCGCAAAGGTAACGCTCTCTCACGATCCCGATCCGATTGGCTTTCGGCTCGATATTGGATTTGGAAGAGCCTTCGAGACGGTGCATGCTACCGAGCAAAGCTCCTCGATCTTCCGCAATATTGAACAGGCATACATCAGCCTCAAGCCGCCCAAGGCCAAGGGATTTGAGGCTGACTTCGGAGAATTTGTAACGTCGGCGGGTGCAGAAGTGATCGAGACAAAAGATAACTGGAACTACTCTCGCTCCATTCTCTTTGCCTATGCAATTCCTTACTACCACTTTGGGCTGCGCACTTCGATACCAGTCACCAAGACGATCACCGGAGGCTTTCAATTGGTGAATGGCTGGAACAACGTCGAAGATAACAACAGCGGTAAGACCCTGGGATTCACCGGGGCACTTACAAAGCCTAAGTTCACATGGAATGTTAACTACTACACCGGTCCGGAGAAGCCCAATACAAACAAGGGTTGGAGAAACCTGATCGACACGACGCTACTGATGACGCCTAACAGCAAGGTGAATTTCTACCTGAATTATGACTATGCACAGGAGAGGAATCTCGACCGATCCCTGTCGCATTATCAGGGATTCGCCGGAGCCGCTCACGAGCAGTTGACATCCCACTTTGCACTCGCACAGCGCGCAGAGTACTTCAACGATCCGCAGGGCTTCTCGACGGCAACGACCCAAAGCCTCAATGAATTCACGCTCACCGGGGAATACAAATGGGTGGAGGGCTTGCTCACGCGACTGGAGTATCGTCGTGACCACTCCGACCACAACGTCTTTATGCGTGGGCCTACGCCCGCTGCCGATCAAAACCAGAACACGGTCTCCATTGGGTTTATCGGATTCTTTGGACCCAAGCGGTAAATCCAGGACGGTACATCGAACAGAGACCTGTTACGACGGGATGGGAATTAAGCATGGAGCGGGAAGAGTCCCTTCCCGCTTTTTTGTGGTCCAGGGCGATCCTTGTTTGCAGATTTGCAGACGGCTGGAAGTGCTTCTATCGGGCTGGCATGTCGGCCCGGCAAGATGCCACTGCAAGAAAAACGCCCGGCTGTTTCCAGCCGGGCGTGGTTTGGAGACATGTAGCTCTGTCTATTGTTATTGGCATCCCGTGAAGGAAGTCGTCTTCGCTACGATCGGCGCACCGGGAAGGACCGCCAGTGTGACATTGGCGATGTCCTGCTTGGTGACGATCTCGGAAGGCGAGCAGTTGGGAGTATCGGAACCATCAGCCAGGAAGGCCAAGGCATCGACCGAGTAGTTGACCGTACCCGTAGCTGGAGCCGCATAAGCGGTTCCGGTAGAGCTGTAGGTACCGACGACAGGATTGCTGGCTGGCACCACCAGGGAGTAATTCGCACAATTCGTGCCGGTGGGGCAGGTAGAGCTGGCGCCAGTTGTAATGATGGAGCTGGAGCCAGGGAGGAGAGGCACGGTGAACTGCAGCGTGGAACTGCCAGCCTGCAAGGCTGAGAGCACGATGTCTGAGCCATTGCCACCAGCGGTGGTCACCAATCCATTAATGGTTCCAGGCAGGCTGGCTGTGGAGCTGCCCGGCTGCGGCGTAATGGGAATATCGCCGACAGCGGTTCCCAGAGAAACATTGGTGGTGAGGGTGGTGATGTAGGCTGCGTTGGTGGTAGATCCGTTGACTACGATGTCATACGGACCAGCGGGCAGCGGGCAGAAGAAGAAGGTGCCGTCGCTGGCGCTGAGCGCGGAACGCACGATGCGGTCCACACCCGTGACCGGATCCGGCTGCTCGAGCGCGACAAGGGCGTTGGCAACAGGTTTCTTGGTGACGGAATCGACCACACGGCCACCGATTGAGTTCTGTTGCAGAGCCACCTCGCCGGCACGCAAAGTCGGCTTGAGGCGGTAGGTGCCGTTGCCTTCCAGAATAATGGATTCGCAGGCACTGAAGTCGATGGTGATGTCCGCAGCCTGACCCGCGGCGATGGTTATGCCACCACCGGCCAGAGATCCCGGCGGAATCTTGATGCCAGTCTTTGCCTCGCTGCTGAGAGCCAGGGGCTTAACCGAGTTATCCGCCAGAACGACGCAGTTATAGGCGCCTGCGGTGGAGCACTGGTTGCTGGAGGGCACGGCAGTGTTTCCGGAGGGGCTGTTATCCAGCAGGTAGAAGCGAATCTGCTGGTATTTGCCCGGGGGCAGACCAGTGGTGGAACCAAGCTGGTTGAGCACGCAGGAGGTGGAGGCGAGGTTGAACAGATCAAGTTGCTTGGGCGCGCTGCGAAGATCGACAAGATCGACCCAGCCGGAATCGTTGGGCCCGGCACTGGTAGAAATGTTTGCCTGAACGCGGGTTACGGTAATCCAGACATGGCTGAAATTTCCGTTTGGTGTCGCACAGGTAGGCGGGTCTATGAGGTGGACACTGACCGTCCCGGAAGTTGTGGCGGTAGTTGGCGTGGAACTGCCTCCAGAACAGCCGACAATGGCTGTCGTGGTAAGCAGAGTCGCAAATGCCGATACACCCAGGAGAAGCAACAATCGCTCTTTCATTTGTATTAGCCTCAGGGGGAGAATAGTGTTGTACACCAATAACTTAGATGCATACAACACGGTACCCAACCCCGACACTAGCAAAACTTTATAGATAATTACCATCCCCTATTGGTGGATGAGAGATTATCTCGGATGCTATGTACCAAATTGGGACTAACAGTGTATCGATATCGAACACGGACAAGTGCTCAAATGGATGCCGCTATGGCAAAACGATGCTACGGCATTGCAGGTCAAGTTCTCGATAGAGGTCGAAGGATTTCTCGATGGAGGGCGGCATTGCTTGAGGGGCGTGGCGGGGCAGCAATTCCGCTCCTTCCCCCGGCTTGGCGGCGGGCAGCTGATTTTGCCCCACGAGGGCGGATAGAGATCTCAGTCCATTCTCCAGCGCTATTTGGGACTGCTCCAGACTCGCATCCGTTAGAGGGATTCCGCTTTCGTGCCAGTGAATAATGCTAAGAAGGAGATTTCCAGAACTAGAGATTGCGCGTTGTATTTTTTCGCTGATCTGAATGTCCTGTTCCCTGTTCTGGCCAAATTCGTAGGTGATGAGTTCGGCCAGAGCGCGAGCGGAAATGACGGTGCGCTCCATCTCATCTCTCATTTCTACTCCCCTGACCCGCCGTGTGGCAGCAGGCAATTGGTGGGAGGTGACGACCCGCAGGTAATCGGCCTGCAGAGCCAGCAGTTTGGCGAATGTCTGTCGCATCTGGTGGATGCTCTTTTCCGGCCGGAAGATAAGCCACATTACAAAGAGTGCCAACAGAATGCCTGCGAGTCTATCGCGGCCTCCCGTCAATGTAGAGGTAGGAGCAAAGTTCTCAAACACGACGAAGTAAAAGGAAAATGCCATCTGCATCCCTATATAACTCAAGTGGGGACTGCGAGAGATCCAGGCAGCAAGGAAAGACACCGCGGCAACAACGATCAGGAAAGGGGTCGCAGTGTCTACGTAAGGAAAGAGGAAGATGATACATCCGAGGCCGAAGACAACTCCACCAATAGCAGAACCGAGAAAACGAAAGATCAGCTTCTGATTAAATGCTCCCGCGGAGGTCAGTCCTGCAACCAGCACCGTAATGACAGCGGTCGAAATGCCCTGCCATGCGATGGCGTTGTAGATGACATGGCAGATGACGGCACACAGCATAATCTTGGTAGCAAAGCTTGTGTACTCGAGGTTGGTGAAAGCATCGGGCAGCAACCAGGCTGTTTGTTTCGGCTCATTGGGCGTTTCGGGCTGAAGCACTTCGTCAGGTTCGGAAGCCTCTTCAGAAAAGCTGGCCGTCAGAGCCTCCAGTCCTGCTTCCAGTAAATCCAGGTCTCTGGTTGGTAACTGCGTTGATAATTCCAGAGACTGACGAGCCTGCTGCCACTTTCCCTCTCGAATGTCAGCAAGGCATTGCCGGATGCGATCCAGTTGTTCTCGGTTCGCTGAGGACGGCAAGAAGGCGTTATGAACGGCAAAGGCCGCAGCCTGATCCAGCACTCGAGCCAACATTGGAATCAGCGCTGAGATATCGACATGGGGGAAGATGTCCTTCTCCATGTGCCGCCCTTTGACCTCTTGCAATAAGCCTTGCATCTTCGCTTGCCCCGCGAAGGCGAAGCGCTTGACTTGAGATATCTGGGCCTTGAGTTGTATCGGATCCTGTTCCATCGAAGCATAGGAGGAAAACATCTGCTCCAAAGCAAGGAGGCGAGCTTCGATCTCGCGACGGAGTGCGTATACAGGATCGCGCCGGGTGAATGTGTACTCGACTGCAAGCTTGGAGCCTACAGCAAGGAACCCCGTAGCGATAGGCCACATGGATAGATGAACGGCCCGCTCTGCTGGCGTGCCGTACTCAAAGTAAGCGAGACATCCGATCCCAAAGACCGCGAAGTCAGTGACCGGAAAATAACGGATGGACGTGCGGCGAATAAATGCCGCGATGAAGCTAAAAAATGCGACTCCCAGGACTCTCGCTAGGGGATCGTTGTTAGTTGCGGCAATCAGCAGGAACGCAGCAGCGACCCCGCTGCATTGACATGCCAGCATTCCCAAATAACGCGTAAAGGTCAGGTAAGGGGTGTCATAGGAGATGAGGAAGATGAGATACATCCCCAGACCCATGACTGGCGTTCGAAGCGTCAGCATGAGGAGCGCTGCGATCGAAGCCGCAAGAGCGGTTCTTAGGGAGCCGGCCATACGTCCATGGCTCGGCTCAAGCTCCTGCCGGAACAGCTCAAGCCATGAAAGCGATCCTGTGCTCGACGAGGACAAAGGCTTATCTCACGACGCTTATTGCCGTTTCACCGATGCGGAAGACACGCGGATCAGGATTCTGAACGCGAATGCGAACGGGAAAGCGAGCAGCCAGGTGAACCCAGTTCAACGAGTGTTCTATCTGCGGAAGTCCATTGCTCAAGCCGCTGTCGTCCGGTGAGACGCCATAGCCGACGCTTTCCACCACACCATCAAACCGTCGAGAAGGATTGCTCATCAGGTAGAGATCCACGTGCTTGCCAGGCCAGATTGCTTTCAGATCGGATTCGCGGTAATTGGCGATGACATACCAATTGCGCTGATCGATGAGGGTAAAGATCGGCACACCAGGCTTTGCATATTCCCCTTCGGAGATGTTGAGGTTGGTGACGTAGCCGTCGAATGGAGCAATGACCGTGCAGCGCTCTAGATCCAGCCTTGCCGCTGCGACTCTTGCAGCACGCGCGGTTCGCTGAGCCAACAGGCTATCCAGCGTATCCACGGAATGGATGCTCTCATGCAGGCGCGCCTCCGAGCCCGCAACTGCAATGTGCGACTCCTCCTGAAGGGACTGTGCTCTTCTCTGCTGAGCGATCGCCTCCTGAAGCGATGCCTGTGCCTCCACGTAGGCATGTTCGGCGATTCGCGCCCTGGTTCGGGCTGTATCTACCTGTTCGGCGGTGACATATTGTTTTTCCAGCAAGGGCTCAATGCGGTTGAGATCGCTGATCGCCAGTTTCTTTTGAGCATCTGCTGAGTTCAAGGCAGCCTGAGCGCGTTGCACTGCCGCACTGGCTGCCTGCACACCACTGGCTACCGTGTGGGTTTGCGTTTGAGACGCGCTCAACCTGGCGCGGGCGGCTTCTACCGTGCTGGACTGAGCAGCGATCTTCCGCCGCTCATCCACAATCTGTTTCTCCAGCAGTTCCTGATCGGAGAGCGCCTGCTGCAGCGCGTATTCATACGAGCGAGAATCGATCGCGAATAATACGCTGCCCTGCTTTACAAAGGAATTGTCTTTCACCGCGAGGGATATGACTCGTCCGCTTACTTCTGGCGCGAACTGTACATAATTTGCCCGGACGCTGGCGTCATCCGTACGTGGATTGCGATTCATCTGCCAGAGAACGACCAGCGCGAGCACCACTGCAAATGCAGCCATGCCCACGGAGATGCCGGCACCCTTGGAAACTACAGTGTCACTTGACCGTTCCAAACATTCACCTCTTGCTCAGCGAAAGAACGCCAGCCACACCATGCATGCGACCACAACCACTAGGCTCGGATAGAAAAGAACCAGAAAAGAGACTCTCTTCTCCAGCCTGTAGTGGACAAGCAGCCAACGGACAAGTCCGGCTGCGGCTACGCCCAGGGAAATGCAGAGCATCCATGAGGGGAGGAAGGATCCCAGAACATCCACCGAAGGCGCTCGTGAGCACCCGCTGCAACAAATCGATACGACACCGGCGAGTGGCAGATATCTCTTGTTCCGAAGCACAGATCTCTTTCTTACCGGCACCATGGACGCTCCATACACGAGGCGCGATCAAGCTCCCCAGATACGTTGGAGCAAGAGGGAATATGCGCCAGGCAGCACTGCGTGAGTTTCGTTTTGTCGAAATGAGATTCCATGGGAGGCATGCACAGTTTTGTTACATTGTATATTATGTTTACGCTGTATACGTTAATCAAAAGACAGGTATCATTCGCGGGATACCGGACGAAACAAGAGCCGCTTTCCGGGCAACTATAGCATGGCCTACACGATGAAGAACCCAAGAAAACATACGAAACTGGAGCCGCAAAAATTCAAGGCCGGGGCAGAACTACGGCGGAAGGTTCTGGAGGCTGCGGGCCGGCTGCTCGACGAAGGTGGATACGAGAATGTATCGATCCGTCGAATCGCCGACGAGGTAGGATGCTCACAGATGGCGATGTACCGGCATTTCCCGGATAAAGATGCCCTGCTGCAACAACTCTGCGTCAATCTGTACCAGCAATTCACTCTACAGCTTGACAAGGAGCGGCTTGAGGATCCCCGGGAGCGATTGCGACAGGCGATGCGCCGGTTTATCAAGTTGTCCGTAAAAAATCCCCATCACTACAGGCTTGCCTTTTTAACCCAGGCACGGAGCGCACAGGGACGGGAGTTGCGCATCAAGGTGGCAAATCCAGCACTCGACTATTTTCGAAAAAATATGCAGTTAACACTTCCGCCCGGCACGCCGCTCTCAGTGGTTGAAGAGCGACTGCATCAGATTCTGGCCTGTCTGCACGGAATGTCGGTGCTGTTGATTACGCATCCTCACGTGTACGGTATAACCAAGGAATCGGCCCTCCGCGAACTGGAATGCGTCTTCGACATGCTGCTTACAGATAAGTGCCCGAACAAGGAAGCATATGAAAAGAGTGTTTCAGCTTAGCAGGAAGAATCGACTGTCTAAGGCGAGCTCACGACGGACCCAGTGCTCCTCACAGATTATATTGGCCAGGAAGAAACTCTTCTCCATGACGTCAAGTGACGTTCATCACAGAACCAGCTGCTTCGACGAGAATAGGCTACACTTGTAACGTCATGAGGCATCTCGCCAAACTCGTTGCAGTGGTTCTGCTGCTCTCTCTGGGGGCGCTCCCTGGATTCGCGGCAGTTCAGTGCCTCGGAATGGCGCCGTCTCCCATGCATTGCGGAGCAGCATGCCCCATGATGGCGAGAATGACAAAGACCTGTGCTACTGCTGAGATTGGATCAGCCGACACCAGCCGATCCTGCTGCACAGCCGCGCCAACCATCCCCGTATCCTTACAGGCATCAACTCAGGATCGAATCCAGGACGCAGTTCTAGTACACCATGCGACCACGAGTTCCTCAGTTACCCTGCCTCCTTATGTCGCGGAAGATCACCGGTTACCCGACCGATACTTGCGCACGAACTCGCAATCCGTCCTCTGCACCTTCCTGATCTGATTCTCCTCTTCTGATTGAGATGACTCAGGCCCTAACAGGCCTATGGCAGCTTCTATTTCAGACCCTTCAGGGGAGTAATTCCAATGAGAGCGATATGGCTCATGGCGGTGCTTTTGCTACCGCCAAGTGCGACCATGCTGGCGGAGGATTCCGGACCCGGTTCCGTAACAGCGGCACGAACAACAACGACCAGCCCGGAACCGACGCACGAGGTCCTGCTCTTAGATGATCTTGTCCGCGAGACACTGGAGAAGAGTCCGGAAGTGCAGAGCGCTCTGCATGCTGTCGGCGCTCTGGAGCGGCGCGTACCACAGGCAAAGACGCTGCCAGACCCGATGGCTTCCGTGGGGTGGATGGGCAACATCACGCCGTTTAGCGTGCAGCAAGGCGACCCGTCGAGTTATCGTTCGCTTGCGGTATCCGAGCAATTTCCCTATCCAGGCAAGCTGAAGTTGCGCGGAGAGATGGCAAGCAAAGACGCGGAGGCCGCGCACGCTGACTATGAAGCCGTGCGTCGAAAAGTAACCGCGGACGTGAAGGCTGCATATTACGACTACTTCTACTTTGACAAGGCAATCCAGACCACCACTCGGAACAAGGAGCTTTTGGAAAAGCTCTCGAAAATATCCGAAGCACGATATCGAGTTGGAAAGGCAATGCAGCAGGATGTGCTGAGGTCCCAGGTGGAAATCTCGCTGCTGTTGCAGAAGCTGACCGTCCTTGAACAACAGCGCGCCACAGCACAGGCAAGGATCAATACGTTTCTGCTTCGTGCTCCGGAATCGCCCTTACCACCCACCGCCGATGTGGAACCTGCAAGTCTCCGCTACTCGCTGGATGAGCTGTATGCTCTGGCCGCGGCGAATGACACCGCCGCTCTCCGCAATCAAAAGCTTGTCGAGAAGAACCGCCTGGGAGTTGCTCTGGCACAAAAGGAATACCGGCCAGACTTCGGTGTGGGCTACATGTATCAGCAGCGCCCCGCCATGATGGACATGCATGGCATCACTGTCAGCGTAAATCTTCCCATCTTCTACAAGTCGAAGCAACGGCAGGGTGTGGCGGAAGCAAGCGAGGATCTGCTAAGTGCCGAAAAGGGGAGGGACAGTCGCCTGAACGAGATTCGCTTTGAGCTAAAGCAGCAGTATCTTCAGGCTAAGGCATCGGAGCAACTGTTAAGTCTCTACACCAAGGCGATAGTTCCACAATCGTCGCTGGCCTTGGAGTCTTCCATGGCCTCCTATCAAGTAGGAAACATCGATTTCCTCTCGCTGCTTGCTAACTTCACAACCTTGTGGAGTTATGAGACGGACTACTACCGGCAACTTGCTGACTATCACACTTCTCTGGCGCGTATCGAAGTTCTGACAGGCTCGGAGGTAACCGATTCTGCAAAACCTGCGCTGCCAGTCTCCGACCATGAATCAGCGAAAGGAGACAACTAGATGCGCATGCAAACAAAGAAATGGATCAGCGGTGTTTTTCTTCTGCTGACGCTGGGATTGTTGTATCTTGCCTCAACTCATCATTGGTTCCGGCGTGTAGGTGGAGACACTTCCGCACCTGCGGGCGCGCATGATGCGAAGAAGGTTCTCTACTGGTACGACGCGATGAACCCGCAACATCACTATGATCGTCCGGGGAAGGCTCCAGACGGCATGGATCTCGTACCGTTCTATGACGAGCAACCATCATCGCCGACCAGCCAGGGAAACACCGTGATCCCCTCTGACGGCGGCAATGCACCCACAATGTCCAGCAAAGAGACTACTACGGAAGCACGCAAAGTCCTTTATTGGTATGACCCTATGCATCCGAAATACAGGGCAGATAAGCCAGGAATAGCTCCTGATTGCGGTATGACCCTTGTGCCGAAATATGCCGATGAGGAGAGCCTCTCCCAGATGCCAATGGGCACCGTGAAGATATCCGACGACAAGCAGATACTCGCCGGGGTGAGAACCACTCTAGTCGAACGCAAGCCGCTCATGCGCGACATACACACTACGGCACAGATCGTTGCCGATGAAACGAAGATTGCGCGTATCCATGTTAAGGTGTCTGGCTATATCGATCAGGTGTTCGTTGATTTTGTGGGACAACTCGTAAAGAAGGGCCAGCCACTCTTCACCATCTACAGTCCCGACCTGGTATCAACTCAGGAAGAATATCTGATTGCAAAGCGAGGAGAGACCACGCTGGGGAGCGCGCCCTTCGCGGATGTGGCAGATGGAGCCAAATCATTGTTGCGCTCCACCCGCGAACGCCTGAAGTTATGGGACATATCCGATGACCAGATTCGGCAACTGGATAAAACAGGAAAGGTCAACAGAACTCTTACCTTCTACTCTCCGGTCACTGGCTTTGTTACGGATCGCAAGGTATTCCCCCAAACATCGGTTACGCCGGACACAGAACTCTATACTGTCTCCGATCTATCCACGGTATGGGCTGAAGCCTCGATCTATGAATACGAGGTTCCGTACGTGCACCTTGGCCAGAAGATGACGCTTAGTTTGAGTTATTTCCCAGGGAAGACTTACACGGGAACGATCACCTATATATATCCAACCGTAGATCCGCAGACTCGAACGGTAAAGGTTCGCATGGAACTTCGCAATCCTGGATTTGCGCTGAAGCCCCAGATGTTCGCGGATGCCCAACTGCAAGTGAATTACGGGACGAAGATACTGGTTCCGCAAGAGGCAGTCCTCG
Source organism: Acidisarcina sp. (assembly GCA_035539175.1). Lineage (NCBI taxonomy): Bacteria > Pseudomonadati > Acidobacteriota > Terriglobia > Terriglobales > Acidobacteriaceae > Acidisarcina > Acidisarcina sp. The sequence goes on along the minus strand of DATLIY010000006.1, from coordinate 223,744 downwards.
ATTCGGGCACTGAGCAGACTGTGTTTGTGGTGCATCCAGGTGGACTCTTCGAGCCTCGCAAAGTGACGCTTGGACCCATTCTGGACGGAAACGTCGCCATACTATCCGGTCTACAGGCTGGGGAAACAGTCGTAACATCGGGCAATTTTCTTATCGACTCCGAGAGCAGGTTAAAGAGTTCGATGAGTGGAATGAAGCACTAAAAGGCGGATTGCTATGAACGTCTCGCGCATTGCTCTCGCTGGATTTCTTCTCGTCGCGTCTATCGCAGCAGCCTTTGGCTGGTACCGGTTCGTGGGTCATCCTGCACCCGTCGCCTGCGGCTACTGTAATCGACCGCTTCACGCCAATTTGACTGTCACAGCGGAGATTGCAGGAAAGACCGCGCAAGTCTGTTGTGTACGCTGTGCGATTTCGGAGGCAAATCAGCAGCACAAGGCTGTTCGTCTGGTTTCCGTGCACGACTACAGTTCCGGTCGCATGATCGCGCCCGCAAACGCGTGGTTTGTAGAGGGGAGCCACGCGATGGCCTGCGACCACGATGCCATGCGAATGGATGAGATGAAGGGGAGTCAGGAGTTGGCATTTGATCGATGCTCCCCTGGAACCTTTGCCTTTGCCGACAGGCAGAACGCTGAAGCCTTCACCTTGCAAAACGGAGGTGTCGTGATTTCATACGCGCAACTGATGAGTGAGGCACACTTCCAATGATTAACAAGATCATCGATTTCAGCGACAAGAACAGGTACTTGATTTTCCTCTTTGTCGCGGTCGCGATTCTTCTGGGCTGGCGCTCCCTGACGAACACGAAGCTGGATGCCATACCCGATCTCTCGGACACGCAGGTTATCGTTTATGCCAAGTGGGACCGTAGCCCCGACATTATGGAGGACCAGGTCTCATACCCGATTACTTCGGCCTTACTTGGACTACCCAAGGTAAAAGATATTCGCGCCTTTTCGGACTTTGGTTACTCCTACATTTACATCATCTTTGACGAAGGCACGGACATCTACTGGGCACGCTCCCGCACGCTTGAGTATCTGAACTCCATCACTCCAAAACTGCCAAAGGGCGTAAGCGTTGAACTGGCGAAGGATGTGACATCGGTTGGCTGGGTATATCAATACGCGCTGGTGGATACGACAGGAACCTATAGTATCGAGCAACTGCGTTCCTACCAGGACTGGTACTTGCGCTATGCGCTGCAGACAGTACCCGGTGTTGCCGAGGTGGCCCCGGTTGGCGGCTTCGTGCGGCAGTATCAAGTCAACGTCGATCCCAACAAGCTGCTTGCTTACAAGATACCCATCAATGCAGTCAGCGATGCAATCCAGAAGTCGAACAATGATGTGGGTGGCAGGGTCGTCGAATTCACTGGGCGTGAATATATGGTTCGCGGTCGCGGATACATTCGCTCTCTGGACGACATCGGCAAAACCGTAATCATGAACAATGCACAGACCGGCACTCCGGTGCTCGTCCGTGATGTGGCCACCGTGACCTTTGGTCCGGACATGCGACGCGGCGCGGCAGATCTGGATGGAAAGGGAGAAGCCGTCGGCGGCGTTGTGATCATGCGCTACGGAGAGAATGCCCAGAAGGTCATTGACCGTACGAAGGCAAAACTTCACGAGTTGGAGCCGACCTTACCTCCCGGCGTCAAGCTGATTACGACCTATGACCGCTCCGAGCTTATCGACCGCGCAGTCGATAATCTAAAACACACGCTGCTGGAAGAACTCGTGATCGTCAGCATTGTGATCCTGATCTTTCTGTGGCACATACGCAGCGCGATTGTTCCTATCATCATCATTCCAGCAACCGTCATTCTTGCATTTATTCCGATGCAGATGATGGGGATGACAGCCAACATCATGTCCCTTGGCGGCATTGCCGTGGCAATTGGGGCGCTGGTGGACGCAACCGTGGTGGTAGTAGAACAGACGCACAAGAAGCTGGAGCACTGGGAAGCAGAAGGCCGGGTTGGACCGCCTCACTCGGTAGTGATTGCGGCGGTCAAGGAGGTTGGTGGTCCAAGCTTCTTCGCCCTGCTGGTGATTGCTGTCGGCTTCCTTCCCATCTTCAGCCTGGAGGGACAGGAGGGGCGCCTCTTCAAGCCGCTGGCATTTACCAAGAACTTCTCCATGGCAATCGCAGCATTACTCTCCATCACGCTGGCCCCGGCGGCGATGCGAGTGTTGTTTTCAAACATGGACAATTACAAATTCCGTCCTCGCTGGCTCGCGAGAATTGTGAATGCGCTTGTCGTCGGAACAATTCATAGCGAGGACGACCATCCAATTAGTCGTCCAATGATGAAGGTCTACCACCCTGTCGTGGAGTTTGTTCTGGATCACAAGTGGCTGACAATTGGCGTTGCATTGGCAGCGATGGCGCTAACCGTACCGGTGTACTTCAAGCTGGGGTCGGAGTTTATGCCTTCGATGGACGAAGGTACGGTTATGTACATGCCGTCAACCTTGCCCGGCATCTCAGTTGCAGAATCCAGTCAGCTGCTGCAGACACAGGACAGGATCATCCGCGGATTTCCAGAAGTAGAGCGCGTCTTCGGTAAGACAGGTCGCGCAGAGAGTTCGACCGACCCTGCGCCCTATTCGATGATGGAAACAACAATCGTGCTCAAGCCGCAGGATCAGTGGCCAAAGGTAGATCGCTGGTACTCAAAGGCCGCACCACCCAGAGTTCAATCCATTCTGCGAAGATTCTGGCCAGACCATCTTTCTACACAGGATCTCATCTATGGGCCGGGCGGATTGAATGAGGCTCTGCAGATACCAGGGGTCTCGAATGCGTGGACTATGCCGATCAAGGCGCGAACCGACATGCTCACCACGGGAATCCGCACGCCGCTCGGCATCAAGGTGCTTGGATCCGATCTAAACCAGATTCAACAGCTAGGCGAGCAGATAGAAACGGCGCTAAAAGATGTGCCAGGCACAACCAGTGTATTCGCGGAGAGGACGAGTGGAGGATACTTCCTGGACTTTGATCTCAAGCGCGAGGAGTTGGCTCGCTATGGCCTGACCATCGACGATGCGGAGAATGTTTTGATGTCCGCGGTTGGAGGCGACCAAGTCTCAACGACGATTGAGGGCCGCGAACGCTATTCGGTGAATGTTCGCTACCTGCGTGATTATCGCAGCGATATTTCGGCGCTCCAGAGGGTCCTTGTGACAACGCCTTCCGGGGTACAGATCCCCATGGGTGAGATCGCGAATATTCGCATGAAGACTGGCCCCGGCATGATTCGAGACGAGAATGGCCGGCTGAGTGGCTATGTCTACGTGGATGTCTCCGGACGCGACATTGGGAGTTATGTTCGCGATGCAAAGAAGGCGGTTGCCGAGCGAGTCAAGGTCCCAGCCGGCTATGAGCTCGAATGGAGCGGCCAATATGAGTTTATGCAGGAGGTTGCGCAGCGTCTGAAGCTGGTCGTACCTATCACGCTCTTTATCGTGTTCCTTCTGCTGTACTTCAATACCGGCTCGGCAATCAAAACATGCATCATTCTACTGGCCGTACCGTTTTCTGCGATAGGTGCAGTGTGGCTGCTCTATCTGCTGCATTACAACATGAGCATTGCCGTTTGGGTAGGGCTCATAGCGCTGCTGGGCGTCGATGCAGAGACCGCTGTCTTCATGCTTTTGTATCTGGACCTTGCCTACCATGAAGCATTGCAGAAGGGTGGCATCCATTCCTGGGATCAGCTAAGGGAGGCAATCGTTCATGGCGCGGTCAAGCGCCTGCGCCCCAAGGTGATGACTGTATCCTGCATGCTGTTTGGGCTGCTTCCTATTATGTGGTCGAACGGCTCGGGTGCCGATGTTATGAAGCGCATCGCCGCGCCAATGCTCGGTGGCATCCTTACTTCCTTCCTGATGGAGCTTGTGGTTTACCCGCCAATCTTTGCAATCTGGAAGTGGAATGCTGAAGTGAAGCCCGCCTTGAAGAATGAATCGAACTTAGTGACGGAGGGAAATCATGTATAGATCGCAACATGAACTAGCGATGGTTTGCAGACTATATATCCCACTGACGCTTGCTCTGTTAGCTGCGCCTGGTTTAGCGCAAAGCCAGATCTCCGTCACGCCGCTTTCCGCCGGTTCGGATGCCGATCGGCAATTCGCCGGCATTGGCGAATCTTTGGCGAGCACGGCGGATGCGTGGCTTGTCTCCGGCGGGCAGGATACAGGTGCCGTTTTTCTCCATACACCTGTTGAAAAGGAGAAGGCAGTTCTTTCGATGGATAGCCAAGAGACAAGCATGCCTGAAGGTCGAGGCAGAGCGTTTGCAGCACTGGCGAGGTTGGCCGTGCTGCGACCGGCTGTAGAACCCATTCTGCAAGAGGAAGGAGTACCAGCAGAATTAGCCGCCGTGATCCTGATCGAAAGCGGCGGACGCCCAATGGCCGTTTCGGCCAAGGGTGCGCGAGGACTATGGCAGTTAATGCCGGATACGGCTCGTCGTTATGGCCTCCGTGTAGATGCGGTAGAGGATCAGCGCCTCGACCTGATGCGATCGACTCGTGCGGCTGCCCGGTATTTGCATGAGCTTTATGTGCGGTTCGGTGACTGGAAACTCGCATTGGCAGCTTACAACGCGGGGGAAGCCAACATAAGTGCGGCGATGCTACGAGCCCGTACGCAGAACTTCGACCGCCTGGCATACCTGCGCCTGCTGCCGGCTGAAACGATGAATTATGTTCCCAATGTTTTTACTACGATGCTGTTGTTATCCCGCGAGAAATCATCTCGCAATTTCTTCTCGGCACCAGACAAGAGAGCCGGTCAAACATTGTTTGCATCTGCTGCATCTTCTGGAAATTAGCTGAGATGAATCCGCACCCACAATCACAAGCAAAACAGGAGGAAGTTCCATGCCCTTATCGAAATCGTTGCTACTGTCCACTCTCGCACTTATGACCGCGACCGCATTTGCACAATCCGACACCGTGGTAAAAGGTGTAGTTACTGACTCTATGTGCGGCATGCATCATATGATCCAGAACGTCACCCCAGCCGAATGCACGCGCCGCTGCGTGAAGGATGGATCTACATATGCCCTGGCAGTCAACGGCAAGGTATATGCACTCAAAGCTCAGGGTACAAATGTCTCGTTCGATAAATTCGCCGGACAAACAGCGACGGTCAAGGGTCAGGTAAACGGGACAACGATCCTTGTTAAATCAATCACCGCCGGCAAATCCTAGCCTTGTCTTTAGAATCGGTGGACACAGAACGCCGCGGCCGATTGATCCAATTAGGGCCACCGCGGCTGTAACTTCCCGGCGCGGGTCGGGTGCGGAGTGTGACGTGGGAGCAATGGGAGGAGATTCGCTCCGTCAATAGCCCCTACTTAGGCTCTATCGCTCTCTCGCAACCGGGCCACGCCGGCGGACGTGCCAGATGGAAAGTCCTAAGCGCTGGCGCTACGCCCGGCCCTCTTCAATGATTTGTAGAACAATTGCCTCGACCTGGTTTGCCAGATCCTCAATGTGCGCATTGGGATAAAACTGCGAAATAGCACTGGGAAGAAGCGTGCTGATACGTGTTTTTCCCTCTTGTACATAGACGCTGATCGGGCAGGGTAACATCACGGAAATCTTGATGTCCTTCTCAAGTACCTGACTCGCGAACTTAGCATTACAGATTTCGATAATCTTCAAAGGCTCGCGCACAAAACCTTTTTCCCGCAGTGTTGCTGCCACATCGTGCGTATGCAGGACACCAAAACCCTTTTCTGCCGATTTCTTCTCGATCGCAGCGACTGTCTCATCGAACGACTTCTCGGTGGTCACGGTATGCTCAAACGCCTTCATTATGAGTCTCCTCGTGAAAGTTATTCCCTGTTCCGGAAGTAAATGTCAAATACTGATAGATAATCGATTATTGGTCAACCGCTCTTGAGTTCGATATGATATCAATTATTGCGATGCATGCCTTCTCTCCAATTCGGAATGTTAGCAAGTCCTCAGAGGTTTTCAATAAGCTTCGTACCGCGATATGGTCCGGAGAACTCCCCCCGGGAACACCACTCCGCGAAGCTCGTCTCGCAAAACAGCTTCATGTAAGCCAGGTTCCCGTGCGTGAGGCCCTGCTGCGTCTTGAAAATCTAGGTCTTGTTGTTCGGATTGCGGACAAGGGGACTCATGTCACGAAACTGACTCGTGCAGAGATGGTGCAACTGCTGGAGGTACGCTCGCACCTGGAAGATCTCGCCTTTCGTCTGGCCTCAAAAAGGTTGACGCCAGAGATCGAAGCCGAGCTCGTCGAACGACTTGCCGATATAGAAAAGACCGCCCGAGCGAACGATCATTTTGCTGTGGCAAAAGCAGATCTCAAGTTTCACCAGGCCGTTTGGAAGGCCTCGGGAAATCCGCTGCTGGAGAAGACACTGGATCGCCTTTGCGTCTCTGTCTATGCCTTCATCAGCCTGCAGCGTCACACAGCACATGAAAAGCTAGCCACCGCTTCGCACGAACCATTGATGGATGCACTCCGGAAGCACGACGCGAAGATGATTTCGAAGAGCATCCGGGATCATCTCGATCCCGATCTATTTATTCCTGCGAGTATCGCTGATTGAAGTCGCGTTCCGGATGCCGTTGCATTGCTTCAAAGAACAGATAGCGCTCTGCCCGGCATCACGACTTTTTAAGGACACTAGAGAGTCATAAAAAGGGTAGTGGGTGGAGTCCTCCACCCACTGCCCTTTTTATGACAGATCCAGCGCTTATTTATGCTTTTCCTTTACCCATGCAAGGTTAAAGCGGGCAAAGGTGATCCGTTCTTCTTCAGTCGCCTCTCCTCGCTCATACAGGACTCCAATGTTGCCGTCTTTGAGAGGTATCACCGTTGAATAACCAGAGGGCCCGGCATTGATGGTCCGCGACAGGGGCCAGGTTCGCCCACCGTCGTAGCTTACCTTTACAGTTAGATTCTCACGACGTACGTTGCTGGCCGAATTGGTAAAGAGAATCGCGTCGGTTTTCCCAAACCGATATCGAGTGATTCCCGCATTACAGATCGCATCGATGAGAGCTGGGTCATGAGTTACTGGTTCGAAGGTCACGCCTCCATCATGCGATCGGGCAATCGAACGAGTCTTGCCACTCCGCATGTTTTGCAGAATGACGCCGTCCTTCAGCTCCACGTTGTGATTCTCATCCGTACCTACGCCGATAAACTCGCCCACCTTCCAGGTCTTTCCATGATCGTCGCTATATGCATTGACCGAATGGATGACGTGGTGGCCGTCCCGGACCACCAGAGGAACGAGAAAGCGTCCTGTGCTTGTCTGGATATCGGTACCGGAGGCTGCAAACATCGCCTGCCACGCAGGATCTTTCACTTGAGGAGTCAGATCTACCGGCTCAGACCATGTAGCTCCATCATCATCGCTATAGATCGCATGCAGTTGCAATGTTGTAGGCCCGGTTACTGCGCCAGGCAACGCATTGTGAAATCCAATTCCCGGAGGCCCGTAGTTGAAGAAGCACCAGACACGCCCATTCGAACGATCCAACAACAGCGAGGAATCTCCTACGCCGCCTTCCTTTACAGCCTGTAGAGTATGTGCCGGCTCCCAGTCCTTACCGTGGTTAAAGCTGCGCCGAATAACCAGAGAGATGTGAGCCGGCAAATCGTGGTTGTCGTCGGGACGAGCATCGGCCACCGCAAGGAGAACTCCTTTGCGAGTCTCCAGCAGGGCCGGAATGCGGTAGGTATGCACATGGTTCTCCCCCTGGTTAAAGAGATCTTCTTGTGCAAAAAAGCTGCGGTCCGACGACCACGCAGCCATAGGCAGCATGGCCATCCACAACGCTAGAATGCTAAATCTGTGCTTAATCAAGAATGTCTAACCTTCCGTTGTTGAAGTGAATCGTGCGTGACAAACCTCATAGTGCCGTATCTACAACCTTGGAATCTCTCTTCTCGAGAGCGCCCTATTTTGCGCGATCGAATGCCTCCATCTGCTGAAGGCTATAGAGGAGAAAGCGGGGAACGTGAAAGAAGCCTTTATAGTTATTTCCTTTGCAAAGGTTGGTCGGCGTTCCTTGTCTATCACAGTACCCAAACCACTCACCACCTACGGGGTCGTGAAAATGGCGAAATGCATAGGTATCGAGCCGCTCAAGATGAGTGAGCCACCGGCTCTCGCGCGTGAGTGTATATGCAAGGATCACAGCGTATAAAGCCTCTGTATGTGGCCACCATAGTTTCATCGTGGATTCCAACGCCAGAGTTGGACGCTGTTCAATATCCATGAAGTAGAAGAGGCCCCCGTACTCTTTATCCCAGCCGAATTCCAGCGAACTCTCCAGGATGCCGAGCACCTCGCGTTGCAACTTCGAATCTGGCAGCCGTTCGAGGGCTTTCAGAAGAAACCAGGTGACCTCGATTGAGTGCCCCGGATTCAATAACCGGCCGTCCGGCGAATCCAGCAGAAAAGTTCCGTCAGGACTGACCCTTTCGAGCAAAACATTGTGGCGTGGTTCACGATGCTTGAGAGCTGCTGCGATATAGCCTGCCAGCAAGCCCGGATAACGAGGATCGTTATCCACCGCCATCAACTCAAGCACCATCATCATCAGAACCATCACATCTGCAAGGTTGCTGGTGGCAGGCTGCCCCGCAAAAGACGGGCGGTCAAGAAGACTGGGATCTTCGATCCAACTCTTAATCTTCCAGAACAAATCGATGGCTTCATGGCGAAGTTCGGGATCTCCAACTGCCTTGGAGTACTCAAGAAAACCAGCTACGATGAAGACCGCTCCGAACGGCTTTCTCTGGAAAGAGACGGGACGCCCATCTTGTGTCAGGCTGAAATAGCATCGGCCCTTGTCATCAAAGGCGTGGCGCCGCAGAAATTCTACCCCTTGTGCCGCCGCTTCCAGCCACTCCTGCCGCCGCTCCACATCGTTATAGAGTTTGCTCAATGTCCACACCGCACGGCCTTGCAGCCAGATGTATTTTCGAGTGTCATATACATCGCCCTCGCGATCGAGACATGTGAAGTACCCGCCATACTCACGATCGATGGAGTGGTGCAGCCAAAAAGGCACCACCGATCCCAGCAATTCGTTCCGATATCGCTCGCGGTAACTCTCAAACATAATGTTGTTCGACTCCATTTATCTTTCCGCTTCTTATTGAAGCAAAATAGCTTTGGACGTATTTCTCTCGGCGCTCTTCTGGCCCGAAGTAGTGGTTGACAATTTAGACGATAGTATATTATCAATAATCGTGACTGGAAAGCACATTGTGATGATAGCTGGACTTAGCTCTGCTCTCGCCCTTTCTATCGGAATCATGCAGGTTCATGAATTACCTCCTCTTCCGGAAGCGATCGCCGGGCAGCTTGTGGGGACGGTCGGCGACGTGATGGTGGTTGCAGGCGGATCAAGGTGGACAGCACCTCCTGACCAGGGTGGCATCAAAGTATTTGATGACCGCATACTGGCTCTCAGTCCAGACCAGACTCACTGGCAGCAGGTTGCGCGTCTGCCGCAACCTCTGGCTTATGGTGGTGCTGCATCCCTTAAACATTCACTTGTGCTGGCAGGCGGTCTGGACGACGCTAAAGCGTTACGAAGCGTCTGGGCCCTTGAAAATCAGAAGAAGGGCTATCAGTTGACGCGATGGCCGGACCTGCCCACTCCAATGATTAACTTCTCGATGGCAATAGCAGGAGACCGGGTTTACGTCTTCGGTGGTCAGGAATCGAAAGACTCCCCTGCCAGTGCTCATCTTTGGAGTCTTGCTCTCGACGCGGACGAACATCCTACATCTAGCTGGCACGAAGAAGCTCCCCTGCCCGGTGATGGTCGAATTCTTGCCGCAGCGGCTGGCTGCCGGAATCAGCTCTATATTCTCGGGGGAGCCTCGCTCGCCCCATCCTCTGAAGGAACTCTTACGCGGCATTACGTGCGCCAGGCATGGAGCTTCAGCCCAACGAACGGATGGGTGCGGCTTCCGGATTTGCCCGCTGCCTCCGTCGCGGCACCAGCCGTTTGTGACGCGCAGAATAATGTGCTGCTGCTTGGCGGAGATGACGGACACATGGCAGGTGTCGTGCTCAAGCCCGGAGAGAAACATCCGGGATTCAGCCATACCGTATTGCGCTATAACTCGATCACCAAGACATGGGACATCGCAGGACAGTTACCAGTGGGCCTCGTGACCACCGGCGCGGGCGTGTGGAAGCACGGACGAATCGTCATTCCGGGCGGCGAAGACCGGCCAGGAAGCCGCTCCAATAGAGTTCTGGAACTAAGCTTTCATAAATAAATATTTCAAATTGATATTAATTAGGTAGAAGGAGTGTTCTCCCAAATGTCTGAGCTACATGGTATTTTCCCAGCGCTAGTAACTCCCGCCAATGCGGCAGGGGAATTTGAGGTAAAGCCCTTCGAGAAGTTACTGGAGCGCGTGTATCAAGCCGGGGTTCAGGGCGTCTACGTGTGCGGCCAGACAGGTGAAGGATTTCAACTATCGCTCAGCGACAGACAGATTGCGGCTGAGTCTGCGGTCCGGTGTTCGCCCAAGGGAGCTACAGTCATTGTTCACGTGGGCGCTCCTGCTACTCACGATGCAGTTGCACTGACAAAGCACGCGGCCAAGGCGGGTGCTCACCTGGTAAGCAGTCTGCCACCGGTAGGAAACTATTCGTTTGAGGAAATCCGGAGCTACTACACGGCGATTGCTCAGGCTTCAGAACTGCCGCTGATGATCTACTACTTCCCTTCCATGTCGCCGGCCATTCGAACGACAGAGCAGATTCTAGAGCTTTGTGCGATTCCAAACGTAATGGGACTCAAGTTCACCGACTCCGATTTCTTTCGCCTGTGGTCTATACGGCAGACTGGAACCGCAGTATTCAACGGAAGCGATGAGATGTTACTCTCTGGGCTTGTCATGGGCGCGAGTGGCGGAATTGGGAGCACCTACAACCTGATCCCAGAGAGCTTTGTGGAGCTCTATCAGCATGCGTCAGCAGGACGATGGGAAGAGGCACGCCTCGTCCAGAACAAGATCAATGAATTTATTCAGGTGCTACTCAAGTTCCCCATTCACCCAGTCGTCAAGCAGATTCTGCTGTGGACCGGAATTGACTGTGGAACCTGCATATTGCCACGTCGCTCCCTGACACTCGCCGAGCAGAAAGATCTGCGCGAAAGCGTTGCAGAGACCGAGCTCGGCCGTAAGCTGCTGGCATTACCAGCGATGTCAAGGTAACGATGAAGAAATCAATCTACCCCTGGATCGTCGTCGGACTCCTGTGGGTAGTGGCTGCCCTAAACTACCTGGACCGACAGGTTATATTCTCGCTGTTTCCCTTGTTGCGTACCGATCTGCATGTGACGAGCATGCAGTTGGGTTTTCTGGGTACAGCCTTTTTATGGGTGTATGGGGCGGTCAGTCCGTTCGGCGGATATCTGGCGGATCGGTTCAACAGGCGTAATGTCATTCTTGGCAGTTTTGCGATCTGGTCCGCCGTAACCTTTCTAGTTGGCCTGGCACACAGCTATCCCCAACTATTAACCGCGCAGGCATTAATGGGAATCAGTGAGGCGTGCTATCTGCCCGCCGCGCTGGCTCTCATCGCCGACTACCACGGTGAAGCAACGCGTTCGCGAGCCATCGGCCTGCACCAGAGTGGCCTCTACGTCGGTGTCGCGCTGGGTGGAGTCGGAGGTGGATGGATCGGGCAGCACTATGGCTGGCATCGGGTCTTCTACGTGCTCGGAACCATCGGAGTTCTCTACTCCATCGTATTACTCCTCGGATTGAAAGACTCACCAACGCAGCAGAAGAACAAAACAAACAGTGCCAGCATGCTCCCATTTACGCACGCGATCCGCGAGCTTGCATCCAATGGCTCATTCCTGCTGCTGGTGGTGGCAAATTGTTTTGCGGCAATTGCCTTCTGGTGCATCTACACCTGGTTGGCTCTTTTTCTGTTCGAACGCTTTCATGTAAGCCTAACGATGGCAGGCTTCTCTTCCACCTTCTATATCCAGGCTGCATCCTTTGCAGGAATTCTCGGTGGTGGGTGGCTTGCTGATGGCTGGTCGCGCACCAACCGGCATGCACGAGCCTGGACACAGGCAATCGGGTTGATGCTAGCGGGACCCGCACTGTTTCTGGCTGCCAGTACATCTTCGTGGTGGGTGCTCCTTCCCTGCCTGGTATGCTTCGGCATTGGTCGCGGATTCTTCGATTGCAACCTTATGCCTGTGCTGTGCCAGATCATTCCAGCAAGTCTGCGAGCCACGGCGTATGGAATATTCAATTTCACCTCCTGCGTATGTGGTGGAGTAATGGCAATGGCAGCCGGCATGCTCAAAGACCGCGTTGGCCTGGGGACGGCTCTGGAGATTTCCGCCGCGTTTATGGTCGCGGGTTCCATTTGCCTCTTTGCTCTGAGCGTCACAGGGCTTCGTCCTTGCGATCCGCATGCGCTGCAGGCGTCAGAGACCCCTACTTCGATTTAAGTATGCGAGATCTAAAACATAGGAGTGAAACCAGGTGGAAGAACGATTGTTTCCCCATGCCATGCTGCGCGAGATCTATGAACAACCGGAAGCTATAGCGCGTACCCTCAACTTTTTTGCAGAAGAGAATGTGCTGCGGGCAGAGAGATTTTCTGCTGCACTCAATGCCCTGGCTGGCAAAGATGCCATGGTGATTGCGGCGAGCGGCTCCAGCAGACACGCTGGATTAGTTGGCGAAATTCTTATTGAAGACTTCGCTGGCCTTCCAGTAGATGTGGAATACGCCAGCGAATACATCTACCGATCTACGCAGACGGTGCGGTCTCCTTGCTTTCTTGTCCTTTCGCAGTCAGGAGAAACAGCCGACACGCTGCAGGCACTTCGCGAGGCGCGTGTTCGCGGAACTCTGGCCATCGCCATTACAAACCATCAGAAGTCGCCAATGGCGCAGCTTGCGGATTGTTCCCTGCCGACCCAGGCAGGCATTGAAAAAGCTGTGCCAGCCACCAAGAGCTTTACCACGCAACTTCTGGTCTTGAACCTGCTTGCACTCTTCGCCGCCCGTGTTCGCGGACGGATGACTGCAGCAACGATCGAGTCGCACCTCAAGCACCTCGATACGATTCCTTCCTTGTTGCAGCACGCTCTGCCTGCATGGGAGAGCCAGATCTCTGCTCTTACAAAGACGCTGGATCAAGTTGAAACTTATCTGTTCCTGGGCCGGGGAATTCATTATCCCGTCGCTCGAGAAGGTGCACTCAAACTCAAAGAGTCTGCCTATGCACAGGCAGAGGGTTATCCTACCGGGGAATTGAAACATGGACCCAATGCTCTGGTCAGCCGGTCCGCAGTTCTTGTCGCACTTGCCACCAGAGATTCCAATTCCACCGACAGCCTTCTCCGTTATCAGAAGACCGTCCAGTTGCTTCGGGATATGCAACAGCAGGGCGCAAGAATCATCGCCATTGCAACAGAGGGTGATGACGTAGTGCCGTCTCTTGCCCAACATACGATTTTTATTCCTGAGTGCCCGGAACACGTCGCCCCCATGCTCGAGGTTGTTCCTTTGCAGTTACTCGCCTACTTCACAGCGATCGATCGTGGAATCAACGTGGATGCTCCCCGCAACCTCGTCAAAGCTGTTGTCTCTGAATAGGCTATAAAAACGGTACCCGCGGCCAGTTTGAATCCACAAATTTGAACTGGCCGAGGTGGTACTTCAGTAGCCTTCCTCAGTGTCTCCTTCCAAAGTCCTTCCTCCAGCAACTCGGCACGCCACCCTATGGGTCTCGAACGATAGCCTTCCTGAATCCTTTGTTGCAGAATAATTTCGTAATGCTCATTCCGAAGCTATAGTGATCTACGTTGATTTGTTGCAGTGAGTTTGAGCCAATGCCCCTGAAAGTATCGATAGGCCGCACTCCTCATCCAGGCGCCCGTCACCTGCTCTCTGCTGTGCTGTTTGCTTCGCTCCTGCCTGGAATTTCTCTACCTGCGCAGCAACTCAGCGCGCAGCAGATCGTTCAGCGTTCCATCGAACCAAACAATAAGGATTGGGATTCGGCACAGGATTACGACTATTTCCAGCGTAAGCGCGACGGAGGAACGACCAGGACCTACGACGTAATTATGCTGGAGGGATCCAGATACTACCGGTTGGTAGCCATCGACGACAGGCCGCTGTCTCCAGAAGACCAAGCCAGAGAGAAGCACAATTTCGCTGCAGCAATCGCGCAGCGAAAACAGGAAACTGCGAAGGCACGGGAACAGCGGATCGGGCAATACCAGAAAGACCGTGAGCGATATCACGTGCTGATGGGAGAGCTGACCAATGCGTTCGATTTTACCTTGTCGGGAGAGCAGATGCTGGGGTCGCATCGAGTCTACGTATTGAAGGGAAAGCCTCGGCGAGGGTATCACCCTCCGAACAAACTAGCCAAAGCATTGACGGGTATGCAAGGCACGCTATGGATTGATGCTGCTGATTTTCACTGGGTCAAGGGTGAAGTTGAAGTGGTTCACCCGGTTTGGATTGGAGGGCTCATTGCACGGGTAGATCCGGGAACGCGTTTCGAACTTGCACAAGATCCTATTGCGGATGGAGTGTGGATGCCGAGCCACTTTTCCATGGAAACAAGAGCGACCGTCCTTTTGCTGTTTTCCCGCTCTCAGCGCGAAGATAGCACCTACTTCAGCTACCACAAACCAGGCACTATGCCGGAAGACAAATGATTCGATTCCGCAACTGGAACATCAACCCGGCAATCAATCTCGGACAAACCGGAGTTCGACCTAAGGGGCTTTTGACACTGCGCGGAGCAGCTCTGTCCGCTGAGACTGCGGAACTCCGGATGCTATTGGCAGCCTGATCTCGCTTTCCCTTGAAATGGAGGAGTCGCAATCAGCATTGCGGACCGGGGTGTCGACATCGATGCAGCCGAGCAGCCCCTGATCTTTGAGCGTTTTTATCGAGCGCGCTCGCAATCGGATGGCACATCGGGTACTGGCATGGCCCTGGCAATTAGCAGGGCGATCGTCGAAACCCACGGCGGCAACATCACAGTAACCAGCCAGCCGGGCCAGGGTCGGTCTTCACGGTATGGATTCGAGCAACCCTTCCTGAATAGATCGCGGAGTATCTCGATCGAGAGGGTGACCTTAACAAACCTCGTTCTCGAGATCACGAGTGAAGACGACGAGGTTGGGGATTGCTCTGATCCGCTACCAGTTGCCCCATTTGTAAAGCTAGCTTGCACTTCCCTACCTCCGGCGAAAGACAAGTGCGCGTTGCTGTTCGAGCTTTCGCTACTCCTTTATACATACGTTCGCAGGGAGGCCGTACTCTCCTTCCAGATCGAAGGCACCCAGTCGTCGCTGTCCTTCGGAGCCGCCCTTAGTCATTACTAGCGAACTAAGCATTCCCCCTGCAGCGAGTAATAACCTCCGTTCACCATTGAAGCCGTCTATCAGTTATAGATGGGACGGATGAATGATCCCACTCGTGCTCAACAAGATGGAGGTCATGAGGCGACTTACCCAACCACCCTGATCTTCTACCGTGGATTTCCAAGACCCCTTTGTGGCTTACCTCCACGTAGGCCCACAGTGGATCCTGATAAAAAGCCATGTACTTGATCAGCGGATGAAGCTTCTCTGCCGCAGTACCGAAAGAATCGTTATTCACGTTCTTTCCACACCATTGATATGTAGCACTGTTGATCTGAATATAGTGAATCCCATTGATAAGGTTGTAGTAATCACTATGGAAATGACCGGAGAATACTGCTATGACCTTCCCTCGCCCATTTCGACTAGGCGTATTCTCCAGCAAGGTTCGAACTGACTCTCTGTTACGGACTGCAGTGTTATCAAAACCCTGGTGGCAAAAGACTATGGTGGGTAACCGGGTGCTGGATAGATCTTCACTTAGCCACTCCAATTGCTCTAGATCAATCCCTGACGGATAGCGCTCTCCGGGATTCTGGGGATCAGGGTCGTTTCCATCCATGACAACAAAGTGAAAGCCACCTCGATCAAAGCTGTAGTAGCGGCCCGGCATTCCCCAAAAACGAACCACTTGCTCCCGGGAACATTTCTGGTCCATCTCATGGTTACCGATCACGTGATACTTACGCCCATGGAAGTGGTTCCAAATGTCCACAATGGCCGTGTTGTTTTCGACTGGGCAGCAGAAATCCCCTAACTCCAGGATGAAATCAGGCTTGAGTCGATTCATTTCATCAACAAACGCCTGCAGCCGCTTTGGCGCATCGAACGTAAAGTCGTGATGCAGATCGGCAATGATGCCGAATCGAACGCTAGACGATTTATCTTCCGCCGGTTCAATCGAGGCCAGAGTGGAGGCACTAACCTGAGTCACTCCGGACGCTAAAACACTGAGGGAAGCACTGAACAAAAAATCCCGTCTTTTCAATATTTTTCTCCGGTAACATTGCATAAGTTTGGACATAAAAACACATCTCTGGAATTGATTGGCAGAATCAATTGACGGCATCGCAATCGTGAGCACAATGGCACAGGTTCCACCCTCTTCAAGACCGATCCTGAAAGTGAAACCCACCTCGCATTTCATCGGGGGGCCGACCATATCCCGGCAAATCAGCGGAGCGTCAAATCCCCCTGTAAAGGAAGGTGATCGGATGAATTCCCCAGCATAACCGTGAACTTCCCGGGATCGATCCTCCATTCATGATTCGCTTCATTCCAATAAGCAAATGCGCGTTTGTCCAAGGAAAAGCTGACACGCTTTGTTTCTCCAGGCTGGAGATGCACCTTTTGAAAGGACTTCAGTTCTTCAAAAGGACGCTTTACTGTGGCAGAAGGATCGCTTATATATAGCTCTGTCACCTCACTGCCTGCTATTTTTCCGATATTAGTTACATCCAGGGAAACGTGGATCTCATGCCCTTCCTCGGCCGATGCTGGATTTATCACAAGATTGGAGAATCGAAACGTGGTATAGGAAAGCCCAAAGCCAAATGGGAACAGCGGCTTGACCTGAGAACTCGTATAGTAGCGATAGCCGAGAAAGACACCTTCTCCATAGCGAATGTGTGGATTGACCGCATCAATGCCGCTTGTCGGATAATATGTATCGTGGACGGGGTTATCCTTCCATGCATTTTCGATACTTACCGGGAGTTTTCCTTCCGGATTTGTAGAACCGAACACAACATCAGCCAGAGCTGTTCCCCCTTCTTCCCCGGGATACCAAAGATAGACCAACGCTGCGACTTTCTCGATCCACGACGCCATATCCACTCCACCGCCAGCCGTCACCGCCACAATCGTCTTCTTGTTCAGCCGAGTTATCTGCTGAATTAGTTCGTTCTGTCCCCATGGAAGTTCAAATGTCCGGTCGTATCCTTCCCCTTCTGTGTTCTGGTCGTAGCCAACCGCCAGCACAACGGCATCAGCCTTGGCCGCTATTGCTTTTGCACGCTCGGTCACAAGGTCTGAAGTTGCGGCAATACCAACGCCTACCCGTTCGCTGAGGGGGACGTTCAGAAAATCTATTTCCACGTGAACAGATCTTCCCGGGCTGGCGTTGAACTCAGCCCATCGGGAAGATTGATCCATATTTTCCTTGCGTTCGATCAGGACCTTTCCGTCCACGGTCAATTTGTAAGCACCCCGGTGCGAAGCTGCAAGATAGATCAGCTGCGGGCCGCGCTTCGACGGAAGATACTCTCCGCTCCATCGAACACTGACGCGCGAAGTGTCATGACCAGAGAATGAGGAAGCAAGATCCTCCATCGTCAGGTGCTCTCTTTGTGCTTCCTGGACAGGCCTACCCGACAGATCGGGCGCGGCGAAAATTTCTTCCTTGAGCCCCCGCTTCGCGCCGCTGGTGAAATTCGTTTCACGGAAAAACTCGCCCTCGTCCTGAAGACCGCGATCATACAGAACCGACGGGCAACCCTGCTTCTTCTCTGCGCTGTGGGCCACCTCAACGAAATGCGTGAGACCGTTCATAACACTGACAGCGCTATATGGCGACGCGTGCGAGCTGCCTCCTCCGCCTGAAATGGCCGGCCATGCATCCGGCCCGATTACTGCCAACGAGCAAATGGATTTCGCATCGAGCGGCAGTAACGAAGCCTCGTTTTTGAGTAGGACGATGCTCTCGCGTGCCTCCTGCAATGCGATTGATCTTGCCAGACTGCTGTCAAGCGGAATGCGGTTTTCCTGCTGCGGCCTGTCGAGAAAACCAAAGCGCACTGCGGTACGGATGATGCGCCGCACTTTCTCATCGAGAACGGACTTAGGCAGTGCCCCTGATTGAATTGCGGGAAGAAGGTTTTTTGAACTCATATATGCCGCCGAGGGCATCTCCAGGTCCAGTCCATTTTTCGCCGCTGCAAGACCGTTGTAGGTTGCGTGCCAATCGGACATGATGATGCCACCGAAGCCCCACTCGCTTCTCGCAATCTGATTATTAAGCCAGTCGTTCTGGGTTGCATGAACGCCATTGATGAGGTTGTAGGAATCCATAATTGCTCCTACATTCGCCTCTTTGACGGCAGCCTCGAATGGAGGTAGATAGATCTCGCGCAGCGTCCTTTCGTCCAGGTCGGAACTCGTGTTATGGCGGTCATACTCTGAGTTATTTGCAGCATAGTGCTTTACAGTAGCGACGACCCCTGTACTCTGCACACCTTCAATAAACTTCACGGCAATGCGCGAGGCCAGATAAGGATCTTCTCCCATGTACTCAAAGTTGCGTCCATTCATGGGGGCGCGATAAATGTTGACTCCCGGCCCCAGCAAAAAGTGGACACCTCTCGCCCTGGAATCGAAGCCAAGCGATATGCCTACTTGATAGGCCAACTCAGGATCCCAACTGGCAGCCAGAGCAATACTTGCAGGATAGGCAGGCGAAGGTCCCCATGTGCGGACGCCGACGGAAGCGTCAGACATCTTGAGACGCGGCAGCCCGGCAGATGGAACTGCACGAACGTAAAAGCTATCTTCACCGCCGATGAGATCCAGCTCCTGCTGCACAGTGAGCTTCTTCAGAATCGATTCCACCCGGAAATCGACCTCTGCGTTAGGCTTGACTGCGGACATCTCCTGGCCACATAGATTTGCAGTGATCCAGATACATAACAGCAGGCCAACGATTGCAGAACGTTTCCGCATCTCTTCCCTCTCTTCTTGTTTCCTATCCTGACGCTGCTGGTGCTCAAGCTCTTCACTAAAAGCTCGAAATTGCTGCTCAGAGGATCGCCTAAACCGTGGGCGCTCTTCGCCGAACAAGCAGTCGCTTTGGGGATGCCGATCACGCCAGGGCCTAACTCCCGGCGTTGTACCGTGAGCATGGGCCTGACAAGAATAGGTCTTGTTTACGGAGAACGGGCTTCCATAAGGAAGCGCGGCAGATTAGCTTCGCACTGTGCCATGGTTGTTTGTAGCGGATAGGCCGGTACGCGCAGCCTTTCCATCCCCTCATGCGAAAACACCTTGTGGCGGCATCCGCTTCGCCACTGGGGTCAAGCGGATGCCGTTGTTGATAGCCGTTTCAGGCACGAGGCTCGTAACGCGTGAATACTTTGTGCTAGAACCTGACCCTAGCGGCCAGCGACAGGGTACGCGGATCGGTGGCACCAGTCACTTGTCCAAAAGATTGTGAGCTGGTGTTCGCGATTACGCTTGTATAAGACAAGTGATTAGGGAAGTTGAACAGTTCCGCACGCAGGTTGGCGGAGAGGCCATGCTCGAAGTCATAGGATTTCTGTACAGCGACATCCCAGTTTGAGAAGAGCGGGAGATGAGCCGCGTATGCACTCAGATTGCCAAAGGTTCCGGCCACGGGAGCCGTGAAGGAGTTGGCATTGAGCCACTGCTTGCGGTCCGCATGCAGATAGAAGTCGCCCAGGATGCGGTTCGGCCGCTGAGAGCCAGCCGTTCCGATGCCGGCAACATCGTTACTCATCGTGATGTTGATTGGAAGACCACTCTGAATCTTGTCCACACCCGAGACCTGCCACCCGCCAAATGCTCTCTGATACCAGGTCCGGCCGTGGAGCCAGAAGGGAAGCTCGTAGACATAACTGGCAACGAAGATCTGGCTCCTGTTATAGGAAGACGGACCGTAGTCATTCTTGAGGTTGTAACTATCCTGCGGAGTGTAGTTAAAGGAGTTCGCATCCGTCAGGCCTCTTGACCACGTATATGCAAAGTTCAGCGTTCCCTTCCTGGCAAATCTCTTGCGTAACTGGGCCTGCAGAGAATTGTAGTTGAAGGTGGCGCCTGTAGTGTATTCATAGATATTGGTATAACCAGCATATGGACGAAGGGCGTTCACGTTCACTCCTTTATTAGCAGGAAGCGTGAGAGTGCCTGCGCGCAACTGGTTAATGTCCGGCATATATTGAAGGTCCGCGGCTTTTGAACCGATATAGGTGAGATAGAAGACTGCAGAGCTTCCCGCCGCCTGCTGGATTCCGAAGCTATAGTTCATCGTGCGCGGAACCCTTACGTCCAGGCGGTGCGAGGCGTTGATCCCACCGGGAAAACTCTGGAGGGCCCCACCTGTTGGGTTACCTATGTTGCCATAGTACAGAAGAGGCTGCTGAACAAACGGCGGATTTGCGACAGAAGCGATAAAGGTATTCCCCTGTACGCGCTCGTAGAAGATGCCGTATCCACCCTTCAGCACGGTCTGGCCGTTTCCATAAAGATCATAGGCAAAGCCAATGCGCGGCTGCCACGTGGCCCACTGCGTATTGGCCACACCTTTTGGAAGTCCCTTGAATAGGGCCAGCACTGCCGGATCAGTCGCGCCCTGGATGTGGGGTATGGCCGACTTAGGAAAGCTGCTGCCGGGAAGCACCATGCCGTTATAGCGGTTTCCACCCGCGCTGGTAATAATGGCACCGGTGGATTTATTGATTTGAACCGCCTGAGCCGGATCGTAATACTCCGGCAGGAACATTGGGGTGTTATGCCAGAGGCTGTACTGCGGCTGCATATAGGCCCAGCGCAAGCCAAGGTTCAACGTGAGGCGGCGAGTTACACGCCAGTCGTCCTGCACATAGGGCTCGATCTGCGTAAAGCGGAAACGTCCCTGTTGAACGCCGCTGGCTTCCGTATAGGAGTAGAAGTTTCCGATCAAAGCATCGGCTACTGAGTTCCCAGTCGTCGCCGTCGGTCCCGCAGGGCGTGAGGTGGTATTAAAGGCAAGTGATCCGTTCACCACTGGGACATTGTTCTGATTCTTGTGATTGAGGTAGTAATCGACGCCCAATTTCAGGGTGTGCGTGGAAACAACTTTTGTGACGTCGTCTCTAAAGTCGTAGATCCCGATCGCGCCGTGATAGACGACCGGCGTCGAATAGAGCGTGTTGTAGCCAGAGATGTAGAGATTTGGAATAACGTTGATCTGTGAAGCATATGGGAACAGCGTGGGGTAAACCACGCCCTCGCCCGTGCGCGTGTCATCGGTCACAAAGAGCGGGTTTGGTGCATAGTGTTTGCCATTGTCGACGACGTCCCCCGAATAGCTCGCCTGCGCCACATTGATCAACGTAGAACTGGGAGCATAAGTCCACTGCAGGCTGATACTCTTACCCGGCATATAACGCTGATAAGTGTTGACGGCAGTCTGATTCAGGGTTGTCAGCAAGTTATCGCGGTAGTAATGGAACATCAACTGATTTTTGCTGTTGAGGTTGTAATCGATCTTGGCCAGATATTCATCCATGTTGATCGGAGCAACCGTATTGAAGACAAAATTGCTACCCGTCTTGGTCACTAGCTGCGGCAGGGGATGAGGATAGTTCTGCAAGAGGCGCGACGAGCTGACATTCCAGCGCGACTGTGGCACGATGCCACCGGGAAACGCCTTTCCCGTTAGCGGATCCTTGGGCCATGAAGCCGCCGGCAACGAGGAGAAATCACCTTTACGGAAGGCGTCCGATGGTACGGTCCACGTATTCGTACTTCCCTGGAGCTCCCTTCGGAAATCCACGCCGAAAAAGAAGAATAGTTTGCGGTCTTGATTGCGGAATAGGCCTGGAATGAGGACGGGGCCCGATAGGTTGCCGCCGAAGGAGTTGTAGCGAAGCTCCGGCTTGGCAATAGAGTTGAAGGAATAGGCCTGGATTGCATCGTTGCGGAAATATTCGTACAGCGTTCCATGAAACTGCTTCGATCCGGATTTCACGGCCACGGTAATCACACCACCTGAATTACCGCCGTTTTCCGCGCTGTAGTTTGCGGTCAGCACGCGCATCTGCCCGATGGAATCGGGATTGATGCTGACCAGAGCGCTGCCACCCGAGCCGGTATCCACGTTGCTGGCACCGTCGAGAAACCACGCGTTGGTCCCCGGCCGTTGTCCGTTGATCGAGACAGCGCCAATGCTGCCGCCATAATTGTTGTACAGGGAGAAACCACTATTGTAGGTCGTCGAAATCCCCGGGAGCATTTCCAGCAACTGGACGTAATTGCGTCCGTTCAGCTCAATTTCGTTCGCCTCTTCGCCTGTGATGAGATGGCTAACTTCCCCGCTTGTCGGATCTACCTTGAGGGCGCTATCCGTTACCGTAACTACTTCGCTGTTATTGCCGACGGCCAACATAATGTCGAAGTGGGCATTTTGTCCGATCGTCACTTCTACGCGTGAGGCCTCATACTTCTTGAATCCCGGCGCGGATGTGAGCAGGCGATAGGTCCCGACAGGGACATTGGGAATCAGGTACTCGCCATGGCTGTTGGTCGACGCGGCACGGGTAAGATTCGTGCCCTGGTTTATTGCGGTAACCGTAATCTGGGCCATAGCCGCCCCTGACGGATCGACCACAGTTCCTGAAATATATTGATCGGTCGTGGATTGTGCAGCTAGCAGACCCTCCGAACAGATCAGAATAAGCAGAAAAACTATGCGCCTCACTGGAACTCTCCCTTTGATGGTTCATGCCGCATGTATCTGGTGTGAATTGCGGTCAGCTGAGATCAGTCTGTCGAGGGGGGAACCCTCCGTCCAGTCACAACCTGGCTGTGACAATGTGATGTCACGTGCTGTAGACAACGAAGCAAGTCATTCAGAATCATCATCTTGGAGGGAACAAGGCACCTGAGCCGGAATCCGAATTTACCAATGATTCACAGTCCTCGCCCTCGATGATTGGCATGGAAACAGGCATTGATCGGCGACTACAATCCCGGTCCAGGAGCTGCGGCACGTCATGCCGTTGGCATATGGCTATCCGGAAGGTAGGGTACGCAAAGCAGGTGTGGGAGAGTCGGTGTCTGTCAGGAGTGGGTGCGATACGCAAGAATCTGGAGAGGACCAGCGTTTCCATCAACGCTGTTTGCCTTCAAGAGCAATTCGAAATATGGAAGAGAACCGTCTTTCCGCATGATCCGGACAAGGAATGCCTGCAACTGCGCATCGTTGAACAGGAAATCGTCAGCCGCCTCTCCCCCGCCGGCTGAACTGCCTTCAATAATTAGTACGTTGCCTTTGCCGTTCATGCCGGGAACGAAGGCTATATAGCCCAGCATCTCCGAACCGATCCATGGAACTCGATAGAAAGCAGGCTCCCCCTGAATGGGATGCTTATTCACAAACGTATAGGTATGCCCAGCTGTATCCATACTCCCGACGAAATTTAGCTCTGGCTCAAAGACTTCATGCCACGGATTTGAATAACGGGCGCCGCACAGGATGACGTTTCCCTGCTTGAAATCATCCATGCGCAGATCACGCGCAAATTTGGGCACCAGCGTGCTTCGATGATGCGCTGCCAAAGTGCTGAAATGTGCCGCCGATGCAATATCTACAACCGACGTGTACCGGCGATTGGCGATCTCCAGCGCGTCGGCGACTTTGTCCCGCGGCAAGTCTCGCATCTCATTTCTAAAGTCCCTTTGCAGGTATTCGGACAAGCTCATCGAACTGCTCTGCGTAATTTTGTGGAAAAGGACCAGTCCGCTATCCGGCGCGATATAGAGCGTCTTCTGGTTGGGCCGGAACATTACATTCCACAGCGTGTTGCTTCCCGAACGCATCTCATCGCCGAAATCGCGTCTGGAATGCAGATTAACAATGAGAGCGCCGACGCTTACCAATGCGATCGTGCTGACGACCACCAGAGCTAAGGCTAGCCGGAAGAATGAACGGCGCAGCCGCGCGATTTGAGTCTCCTGCTCGACCGTAGGATTCGATTCCTCCACTTGGGGTTGAATCAATGCAGGTGTTGAGTTTTTCTGCGTCTGTCCCCGTTCTGTCTCCTGTGAGCCGTCCGGAAGGTGGCCGTTCGGTATCTGTATGCCCTGCTCGAATCGAACCAGGTATTCGCCCTTGGGAATAACGATCCGGATACCTTCTGACATCTGGTCCGCCTCTGTACACTGCTCCAGTTTCTGACGCAATCGCATCATGTGTGATCGCACAATGGTGTCGATAGTGGGATCGAAGCCGTCGGTCCGCCCGAACACGTGAGCAGCAATAGCAGACTCGGTCAGGCGGTCCCTTTCGTCCAGAAGAGTGTGCTCAGCCAAATAGTTGAGCAACTGGGATAATCGCGGAGCCTTGCGAAACGCGGGCGACTGGATGACACGCTCAACAGTCTGCCAGCGCGCGTCTTGAGATAAAGCGAACTCAACCATTGCTCAATGCTGTCCTTCAATGGCAAAAGAAGAGAAACATCTGCCGAAAGCCATCCAACCGATCAAGTATGTCGCAACGATATGAATCTCAAATAAATTCGTGGGTCCCGGGAATGTATCCGGCGAACACTTGACCACATACCATCTTAATTATGACTTCCGCCCGTCTGGCCATCGGAACAGCTATTACGATATCTGTGACCTCATATGGAACTGGAACACTGATCTCACAGGGAAACTGCTTCACCTCGGCGTGTTGCTCTGAGGGCAACAGGGCCAGGAGAGGAGCGCCGCTCCGCTTGTCAGAGTCAAGAGCAGCTGTGGTTGCAGCGGTGCTGATGCTCAACGACACAGACGAGGTTCCGTCGGCGTTCTGGACCGGGGTGCCGAAGCTGCAAACGGATCCAGACGGCAAACCCGAGCAAGTGAATGTCACGGTCTGGCTGAATCCATTCTCCGGATTGATGGTGATTTTAGAGACGGCCGTCGAGCCACGCTTCACCGTGATTGCCGAAGGAGAAGCAACCATCGTGAAATCGGGAACAACAACGGTGACTGAAGCTGCTGCTGAGGTTGAAACGGCAAACGAAGAACTACCACCATACTGCGCGGTGAGGCTATCCGTTCCAACAGGCAACGCGGTCGTACTCAATACGGCTACTCCGTTGGAGAGTTGAGCCGAACCGAGCAGAGTCGTTCCTGTGTAGAAGTTCACCGTGCCTGTTGGGGTCGTTGATCCGGATGCCGGAGTGACCGTAGCAGAAAGGGTGACGGTCGATCCCTGCGCCACCTGAGCTGACGAAGGTGTCAGTACCGTGGTGGTGCTCACTGGAGTTGCCGCCGCTGCCGTTACCACAACGGCCGCGGAAGTAGACCCACTGAAGTTGGAACCGCCGCTATAGCTTGCAATCAGCTGGTGAGATCCGGCTGCAAGAGCATGAGTGGTAAGACTTGCCGATCCGTTCGACAGGGAAGCCGTACCGAGCTGCGCGCCACCATCAAAGAATGTGACCGTTCCGCTGGGTGTTGTCGTGCCGGATGCCGGCGAGACAGTTGCCACGAGGTTAATTGAACCACCGGCAGAGATCGCGGTTGCCGAAGGCGTCAGAGTTGTCGTTGTTGCCACCGGGTTGGCCGAATCGATGGTAACCGCAACGGGCGATGAAGTTGAACTCGCGAAGAGCGTGTTTCCTTCGAACGCTGCCGTCACCTGGTCCAAACCAACAGGCAGGGCCGACGTGTTAAACACGCCGCTACCACTCATGATCGTTGCAGTCCCGAGATGCGTGCTGCCAACATACACGTCCACAAGGCCCGAAACAGCGTTGGTTCCTGACACCGGCAGGACCTGAATCGAAAATCCGAGCGATATTCCCTGTGTCCAGTTTGTAACAGAACCGGCAGTAATGGTGGTTGTCGTCGGAGTCAGAACAATCTGTTGAAGGTTCTGCGACGTGCTTTGACCAAACGCGATAGTGCCGGCGTACATTGCGGAAACGCTATGAACACCACTGGGGAGAACAGTGGAGTAGGTAGCGATGCCCGCCGTGTCCAGAGAGCTAGTTCCTACAAGCATCGAATCAACATAAAATTCGACCGACCCTGTGGGAATTGAACTACTGCTGGATGAGGGCGACACGGTCGCGGTGAACGTGATGGTATTCCCATCGTTCGCGGTTGGAAGCGACGAAGAGTCTTACTGAAAGTCAATTGAATGTCCTGTTCGCGGATCATCCACGCGTTGGTTGGTTAAGGGATACATCGGCAAAACCTGATTGTGGTTGATTCCGTTCAGACTGCCGAGTACGAGTGCAAAAAAAGGTCGCATGGTTTACCCATGCGACCCACTGTACGACGTGTTGTGATGCAGTTCGAGACCTACGCCCCCGCTGGTGAGCTAATTTCTATTTATATCGACATTCCCATCAGTTTGATTAGCGGCACGATTCGACTGTAGAGGGTGATCTGCGCGGCGACATAGCGGATCGGCGACAAGTTTCATTCGGGTGTATTGACTCAGTACAGCCTAGGAGTTTGCTAGGTCCAGGGGGGTGGACCAAAACCGCAGAAGTCGTCCACTTCATAATGCCGGTATCTCCACGTGTGTGGGGAACGCGAAATTAGGTATCTCCCAATAACATCTCCTACCGGTTCATCCCCACGAAAGCTGCGCATGAGACGGATTGTTTTGTTTGATAGATGTCATTAATTATTATTTGCAATTAGCAAAAGCTTTATTTCGGAGGCGATTCCTGAACACCAGGCTATTGTCACTTTTTTGTGGAATTTTACTTTCGTTATTTGCCGTTCCAGAATCCAATGCTGCCTCGATCAAGATCGCTTGCATCGGCGACTCGGTTACCTATGGCCTCCACGTCGACGACCGCGAAACCAACAGCTATCCCGCGCAACTCGAGAAGCTTCTTGGTGCAGGCTATGACGTGAAAAACTTCGGGGTCAGCGGCGCTACCTTACTCAGGAACGGACATCATCCGTACTCCTCCACTGAGGCCTTCAAATCGGCAATCAAATTTGATCCCGATGTCGTGGTCATCGATCTTGGTCTCAACGACACCGATCCACGGGACTGGCCCGACCATCGCGATGAGTTCAGGGCAGACTATAGCTGGTTGATTGAACAGTTTCACAAAGCCAATCCAGACGTCCGGATTTACATCTCTATCCTCACGCCCATCTTTGAATCGCATCCGCGATTCAAATCCAGCACTCGTGATTGGGCGGAGGAGATCCGTGACATCATCCCGGTAATCGCGAAGGCAAATCATACGGAATTAATTGATCTGCATACTCCACTCTTTGCGCGTCCCGATCTCTTTCCTGATGCGATTCATCCCAACACCGAAGGCGCATCGATCCTGGCCCTTACCGTCTACCAGGCAATTACCGGCAACCATGGCGGACTGAAGCTAACCGAAGGCTATGGCGATCACATGGTGCTGCCGCACGGAGAAATCCTGCACCTTACTGGAGAAGCTGATCGCAATGAAGTCGTCACTCTCCAATTCGACCAGCTAACGTTCCATACCAGAGCTGACATGAACGGGCGTTGGACCGTTGCTCTGCCCGCACAACGGCCTGGAGGCCCGTACACGTTGCGTTTCAGCACTGCAACGAAGTCGGTCCAGCTGCAGGATATTTATTTTGGAGAGCTTTGGCTCTGCTCCGGCCAATCGAACATGGACTTCCCCGTATCCAGATCCGCTGAGGCGTCTCTTGCGCAAGCGATGATCAACCAGCCGACGATCCGTCTGTTGCACTATAAGAACGCCGCGTCAACCGACCCGATCTGGTGGAGTCAGGAGGTTCTGGACAAAACCAATCAGCTGCACTTCTTCTCAGGCCAATGGGAGACGTTGAACTCTGCCAACGTAAACGACTTCTCTGCCGTGGGATATTTCTTCGCGCAGCGGCTTCATCAGAAATTGAATATTCCCATCGGCATCATTCAGGTAAGCGTCGGTGGCTCAAATGCAGAGTCATGGATCGACCGGAAAACACTGGAAGACAATCCGCGGCTCGTCGATATGTTCATCGACTGGAGAGACTCTGACCTCATCATGCCTTGGTGCCGCGAACGCGCCGCTAAAAATTTAGCCAATGCGCACAACCCGCTGCAGAGACATCCCTACGAGCCGGCATATAACTTCGAAGCCGGCATCGCCCCCCTCTTGCAACTGCCGATCAGAGGTGTCATTTGGTACCAGGGAGAAAGCAATACCCATAACGTTGAGCTCTACGAGCATCTATTCCCAGTGTTGGTCAAAAGCTGGAGAAAGCAATGGAAAAGAGACCTTCCATTTTTCTATGTGCAGCTCTCGGAATTGAATCGCCCATCATGGCCTGTGTTCAGGGATGCGCAGAGACGGTTAGCTGATGTCACTCTCAATAGCGCAATGGTGGTCAGCAGCGATCTGGGAGAGCCTGACCAGGTGCACTATGTTCACAAAAAAGCGGTGGGTGACCGCCTGGCTAATCTCGCACTCGAGAAGGTCTATCATCTGCCCGGCGTTCACGGGGAAAGCCCGTTAGGATTCAAAGTAAGCAAGGAAGTAACAGGCCTGAAGATAGAGTTCAAGAATACCGGCGGAAAATTGCGGACTTCAGACGGCCTAGGACTGCGCGGATTTGAGCTGCAAGACGCCAAAGGTAACTGGCATACGGCACAGGCTCGGATTGAAGGAAACCATGTTTTGTTGGAGCGTGCCGACGTGAGAGATGCGGATGCGGTCGCTTATGCGTGGCAGCCCTTTCCTAACGCAAATCTAATAAATGGATATGGTCTGCCCGCCTCGACATTCATTCTGGACGTTCCGTAACCTGCCGTCTCTCAATCTCAGGATCAGAAATTCGAACGAATCGGGAGTCCTTGAGAACTTTGCTGCGTAAGATCAGAATCCTCTCCCTGCAGCGTTCGGGAAAAATTAGCGAGGGCCTTCCCTTCCCTTTCACGCAGTTGGATCCGGTCCGGATTCGCCTCCCGGAGGTGTTTTCGATGACAGGCGCAATCAACCAATCCTATTCGTGATCTTCAGCGCCGGGCTTTAGCGGATGGCGCAATGCGTGGTAGTTGCGGGTGTACTGCCTTGGAGAACACCCCATGACGCGGCGGAAGGCTTTGCCGAAGGCGCTCTCGGATTCGTAGCCGAGCGACTGCGCGATGGCGGAGAGGCCGTCCGAGGAGTCCTTCATGCGGTCTGCAGCCAGAAGCATGCGCCAGCGGGTGAGGTACTCCATGGGTGTGGTTCCGACGCTCTCGCGGAAACGCAGGGCAAAGACCGAGCGCGACATGCCGACGCGTTCGGCGAGCGATTGCAGCGTCCAGGGATACCCTGGGTCGTTGTGCATGCTCGCGATGGCGACGCTCATATGCTTGTCAGATAGCGCCGCAAGCCAGCCGCGTTTGGCGTTGACGGTGTCTGCCAAGTGCAAGCGCAGCGCCTGAATGAGCATCATGTATGCAAGCTGTTGTGCAATCAACGAACCGCCGGGTTGTGGGTTGCGGAGCTCCTCACGCATGCGCTCGAGCGACCAGCGTATGGCGGCCTTGTCCGCCTCACTACGGATGTGGACGACGGGCGGCAGCGAGTGAAGTAGCATCTCGGCATGGCGGCCGGTGAATCTGAAGAAGCCTCCGGCGATGTGTCCCGCGCCTGCAGTGACCTCCGGGGCTTCGCTCCTCATGCTGAGCCGAGCGATGGCATCGGTATAGAGAACCGGTTCGAGTGAGAGATCGGAAGCGAGCCGGAACGGAAATCCACGAGGCAGGATGAAGCAGTCTCCGGGCTGGAGCAGCACCGGTTCAGGCACGCCTTCGACGACCAGCCAGCATTGACCGGCGAGCACGGCATAGCATTTGATGCCCTGGTGCTTCGGGAAATAGATAGCCATATCGCCCGGCACCATGAAGCCGCCGGAGATTAAGCTCTGCGGTTTCAATAAGGCAAGCACCTCCGAGAGCGGGTCCATATGCTGGCTCGATCTCACACCTGTTTGTATGGGCTGAATCTCGGATCGTTGAGTCTCCGAGTTTTGAGGAGGCGGGACGATCGGACCAATCATACGGACTCAGAGTATAGATCGTCCGCTATTAAAGGTCATCTAGTAATCGACGGTCCTGATCGGCCATGGCTGATCGGCTGCGTATTCTGGATTTTTAAGGAGACATCATCGTGCGTATCTTTGTGACTGGGGCACCTGGATTCATTGGTTCGGCGCTTGTTCCGGAGCTAATTCAGGCAGGGCATATTGTGCTGGGGCTGACACGATCGGAGGCAGGCGCGGAGAAGCTGCGAGCGGCAGGGGCGGAGGTGCTTCATGGCAATATCGAGGACCTCGACAGCCTGCGCGAAGGAGCGGCCAAATCGGACGGGGTCATTCACCTGGCCTTTAACCATGACTTCGCGCAGTTTCAGAAGAACTGCGATGACGACCGCAAGGCAATCGAGGCAATGGGCGAGGTGCTGATGGGCTCGAGTCGGCCGTTCGTTGTCACCTCGGGTACGGCGATCGCTGCCAATGTGGACGGCAAGCCGTCGACGGAGGACAGCCCGACCGCTGCGTGGAACCCGCGCGCGGCTTCGGAAGCGGTGGTGAAGGAGTTGACCGCTCGCGGCGTGAACACCTCCGTGGTGCGGCTGGCGCAGATCCATGACACACGCAAGCAGGGGCTCGTACATTACGTTACAGCGGTGGCCCGCGACAAACGCGTATCAGCTTACATCGGCGACGGCGGCAATCGCTGGCCGGCAGCGCACGTTTCCGACGTGGCGCGGCTCTACCGTCTAGTGTTTGAGAAAGCGGAGCCAGGTGCAATCTACCACGCAGTCGGCGAGGAGGGCGTGTCGATGAAGGCCATCGCCGAGGCGCTGGGCCGCGGGCTGAAGGTGCCGGTAGTCAGCATTAGGCCCGAGGAGACGGAGGCACACTTCGGCTGGCTTGCCCACTTCGCCGCGCATGATATGCCTTCCTCCAGCGCGATCACGCAAAAGAAGCTGAACTGGAAACCAACGGGGCCGGGTTTGATCACCGACCTTGACAGCATGGACTACGCGCAAGCCTGAGTCTGCCAAAGGCACGCCGGTGGCCGCTTTCAGACTGCCGGTGCGCTTTGGGTGAATAATCCTAAATAAGCGTTGAGCTGGCTTAGTCTCTGCACAGCCATGGTATCGGGTGAATAACCGTCCTACGTACGAAGACGATCCGAGCTTGTTGTGTAGAACCCGCGGCGAGCAGATAGTGCTGATTTCTTTGTTTCTCAAGCACTAGCCGATATTTCAAGGTGGACGAACTACATCGCAGGGGTGAGCCAACTCTCTACACAATCAGAAGTTCTTTGCGGACAGTTACAGATTTCCTCTGCGCATCCGGACAAACGTAGCAGGGACTGTTTTATTCGCAACAACTGGCGCAGAAGTCGGGCAGGATTGAAGTTCAGGATGGAAGAAATGACCAACAGAATGGAAGAACATTCGACTGCTGCCCATGCCAGCGGCATGATGGCTCATGGAAACCACAATCGCCACGCCGGACATTCCGTCGCCATGTTTCGCGACAAGTTCTGGCTGAGTTTCGCTCTCACTATTCCTGTGATCTTCTGGTCGGACGATATTCAGCGCTGGTTTGGTTACAGAGCACCTTCCTTTCCGGGCTCGAAGTTTATTCCCCCTGTTCTCGGAACAATTGTTTTTATTTATGGCGGGATGGTCTTCCTCCGCGGTGCCGGAAACGAGCTTGTCGAACGCAAGCCCGGCATGATGACGCTCATCAGCCTGGCGATTATCGTTGCGTTTGGAACCTCTCTCGCCGCAACATTCGGCATTTTCACCATCGAAGTCTGGTGGGAACTGGCATCTCTGATCACGATCATGGTTCTCGGGCATTGGCTGGAGATGAAGGCCATCTCTCAGGCTCGTGGCGCGCTCAATGCACTTGCAGCTCTACTCCCTAATACCGCCGAACGAGTCGCCGGAACGGAAACGCAGACTGTTCCCCTGTCCGAATTGCGCCTGGATGATATTGTTCTGGTCCGGCCCGGAGCGCGCGTTCCAGCGGATGGCGTCGTCGTCGAAGGCTCGGCCGATGTAGACGAATCCATGATTACCGGTGAATCCCGACCCATCCTGAAAGATTCAGGCAGCAAGGTAATTGCCGGAACAGTTGCCAGTGGCGGCAGCCTTCGAGTCCGCATCACTGCAATCGGGGAGCAGACAGCCCTCTCCGGCATCATGCGGCTCGTTGCCGCGGCACAGGCTTCCGGATCTCGCGCACAAGCTCTCGCGGACCGTGCAGCCGCGATCCTCTTCTACGTGGCGGTAGCATCGGGCGCACTCACGTTCGCTTATTGGTGGCTTTCAGGAGACCGGGAGCATGCTCTGATCCGAACAGCCACTGTGCTCATCATCGCCTGTCCGCATGCATTGGGTCTGGCGATTCCGCTGGTGATCGCGATCTCGACCTCGATCGGGGCACAGAATGGTCTTCTCGTAAAAGACAGGCTTGCACTCGAACGCGCACGTGGGTTGGACATGGTGATCTTTGATAAGACAGGAACACTGACTCGCGGGTCACCTGCTTTGTCTGCGATTGCGACCGCACCAGGCACCCATGAGAACGAACTGCTGACTCTCGCCGCTGCCGTTGAAGTCAACTCCGAACACCCGCTTGCGAAAGCAATTATGACCGAAGCCAAGCATCGAAGCCTGGCCACATTACCGGCTTCCGATTTCGAGGCACTTCCCGGCCGAGGAGCGCAGGCAAGCGTCAACGGCAGGATGGTCCGGATTGGAGGACCGCATCTGCTGACGAATAGCAGTGTCACGACGCCGGCGGAAATTGAGAGGTCAGCGAGCGCCTGGGCGTCTGAGGGCAAGACCGCTCTCTATGTCGTCGTCGATGGCCAACTGCTTGGCGCATTCTCGGTGGAAGATGAGATCCGGCCCGAATCGCTTGAGGCGGTCACAGAGCTTCATCGGCTCGGCATACGTGTAGCCATGATCACTGGGGACTCGAAGGCAGTGGCCGATTCGGTCGCTCGGCGCATTGGTATCGATGAAGTTGCCGCTGAGGTCCTTCCCGCTGACAAAGCATCCGCGGTAAAGCGCTTTCAGGCGGGCGGGAAGCAGGTGGCAATGGTGGGTGACGGCGTAAATGACGCACCAGCGTTGGCAACTGCCGATGTTGGAATCGCGATCGGCGCAGGCACCGATGTCGCAATTGAGTCGGCCGGAATCGTGCTCGTTCGCAGCGATCCCCGCGATGTTGTGAGTGCTATCGAACTGTCGCGTGCAACCTATCGCAAGATGGTCCAAAATCTGATTTGGGCAACCGCCTACAATCTCGTCGCCATCCCGGTTGCCGGCGGTCTTTTTGTTAGATGGGGACTGGATCTCCCTATGAGCGTGGGCGCGATTGCGATGAGCCTGTCTACCATTATCGTCGCTGCAAACGCGCAGTTGCTCCGGCGTCTGAAACTGCAGCGAGCAGTTCTCTGAGGCTGCTTTCGAAAAGGAACGCCTTTGCTAACGGCGCCCAGAAGCAGCGACAGAGTTCGTAGGGTCTGCACCTGACCATGTGACATCCGCAGTAGGGCCATAAGTAGACGGAACAGCGCGGCCGAGCAAGCGCAACATGACGGTGAGCTGCGTGCGATGGTGGGCAGTATGCAGCACGCGGCGCCAGAATATCCAGATGCGCTGGCGTTCGACATCAAAGAATGGAACAGCTTCCATCCACCATGGCTCCTGCTGCCGGGCAAGGAAGTCAAGCCGGCTGAGAACGAGATCGATGAAACACTGACGAGCGGTTTCGACGGTAAGGGTCGGGGGTAGAACCTTGTCAGGAGCGGGCTCGGGCGTACGGAGAAACTCACCGAAGAAACGCCGCTCGGAGAGAAGCTGATGGCGGAGGATCTCACCGACACTGCTCGAGCGAGCGTGAGGTCTGAAGTTGAGGTCAGCGTCTGTCAACTCTTTCCACACGGACGCAACTTTGTTCGATTCGCTGACATAGGTATCGAGAAGGTGCTGGAAGATGGGGTTGCTTGTGCGCGGAATTGCGGTGTCAGGGATAGCGGTCCAGTCATAGTGCATGACGACTCCTTGCGAAAGACACATCAGCAAAGAACGGCTAAATAACTAGCTCAGAGGGCAGCGAGGCATTGATCCACACTATTGATCCACACTATCGATCCTCACTATTGATTCGTACTAGTGATCCATGCTATTCGCCAGGAGAACAGTGAACGAAGTCCGACATTGCATCAGGCGCTTCCGGCAATGCCGTGTCCCTGAAAGATTCTCGGAGGCAGGCCCTTAGATAACGCGGAAGCTGTGATTCATCGATAGAGCCAGGGTCGAAGAAATTATTGATGGCGAACCCATCCATGATGGCAGCAACGGCCAACTTATGACACGCGTTCTGATGATTCAATTCCGGAACACACGCTTCAATTTCAGGAATCGAGCAGTGGCGCTGCATGGCGGCATATAGCGTTGCAAGCCGCTTCCGTTTCTGCGGATGCCGGATCGCGTACATCTTAAACTCCAGTTCAAGCAGCCTTCTCTGGCGATCGCTGTTCAACTCTCCCAGGTAGGTAATCACGGCCTCCACTCGTTCCTCCAAGGTAGGGAGCTTTTGCAGCAGGCGGCGAAGGCTCGTTATATTGCGATCCAGTTCTTCTTCAAAGATGGTGAAGAAAAGATCCTCCTTATCTTTAAAGTTCGCATAAAAAGCACCGCGCGTCTTACCGGCCTTGGCGGCAATATCTTCGAGGCGCGCATGCTGGTAGCCGTCCCGTGCGAAGATGGCACGGGCTGCCCGGATTAGATGCTGACGCGTGATCCAGGCGCGCTGCTGCTTGTGAGCATCCGCTTTGGCTCGCGTCGCCGCCAATCGCCGCTTCCTCACGTTTTTGGAAGTTCTTGACACATCACGAGTTGGGAGGGAGGGCGCAATCAATACGTCTCGCGAGATACCGCCTTCCTTATCTTTTGAATCAGTCATTCTCGCCACCGCATCTCAAGCACAAGAACATACATGAATGTATATTCATAGTATACCCGGAACAGTTCAGCATAGAGAACGGAAAAGCGGAGAGATTCAATGAGAGAACTGGACATTAGCCAGCCGGCAGGGACAGCCCTGAATGGCGCAAAACGCGCGAGTGCACTGTTGGTAGTAACCGTCATTTCAGCCATGGCAATTTCCGGCTGCGCGCGAAAGGCCCCCGCAACGGCAACGAATGGTCCCATGCCAGTGAGCGTGATAACCGTGCAGCAATCCGACGTTCCCCTGACCGGCGAATGGGTGGGCACGCTGGATGGGAATGTGAACGCACAGATTCAGCCGCAAGTAAGTGGCTACCTGATCCGTCAGAATTATCGCGAAGGTTCGACCGTCTCCAAAGGCCAGGTTTTGTTCGAGATCGATCCGCGTCCTTTTCAGGCTGCGCTCGATCAGGCACAGGGACAGCTTGGTCAGGCGAAGGCACAGTTAGGCTTGGCGCAGATAAACGTGAAGCGCGATACGCCACTGGCCGAAGCACACGCAATCGCAAGAAGCCAGCTGGACACCGAGACACAGCAGATGATTCAAGCGGAGGCTTCCGTGAAGGCGGCCGAGGCCGCAGTGGCTTACGCGAAGCTTAATCTCGGATTTACGCAGGTTCGGTCGCTGGTCGACGGCGTTGCTGGACAGGCGACAACCCAGGTCGGCAATCTCGTGAGTCCGCAATCGGTACTGACTTCCGTTTCCCAGCTGAACCCTATCCGGGTCTACTTCTCGATCAGCGACAGCGAATATCTCGCATTGACAGAACAATCTCGCAAGGGCCATGGAAGCCTGCTCAGCAACACCGCGAAGATTCCCCTCACGTTGACCTTGGCGGATGGCGAAACGTATCCCCGCAAGGGCACCATCGCATTTGTCGACCGACAGATGAACTCGCAGACAGGTGCTATCCGCATCGCCGGCGTGTTCCCAAATCCCGGCAATATTCTGCGCCCCGGACAGTTCGGGCGCGTCAAGGCCGAGACGGAAGTCCGTCGCGATGTTGTGCTGGTGCCGCAGATCGCTGTACAGGAGCTGCAGGGGCAGGAGCAGGTATACACGGTAAGCGCCGATCACAAGGTGCACGTGGTTGACGTGCAGCTGGGGCAGCAATTCGGCAATGACTGGATTGTGAACAGCGGGCTGGCAAGCGGAACCACTGTGATTCTCGACAATCTGCAAAAGCTCCGCGAAGGTGTACCGGTAAATCCGCATCCGGCGGCTACCACAGCGAATCCTAACCAGTCTGCGGGGAAATAATCGATGTCGAAATTTTTTATCCGACGGCCTATCGTTGCCATCGTTATCGCGATCCTGACCGTCATCCTCGGCACGGTTTCCATGCTCACGCTGCCGATTTCGCAATACCCCAACATCGTCCCGCCGGAAATCATGGTGCAGGCGATGTATGCGGGAGCCGACGCCAAGACGTTGGTGCAGTCAGTTTCGACGCCAATCGAGCAGCAGATGAACGGCGTCGACAACATGGCCTATATGTATTCGGTCAATGCCAACAACGGGCAGGCGGCCATTTATGTAGATTTCGATGTCAAGACGAACGCGGACACCGATCAGATCCTCTCGCAACTGCGCGTGTCGCAGGCGCAAGGGCAACTTCCGGCAGAGGTAACAACCGCCGGCGTAACGGTGCTGAAGTCGCTCGCATCTCCACTCATGCTCATCGGGCTCTCTTCGCCGAGTGGCAAATATGGTGCGGACTTCCTGACAAATTACGCGATTATCAATCTGCAGGATGAGATTGCCCGTGTAAAGGGTGTCTCCCGTGTGCAGGTCTTCGGCGGTCAATATGCAATGCGCGTGTGGGTGCAGCCAGAAAAGCTGGCAAATCTCAGCGTAACCGTACCAGAGATCATCAATGCGCTGCAGACGCAAAACACCGTTAACCCAGCCGGGCAGATCGGCGGCGAGCCGGTTCCGCAGGGGCAGAAGTTCACCTATACGGTGCGTACGCAGGGCCGCCTCACCACGCCGGAAGAGTTTGGCAACATCGTCCTCCGCGCCAATCCCGATGGCTCCATCCTGCACCTCAGGGATGTAGCGCGCGTCGAGCTTGGCACGCAGGTTTACAACGTATCGGCTCGATATAACAATGGGCCCGTTGGCATGATGGCCGTCTATCAGTTGCCGGGCTCGAATGCCGTCGACACAGCCAAGGCCGTGAACCAGCGAATGAAGGAGCTAGCGCTCCAGTTTCCTTCGGGAATCAACTACAGTGTTCCGCTCGATACCACGACTGCAGTGACGGCCGGTATTCATGAAATTGTCGTCACTCTGTTTCTCTCTCTGGGCCTTGTCGTCCTGGTGGTCTTCATATTCCTGCAGGGGTGGCGCGCAACGCTGATTCCCCTAGTAGCGGTGCCCGTCTCGCTGATCGGCACGTTCATCGTCTTTCCGCTGCTGGGATTCTCGATCAACACACTCTCTCTCTTCGGCCTGGTACTTGCCATTGGTCTTGTTGTCGATGACGCGATCATCGTAGTGGAGGCCGTCGAGCACCTGATCGACCAAGGTTTGACGCCGCGCGAGGCAACAATCAAGGCAATGGAGCAGGTCTCCGGACCAGTCATAGCCATCGCTCTGATTCTTGCGGCCGTCTTTATTCCCACCGCAGCAATTCCGGGCATTACCGGACGCTTGTACCAGCAGTTTGCAATTACCATCGCCATCTCCGTCATCATTTCCGCCTTCAATGCGCTGACGCTCAGCCCGGCTCTCGCTGCGCTGTTGTTGAAGCCTAAAGAGGAAGAACACAAGGGGCGCTTTTTCCAGTGGTTCGATAAGATCCTCGGACGCACCACGGACCGCTACGTCTCGACCTCTAGCGTGCTGGTGCACAAATCCGGAGTGACTATGCTTCTCCTGGCCGGGATCGCGGTGATTGCCGTGTTTGCCGGTGCGAAGCTGCCAACAGGCTTTATTCCCCAGGAAGATCAGGGATATATCTTCATGGCCCTGCAGCTTCCAGATGCCTCCTCTCTGCAGCGCACCGATGCAGCGTCGCAGCATATCGCCGATGCATTGTTGAAGACGCCTGGCGTAAAGGGCGTGGTCGCTGTCAACGGATTCAACCTGCTATCGCAGACCCAAAGCACGAATACAGCCTTCTTCTTTGTACCGCTGAAGCCATGGGACGTCCGCAAAAGCAAGCAGGAACAAGTGGATGCAATTCAGGCAAATATCCAACAGCAGCTTGGACGGCTGAGTGAGGGTATCGCCTTCGCATTTCCGCCACCAGCGATTCCCGGTGTCGGAACTTCAGGCGGTGTGACGTTCATCCTGCAGGACCGTTCCGGCAACGAAAGCAATTCGGAGCTGACCAAAAACCTCGGCGCCTACCTGGCGGCGCTCTCCAAGCGGCCGGAGATCGCGGTCGCAATCCCCACCTATCTGCCCGCAGTCCCACAGATTTATGCGAGTGTGGATAGAGAAAAGGCGATGCAGCAACAGGTCAGCCTCAACGATATCTATGCCACGATGGGGACGTTCATGGGAGGGTATCTCGTGAACTACTTCAATCGCTTTGGCCGGCAATGGCAGACGTATGTTGAGGCGGAAGGAAGCTCCCGCACTCAGATCGAGAACATCAACCAGTTCTATGTACGAAGCGCCAACGGAAGCCAGGTGCCGCTGGCATCGCTGGTGAACGTAAAGCAGATCGCCGGTCCTGAGTTCATCATGCGCTTCAATGAATACGCCTCGAGCCAGATCAACGTTACCGCCGCGCCGGGATACAGCTCTGGCCAGGTAAGGGCGGCGCTCGAAGAGGTCTTTCACCAGACGATGCCGGCTACCATGGGCTTCGACTATCAGGGCATGTCGTTCCAGGAAGCAAAAGCGGCTAAGGGAGTCCCAACGTGGGCAGTCTTCGGACTCTCCATCCTCTTCGTCTTCCTGATCCTCGCCGCTCAGTACGAGAGCTGGACGCTGCCATTCAGCGTGTTGCTCAGCACGCCAGTCGCAATCCTCGGCGCATATCTTGCGCTTCATATGCGCGCCTATGAAAACGACGTCTTCGCGACGATTGGTCTGATCATGCTGATTGGGTTATCCGCGAAGAATGCGATCCTGATCGTCGAGTTCGCCAAGGCCAATTACGAGAGCGGTCAAAGCATCGCGGAAGCTGCCTTGAACGCTGCCCGGCTGAGGTTCCGCCCCATCATCATGACGGCCCTGGCATTTGTTTTTGGTTGTCTGCCACTCTGGACAGCCACTGGTTCCGGCGCTGTTTCACGACGCATCCTCGGCACGGTGGTGATCGGTGGAATGACTCTCTCCACGCTGATCGGCATCCTGATGATCCCTGTAACCTTCGCTGTTGTCGAATACATCTCGCATCGTTTCGTCGGCGATGGCAAGTCAACAACGATGGACTCAAAGCATCCCGCGAAGCACGCTGAAAAGGACGAAGATCAACCTTCGAACCAGAGCGCGGCTCCAGCAACCGCGCAATCGCTGACCGAAGGAGACCAGGCATGAGAAATTCACTGAAGAGACTCAAACGCAGCAACACGCTGGCCCTGTCCACCTTGGCCCTGGTCGCATCGCTTGTCGGCTGCACCGTCGGGCCAAAGTACTCAAGGCCAAATTACCCGACGCCCCCCTCCTTTCGCGAGCCCGACGATGCCGCGGTCAAGAGCGAGGCGCAGAACGCGCTCGGTGACGAGCGCTGGTCCGAAGTCTTCAAAGACCCGGAACTCCAGGCACTGATTCGCACGGCGCTGGAGAATAACTACGATGTACGCATGGCTGCAGATCGTGTGCTCGAACAGGAAGCACAGGTTCAGATCACTCGCTCCCAGTCGTTTCCGCAGATCTCGGCCGGAGGCAGCGGAATTGGAGCCGACCTGCCTTCGTCCCTAAGCAAGCAGATCTCCAGCCCCATCGCCAGTGGAAGCTTCAGTCTTTCCGGCTCATGGACACCCGACTTCTGGGGTTTGTATCGCAGGCAGAACGAAGCAGCACGAGCCCAGTTGCTCGGCCAGGTCTGGGCGCAGCGAGCAGTACGCATGACACTGGTGCAAAATGTGGCAACTGCCTATCTCCAGCTTCGTGCTCTCGACCAGGAACTGCAGATCACGCGGCAAACGCTGGCCGTCCGGCAGGATTCGGTCAAGCTGACCAAGACCCTCGAAAGCGGAGGGTCGGCACCCCTCTCCGATGTGCGGCAGGCGGAACAGCTTCTTTACACTGCATCGTCCGAGATTCCGCAACTGGAGCAGCAGATTCAGCAGCAGGAAAACGCCATCAATCTTTTGTTAGGTGGCAACCCCGGGCCAGTGAAGCGCAACATGGACTACACCTTCACGCCACCGCCACAGAATCTGCCCGTGGGCCTGCCTTCGCAGCTATTGGAACGGCGGCCTGATATTCAGGAGGCCGAACAGACGCTCATCTCTGCAAATGCGAGAATCGGCGTTGCCAGGGCCCAGTTCTTCCCTCAGCTCTCCATCAGCGGATCGGCTGGCTTCGGCGGTGACGAGTTCTCGAATCTGTTCGACCCATCCGGCAAGCTTATCTATGGCATCGGATCGATCGCGCAACCCCTCTTCGAAGGCGGCAAGCTTCGCGGACAGCTCAAACTCTCCGAAGCAACAAAGAAAGAGATGGTCGTGAACTACCAGAAGACCATAGCCGGAGCCTTTCGCGATGTCTCGAATTCGTTGATTGCGCTCAACAAGCAACGCGCATCCCGCGAACAGCAACAGCAGCTTGTGGAAGCTGCCCAGGACGCAGTCCGTCTCGCAAGGATTCGCTACCAGGGCGGATCGACAAGCTACCTTGAAGTGCTTACGACCGACTCCAACCTCTTCTCCGCGCAACTCAATCTGGTGAACGCACAGCAGGGAGAGGCTTTGGCCCTCGTCCAACTCTACAGCGCTCTGGGCGGTGGCTGGAACTGAGCCACCACCCAGAAATAGATCCTGGGTTGCGACAAGATTCAGGTCGTTCCGATCGTCTTCTCGCAACCCATTAGTATGGGTAGATCGTCTACTTCTTTGCCTGGTGGACGAACGCCAGGATCAAAATAAAAAACAATATGCAATCTGCAGCAGCGGCTCCTCCCCCGTGCCACTCTGTCGCTAGCCGTTGCTCTGCTCCATTTTGCGTTCTGCTTCGAGGCACGCTAGATCTCGGCCAATCGTGGCAACCGCAAGGACCTTACCGCCAAGCTGATACTCGATCGCACAGCTTCGCTCTGCAAGAGATCCGTCGATGTGGATGCTATCCCACCGCTCAGCATGACCCGTGTAATTTATCGTGACATCATAGTGCTGACTCCAAAAAAACGGGACAGCATCAAAGGGCACTTTCTGGCCAAGCATGTTTCTTGCAGCAACCTGCCCCTGGCGTTCTGCGACAACCCAATGCTCCACCCTGATCGAGCGCCCGGTATGCGGATCCGGCCAGCAGGCAATGTCGCCAGCCGCGAAGATTCCCTGGCAACTCGTCTCCAGGTATTGATCCACTAACACACCATGGTCAAGATTCAGGCCAGCGAGTTCCGCGAGTGTTAAGGACGGTCGGACACCAGCTCCAACTACGATAAAGTCAGCGGCGATGGATGTTCCATCGCTCAGAACTGCGCCTGTAGAATTCACGCTGGCAACAGTTCGCTGCAGGTGGAATACGACGCCATGAGACTCATGCAACGTGCGAATGAACTCGCCTACTTCCCTTCCCAGAACCTTCGCCAGAGGCTGCTCCTCCGGCGCAACAACATGCACCTCAATGTTCCGCGCACGTAACTATGCCGCTACTTCGAGGCCGATGAAACTTGCGCCGATAACGATAACCATGCGAGCAGCCGAAGCCTTCTCCGCGATCAACTTGCTGTCGTCAAACGACCGTAGATAGTAGACCTGAGAATCGGATGCTCCGGAAAGCGGCAAATGTACTGGATCGGCTCCAGTCGCCAACAGAAGCGAATCATATTGGAATGATTTTCCGGACTCGCTTACGACCTCTTTCATCTCC
Source organism: Acidisarcina sp. (assembly GCA_035539175.1). NCBI lineage: Bacteria > Pseudomonadati > Acidobacteriota > Terriglobia > Terriglobales > Acidobacteriaceae > Acidisarcina > Acidisarcina sp. The sequence goes on along the minus strand of DATLIY010000006.1, from coordinate 181,524 downwards.
GGCTTAATGGCCGTGACACGCGTCCCTAGCATCAGGTTGATCTTCAAAGAGGAATAGAAGTCAGCAGGCTTCAAGGGAATCCACTCGGGAGGCGCGGTTCCAGCCAGATAGTCTTTCGAGAGATTGGCCTGTCACACGGCACGACATCATCAGAACTGAGCATCGTCAGCTCTCCCTGGTATCCCTCCCGGCGAAGCATCTCTGCAGCAGAGAAGGCTGCTGCACCGCCTCCGATGATGACGACGGATTTTGGTGCGCCAGCAGGAGCTTTCAACTCCTCCACGGGCCGCGATATCTTTTGGCGCACGTACACCATGTCTTGGACAATCTCGGTCGCCCAGCAATCAATGCTGTCAAACGCTGGAGCTCGAAGTGCCTCCCCCGTTCGCAAGCTGAAGCATGCATGGTGCAACGGGCACCGGAGCGTGTCATCGACCACAAGCCCGTCCGCTAACGAGCCGTGATAGTGAGTACAGAATGCCCCAACTGCAAACACCTCGCTTCCATGCCGCACGAGGAGTACATCGTTGTCCTCGACCTTACCGGCAACGGGTCGCCCGTCCAGAAGGTCCTTTAAAGGAAAACCTGATCTAAAGTCTGGCATAGTGCACGCTCGCTTATAGGATGTGGATTGCCGTATACAGAGATACAGCCACGCCGCGAATAACTCTGGCATCTCACTGTATAGATAGAGAGAGAACAACTTCACCAATGTCTTCCGGCTCGGGCCATTTGGCGAAATCCGCCTCGGTGGGCCAGAAATCATCGAGCGGCTCAACTATAAACCGAGTTGCCCTCTCCTTCGAAGTCTCGCCAATCCCGGGATGCCGTGAGCCACACAAACCCTACAAGTCCCGCTTCCTCAGTTGGCACCCGACGGTTTCGGCAGGTTGAAAGGAACCAGGCTGCCGACAGCATGTTTTTGCCGCTCCAGCCACTTGCGAGTCTGTGCCTCAACTACGGCTTCGTCTCGACTGTGAAGCATGATGTGGGCAAGCTCATGGGCGATCACGTGGTCGGGAGCAGCCTCGGGAAGATCAGGATGCAGCAGCGTCGTGCCCCGAAGAAAGGTTGTGCCGGCATCAATGTCGGTCGAGCTATAAATAGTACTCACCGGTAACACCTGGCCCGAATGTTGCAGATAGAGTTTCCAGGCATTGTCGTCACATAGGATGAACCACGACCACTTCTTCGGATGGGGGAACTGCGGGGCTATGGTTCGCCAAACGGCGACCTGATCTTGGCACACCTTAGAGATGGGTTGTCCGGGTTTTGTGAACGTCGACGAAACGGTCATGGTGTTTTGAGCAATCGCCACAGCACCCAAAACAAATAGCGCAAGGGGACAGAGTTGAAGGATTTTCACGATGTTTTAATAGTTGTCGACAGGGGCCGCCGACAACTTTAGTCAGTGCCAGAGCGCAAAGGTCCCGGAATGCGAGGCTATCTTCTGTGAAGCATGCATGGCAGAAATGCGGGGAGGGTACGCGATGGCGCGTTATTTATGGTGGGTTCAGGAAGGTCGCTCGGAATTCCGATTCTTTCAGTTATTGTGGGGAAAAGGTTATAGCAAGCCGAAACATAGATTTATTCTGCATCCGTTCGCTCAAGGCGCATTCACCACGCGCGCGGCGACGACCGTGGTTGAGCTCGGAGCCCCCGCAATCACTTGAGTTCGGATCAGTGCCTCAAAAAACACTGGTTTGTCCGGTGGGCGCGAAAAGCCCAGCGCCTTGAGCAGGTCGCGGCGGCGATTCTCAGCTCCCAGATACAGCAGCGTACTTTCCGTCCCTTCCTGTTGGCACCCCTGAAGGATGAGGACGTACCCCTTCCCCGTCCGGCCCGGAAGAAATGCGATGTCGGCATAATCATCGCCAGACGTCCCTGTCTGCTTCAAACATTTAAATGAGGATTGTTCCCCTGGCCTGGGTGACTTATTCTTCCAAATGTATCCGCCGCTCGTATCCTCCTCTTCTTCGAAGTTTGTCCGGTCCAGATACTCTGAAACCCAGGGATTCGAAGTGGGACTACCGAGAAAGATAAAATTACCGAAATCAAGATCACGCGGGCGCAGATCGCGGGCAGAGCGAACCGATACTTGGCGGTGCGACCCCGCCATCAGGGACGAAAGCCCGGCAGCGATCACCGCATCTGCGGAGGAAGTCAGGCTCGAGAGGCCAATGTAGCCGAGCAGACTCTGGTCCGGGCCTGATGAAGTAGCCGTTCCCGCCTCCTTCGTCAGGTACTCCTGTAGCGTCCGATGCTTCTGCTGGATCAGATTCATCATCCCGTAATTCACATCGGCAGTCACAATGGCGGTTGGCTCGTCTGAACTTACAAAAAATGAGAGCGGCCAAGGCGTGTGCGTGGGTGGCGCGGACGTTTGAAGCAGAAACGACAGATAGGCGATCACAGCGAGCAGGAGCGCGATCGTACCCAGCAGGCTTGGAATGATAAAGCGGGACCTCGGCCTCACCTCAGCAACTGTCGCTGGCGATTCCGCTGGCGGCGCGTCGGCTAAGGACGGAGCCACCGTCCGGACTCCCTCCCTAAAGATAGGTACAAACCCACCCTTAGGAATCTCCAGCAGGATCGATTCTTCGCGGCCGGCTACGTCGAAGTATTCGTGGAGTTTGAGCCGGAGCTGACGTACATGAACTCGAACTGTGCTGTCTTCGGTAGGACTGTAATCGGGTCGCTTGCCAAAGACAGCCTGTCCAATATGCGTCTCGGACAGATCTTCCGGGTGATTGGTAATGGCGCGCTCGACAAGATAACGAAGCAGATCGCGATATCGGGCCGAACGTCGAAATGGCTCCGTCGCGACAATCCTCTCCACGAGTTGCCAGCGCGCGTCCGCGAGAAGCCCCTGATCCGTTAGCTCCCGCGCACTCACCATCTAAAACCGACCTCTCGTAATGGGAACGATACCATACCCCGGTGAAAAATCTCACTCTGCAGCCCGCGCTGAAGTGTAGCACGTCTCCGTTGGCACCCGTAACTCGTTGAAAATAATAGCTCCATGAGGAAATTACATGGATTTATCCGGGATTTATCCGGTTCATCCCTTTTCATGAATATCGCATGAAAGCTTTTATTGGCAAGCACACCAACCTCGCAGTTTCCTATGCACCAAAAAGGAGGGCAGCATAAATGGCTTTGGAAGCTACACCTCACAGCATCAACGTACCCGGGGGACGACCGATTTTCCAGCGTTCAGCCAGATTCAGTTCAAGGATCCCAAAATGGTCACGACTCCTCTTGCTCCTTTTGAGTGTCATACTCCTCACCCGCGGAGCCCTGGCGCAGATCAACCTCGGTGGCATCACGGGAAGCGTCTCTGACCTGACCGGAGCCGTAGTTTCCGGGGTGAGCGTTACCGCAAGAAACGTCGCCACCGGGGTCACCTTCAATGGCGTGAGCAATGACACCGGAACATACCGAATCTCCGACCTGCCGATTGGCGTGTATTCGGTGAGGTTCTCGAAGAGCGGCTTCAAGACTGTCGAGCAGACTGGTGTCGAGCTCCGCATTGGCCAGGTTGCCGAGTTGAATGAAACACTCGGGATCGGCAATGCCTCCGAGACGGTCGTGGTTTCTGATGCATTGCCGATCATGGAAAGTGAGCGCTCTGTCATTAATTTTAATGTCGATGCAGACGCCCTCGTAAATCTGCCGCTCTCGGTTAATGGGGGCCGCGACATTACGTCGTTTGCATACTCGCTGGCTCCAACAACGACCGGCGGTAACTACGCAGGTCACATTGCCGGCTCGCAGGATATGACCAAGAATGTCATCGTGGATGGCACAGACGCCTCCGCAGGCCTGGAAGGATTCGTCCAGGTGGTCGGCATGGAAGCCGTCAAGCAGTTCGAGGTGCAGACCAGTGGCATCACCGCCGAAGCCGCCCGCACCGGCGGAGGCGACCTAATCATGGAACTCAAGTCGGGCACCAACACCATTCATGGCAGTGCCTACGGGTTCCTGGCAAACGAGGCTTTGGACGCCAACACCTGGAGCAATAAATACTTCCTGTCCAAGTGCGCCCCCGGAGACGCTACCTGCGCGCACAAATACAAGCGTCCATTGGACCGCTTCCATGACCAAGGCTATAGCTTAGGCGGCCCCATCTGGAAAAACCATACCTTCATCTTCGGAGACTGGGAAAATTATTTTCAGTCACAGCTCGTTTACCAGCAGAACGGTACCACCGTTCCCACGACGGCCTTCCTAAATGGCGACTTCTCCGCCCTGCTGAGCACGCCGCTGTCAGTCATCAATCCCTGTACGGGGCAGCCTTATGTGAAGGGCCAGATCTTCGATCCATACACTGCCCGGGTCATTAACGGTACAACCTGCTATTCGCCTTTCGCAGGGAACGTCATCCCTTCAGCGAACATTAGCCAGATATCCGCGAAGGTAGCCAACATATACAAGCAGTACTACCAGCCAACCAACAGCAGCCTGCTCAACAACTATCCTGCATTCTCAGGCATTCCGTCGCTCACCAACCAGCACCTCGATCTGAAGTTCGATCACCAGATCACGGAGACCGAGCGACTGACATCGTCCTACAATTGGTGGTCGTTGCCGCGGATTAACGGAACCAACCCCTGGCAGACGGGCTCCGCCGATGGCGGTCCGCTAGGTCAGGGGCAGAAGCAACGGCAGGTGAACCGTGCACTTCGCGTGCAACTCACCTCCACGCTTTCCCCGTCGCTTCTCAACTTCGCATCGGTAGCCTACAACGAAAATATGGCGGCCGACCAGCCAGACCACTCCGTCGATGCGGCTTCCCTCGGCTTCAGCCAGACCCTCGGCATCAAGAACATGCCGGTCATCAATTTTAGGGATCAATCGCTTGGTTACGGAGAACCGTCTATCGGATCCCGCTTTGCGGACGGCTACGTCTTCTCGGCCATGATCTTCAACGATGCCGTTACTTGGACGCACGGACTACACACCTTCAAGTTCGGTGGCGACTTCATTGCAAAGATCGTCAATAGCCGCACGACTGGGGGCCAGCAGACATACAACTTCTCCAACCAGACTATGGGGCCGCTCGACCCGAAGGCGCAGCCGTTCGTCGGCTTCGCATTTGCCAACTTTCTTCTGGGCAACGTACAGAGCGCCAGTAATTCGGCAGAGTTCCTGCTCCACGGCCGCCGCAAGTTGTTCTCGCTTTATGCGCAGGACGACTGGCGTCTTCGTCCTAACTTAACGCTCAACCTGGGCCTCCGTTATGAATTCAACGGGCGTTTTCATGAGAAGAACGGCCATTGGATGAACTTCGACATTACCGCGCATAACCCGAACTGGGGCAACATTCCTGGCGCCTACCAGTTCGCTGAGAGCGGCAGCGCCAGCTTCGAGAAGAACCAGAGCTATCTGCAACTCGGACCACATATCGGTGGCGTGTATCAGCCATACAAGAAACTGGTGATTCGTGCAGCCTACGGACTCTTCTATGTGCCGCTCGGAATTAATGAATTCACCGGCGTTCCGCTGTCGGGCAGCGGCGGCGCGGTTGGCTATATCGCCACCAACAACGTCCTGAACCCTTCCCAGAATGCTATTGCCTTCAACTGGGATGGCGGTTATCCCGGCCAGCCAGTGTATAAGCCGCGTACTAGCACTCTCACCGATGTTTCCGGCGGCGCAGTGTATGTTTCGCCGGATCAGTTGAAGCTCGGCTATACCCAGAACTGGAATGTCGGCTTCCAATATGCTATTTCAAACAATGCCGTGTTCTCGGTGAACTACATTGAGAACGCAGGAAAACGGCTGCACGACCCCAGCCTTGTTGGCCTCGATTACCCGACGCTTAACACCTATCTACCGCTGCTGCAGAGTGGCCACGTAAACGATAAGGTCACTGACGCGGCCAGCGCTGCTGCCGCAGGCGTGCCGTATCCGTATGCGGGATTCTCGGGCTATGCATATCAGGCCATCAACCCGTTTCCGCAACTGGCCTCAGCGGGACAATTACCGCGCTTCGTTGGGACTCCCGGAGGAAGCAGCCACTACCGCGCCCTCATCGCTGAAATCGAAACCAACCACTGGCACAACATTACCACCGACTTCAACTACACATTGTCGCGAGCAGAAGGCAACGTGAGCGACGGCGGAGCCTACCAGGACGGTCCCGGGCCTGCTTATTCGCAGAACCCCTATGACGCCGCGCAGCGTGTGCACGACGTACTCGACTACAACATGACTCACGTGCTGAAGGGCTACCTCAACTATGATCTGCCGTTCGGGCGTGGACAGCGCTTCCTTTCCAACTCGCGCGCCCTCGACTACGTCGTCGGCGGAGTCACTATCGGTTCGAAGTTCTCCTACAACACCGGGACGCCGTTCGCTGCAATCGTGTCGCGCAACTCGTATCCCGGGTGGATCCGCGTTTTCGCCAACCGTGATCCGAACGTGAGTACCGGACGCAAGTTCAAGACGCTGAACCTGTCGAACCTTTCGGACCCAAGCGGACTCTACTTCAATCCTACGATGTTCAGCGATCCACCATATGGCTCGTTCGGCAATCAGCCGGCGCGCTACACGGCTCTCACAAATTGGGGTTATGCCGGCGAAGACATGAGCATCATGAAATCGTTCGGCTTCCTCGGAAAACAAGAGCACCGCATCCATGGATCACTTCGCTTCGATGTGTTCAATGTCTTCAATCGTCACCACTGGGGCGGCCCGAACACGAGCATCAGCAGTCCGCTTTTCGGGCACGTAACAGGCGTCTCCGGCCGTCGTACTGGACAGTTGGGAGTGCGCTTTGAGTTCTGATATCCCAGCCCACTTGAAGGAGATGCGCTCTGCAAAGAGCCCATCTCCTGTTCCCCACAGCGCAGGAGTAGAGAGGCGATATCTCGCCGCTCTTCTCCTGCTGCTGTGTTTTCCTTCCAATCTTCCTGGACAGTCAACTCTTCCTGAACCTGGCCTTCGCGGGAATCGTTCCGCAGCCCGGCCAGCGGCCGCTTCCATCCAAACGCAGCCATCGTCCGAGCAGGCAGGAGCCGCGCTCGCCGTGCAGAAACTCGAAGCGCAAATCGCGCAGAAGGGACCCTCGGCCGATTTATATTCCACGCTTGGAGTTGCGCTCTACCAGAATCATCAGTTCGACCGCTCGCTCGATATGTTTTCGGCGATCCTAAAGTTTCGCCAGCCGAATGCCGACGAGCTTCGTTTTATCGCGTTGGACTATGTTGCATTGAAGGACCTGGCATCAGCCGAAAAATGGCTGCGTGCCTCGTTGCAACTTCAGCCCACGGATTGGCGGACCTGGCGATACCTGGGTGGTGTCCAATATAGCCAGGACCGGGCAGCGGACGCGGTGGCAGCCTTTGAAGCATGTCTGAAACTCGCTCCGCACAATGCCTTGGCGGAAGACGGTTTGGCCCGGTCGCTGGAGGGCGAGGGAAAGTTCACCGACGCTTCACGCCACTACCAGCGTGCGATCGAGTTCAACCTGCAGGAGGCCAAGCCTTCCTCTCTGCCTTCGCTGCATTATGGCGAATTTCTTTTTCGACAGCATGACCTCAGCAATGCTCTGAGACAGCTGCAGCAGTCAGAGCGGCTTGCACCCGATGATGCGGAGACTCACGAATTCCTGAGCCGGGTGTATCAGCAGACCGGCGATAAGAATCAGGCATTCTCAGAAATGCGCACGGCATCCTCGCTGCGACCGGAAAATCCACGCCTGCATTTTCTGCTGGCTCAACTCTACAAAGAAGCGGGGAACCGCGATAAAGCAAACGAGGAGATTAATCGATATGTATCACTTTCTCGCCAGCATAAAGATGACTGGGATCGCTAGCAGGTTGCGGGCGATGAATTCCTTGCTTTTATTGGTGACTTTGATTTTGTTGAGTGGGCTTTGTGCACGGCCGCGGTACGCAGACGCTCAGGATTCGGCAGCAGTCGCAAACCATGTCGAGCGCCTGTCTGTCCACACCGACCGCATCTTGGTCCCTTCTTTCCAGGGATTTGGCGTGCAACTGGATCCGTATCAATATCCACCAACAGAAAAGCAATGGGAACAGATCAGGGCGCGGCTGGACATACTGCATCCTGCGTTTCTTCGAGTGATGTTTAGCGCGAACATCTACTGCCGCCGGCTGGATGCCGGAGGCTGCGGCGATTATGTGTGGCGAGGCGATGCTAACCAGGTGCCGGAGGAATTTGGACAACTTCTGCGGATCCTCGATTACGCGGAGTCGAGAAAGACCCCCGTCATGCTGGGCGAATGGTCATGGCCTCACCTCCCTCACGATGAGGCGGTAGCTGCCATCAATGGACCGGGTGATGCACGCTGGGCAGAGATCATTGCGCCGCTCTTGGTGTATTTGACGCGGGAGAAGCATTACACCGTGCTGCGCTTCTACAACTACATGAACGAGCCCAATGGCGGCTGGATGTGGCCGGGCGGAGGAGCGGGTGTGGATTACCAGGCATGGAAGAAAGGCTTCATCCATGCACGTCAGGTATTCGATCGGGAAGGACTGCATGCGATTGCGATGGTCGGTCCTGATAATTCCGGTGACTGGAACTGGTTGGACGAGACAGCACGGGACGCCGCTTCCTATGTAGGTGGATGGGAGATGCATTGGTATGCCACGGATGACGAAGTTACGCGTGGCAGCGTTTTCAATCTGCTCCTCAACAAACGGCAGACGCTCCTCAAGATCGACCCCAATGCGGGATCCAAGCCGCTCTTCCTCGGTGAGTCTGGTCTGATCACGGGTCGAATCAACGGCGATCAGCAGCCACGCGTGCGGACATATCTATATGGAGTTCTGATGGCGGACTATGCCGCCCAGGTAGCACAGGCTGGATGGATGGGAGCATCCGCATGGGATCTGGATGATGCTATGCATACGGTCAAAGATCATCCCGCCGTCCCGGACAGCCTGACGCTGAAGACCTGGGGATTCTGGAATACCAAAGCCAGTGCGATGGGTACACCGGAAGACGACCGCGTGCGGCCATGGTTTCGGTCGTGGGCTTTGCTTGCACATTTGTTCCCGCCAGAAGCTCAGATTCTGCAGGTCAGCGATCCAACGGATACCGCCGGAATAAGAGCCGTGGCAGCCAGGAGCGTGAGCGACGCAAAAACGACATGGAGCATCATGCTGGTAAATGATCACGCTCTCGAGGCCAGCACCATTCTTGAGCTTCCCACAATGCCGCGCTCTCCCCGCTGGAGACTCTACAAATATGTTCCCGACAATCAGAAGACAAACTACGAAAACCTGGAAGACTCCGAAGCGCTGAATGCCCGCTCCGGCCAGATCGCGTTGCGTCTTCCTCCGCACAGCGTTGAATTTCTCACGACCGAGGATCACGTCCACTAGGTACGGATGCGCTTATTCCGTCGTGTTCGTAAATGGCAAACGATTTCATCAGAAAGGTAGATTGCATGTACGGAAACAATGAAGGCCGTAACTCCGCAGGATACTCGTGCGTCAAGTTTCTCTTCGTAACAGCGTGTGTACTTATGTCGATGCTGTTTCTTTGCTCGCGCAGCTATGCTGCGTTGCAACTTCCCAAAAGTCTATCGGACCATATCCTCTTCCAGCAGGAAGAGCCGATTGTGGTCTGGGGCAAAGCATCTCCCGGCTCTACCATAACCGCCGAAATTTCTTATGAAGACTCCGGAGCGACGGTAAACAAAGGCAGTGCCGTCGCAGACGCAGATGGAAAATGGGCAATTTCTCTTAGACCTCTCAAGGCGTCTTTTAAGAAATATTCCATCAAAATCAGCGGCGATGGAACGCCCTTGCTCATTCATGACGTGTTAGTGGGAGAGCTCTGGTTTTCTAGCGGGCAGTCCAATATGGAACTGCGCTTGCGCTATATTGTGGGCGGCCAAGATTTGATGGCTTCTGCTACGCGGGATAGCATCCGCATTTTCTATCAGGACACTGTGGATGAGGCATGGCGAAATGGCGTTCCTCAATCTCCGGTGGACGACACTGTGAATGGCAGGTGGGTTCCGGCCAACAGTGGCGCAAACGTCGCCAACTGTTCCGGGATTGCTTACACCTTTGCGTTGGCTCTTTACGAAGCGCTGAATAAAAACGGCAAGGAAGTTCCCGTAGGTGTGATGAACAGTGCCCTTGGCTCGACGGGAGTGGAGAGTTGGATGAGCCGGGCCGCGGCTGAAAGTGATCCGTTAATCAAAGCCAAACTCCCAGTGGACTGGAATGTGGGCCACTGGGGGCCCTATCACCAGCCGTGGGACCAGGCTACTGCATTGTTCAATGTAAAAGTTGCTCCACTTACGCGCCATGCAGTGCGCGGTTTCCTCTGGGGGCAGGGCGAGAACAATGCCGCGTGGGGCGAGGTTGGGGCGGAGTTCTACAAGAAGGCTTTGACAGCTTTGATTGCTGACTGGCGTCATCAGTGGGGAGGGCAACCGCGTGCGTTTATTCTGACCCAACTGGGCGCTTATGATGATGGCGGAAAGATCCCGCTGAACAACCTGGAATCGTGGGCTTATATGCGTGAGGCCCAGTTCGAGGTTGCGCAAACCGTTCCGCAGACCGCGGCGATTCCTGTTCACGATCTGCCATTGACCTGGAATGTCGGCGATTTCGGTTACAAATCACCAATCCATCCGCTCGACAAGAAGCCGGTCGGCGAGCGCATGGCTTTGGCAGCGCGCGGCATTGCCTATAAAGAGCCCATTGAATACAAGGGACCAATTTTTGACCGAATGGAGATCCACGGTGGAAAGGCAGTTCTCCATTTCCAGCATGCACAAGGGTTGAAGGTCGAAGGCGATGGCCGATTGTCAGGGTTCGCCATCTGCGGCACAGACCGGCGCTTTGTGGAAGCAGAGGCACGCATTGTCAATAACAGTGTTGAGGTGAGCAATCCGCAGGTGAAATCTCCTGTGGCCGTCACTTATGCCTTCACTGACATGAATCATTGCGCCAATCTATCCAATGATGCCAATCTGGCCGCCTATCCCTTCCGTACGGACAAAGTGCAATCGGCTTTCCTTAAAGGCTGTACAGCCGCGGAAGCGGAGGCAGCAATAGAACGCCAATCCCAAAGTGAGAATGCCAAAGGGATGGGCAGCAAATAGTAAGACTTTGACATGTAACTTCGAATAAATAGGAGAGCAGCCTCGAACGGGCTGACGCTGGATGTTTATGAAAATGCTGTGGCCGAAAAGGCCACAGCATTCACAAGGAAAATGGGAGAAGAGATGCCTGTAAAGGAAAGACTGACGCGGCGGGAATTTGTCCAAATGGGCGGTGCTGCCGCTCTTGTTCTCGCGGCTCCTTCGGGGGCAGACGCGCTAATGAGCAAAGAGACTAGCAACGCAGAAGGACGCCAGTCGCCCAATGCACGGAGCGTTTGGGACCTGGGTACGTTGAAATGGCAAGTATGCGGCTTTGCCCCTTTTCTGTGGGGTGTAGACAAGTGCACGGATATCCATCAGGCCCCGGATGCTGAAGTTGGTCCGATCGACGCCCCGGTACCCGGATCCGTACAGAAGGCGCTGCTCAATGCCGGAATCATTCCGGACTGGAACGTCGGTCTGAACGCTCGCGAGGTGGAGTGGGTTGAGAATCGCGATTGGATCTATCAGACACAGCTTCCAGATGAGTGGCTTCGGGAAGGAACCAGGTTGCGGCTACGCTGCGGCGGGCTCGACTATGCAGGCAGTATCTTACTAAACGGGGCATCGGTTCTCGATTTCGAAGGCAGCTTCACGCCGTACGAGGTTGATCTAAAGCCTCATCTAAAGCCATCGGGCAATCTGCTGCAAATCTGGTTTCAGCAATCGCCCCGCTGGCTCGGTCAGTTCGGACACACATCGCGGATGAAAGAAGAAAAGCCGCGCTTCAACTACTCCTGGGACTGGACAAGTCGCCTCGTGCAGATCGGAATCTGGGATTCAGTCACTCTTGAAGTCGTGCGGGAAGCGGAAATTGGCAAGATTCGATGCATCCCGCGACTTTCACTCGATTCAATAACTGGCAACCTTCAATTCTCTGCTACCACGACGGGTGGCAAGCTTCTTGAAGTGGCCCTCAAGGATGGCAACCGGGTACTCCGCAAGCAAACAGTTGCTGTTGGCGAGGGAGCTGCCGAGCTCTCATGGGATCACTTGCCTGTGGAACTCTGGTGGCCCAATGGACTCGGCAAGCAGACTCTCTACGATCTCCACATCCGTCTTCTCGACGAGCAGAATCAGTTGATAGATTCCAGAATGCTGCGAGTTGGCTTCCGGCATATCGAGTGGAAACGCACCCGGGGTGCAGCGGAAAACGCCCATCCCTATCTTTGCGTCGTGAATGGCAAGGAGTTGTTCCTCTTCGGAGTGAACTGGACGCCGATTCTTCCCAACTTTGCCGACGTGCAACGCGAGGACTACACCAAAAGAATCGCAGTGTATCGAGATATCGGCGTGAATGTGCTGCGCGTATGGGGGGGCGGATTTCCTGAACGCCAATGGCTCTTTGATCTGTGCGACGAAAATGGCTTTCTTGTCTGGCAGGAATTTCCTCTCTCCAGCTCCGGCCTGGACAACTACCCGCCTGCGGATGAAACCTCCATCCGGAGACTCTCAGAGGTGGCGGAGTCGTATATTCAGCGCCTGCAGCACCACACATCGCTGGCTCTGTGGTGCGGCGGCAACGAGCTGCAGGATGACCTTGCGGGTCACGTCAGCAGCGATCCAACGCTTACCATCGAGCACCATCCTCTGATCGAACGGCTCAGAGAAATCGTCCAGCAGCACGATCCTGGCCGCTACTTCGTCCCCACCAGTCCCTTTGGCCCCATCGGCAGCTTCACTCGACAGACGTGCGGCGAGAATAAGCACGAAGATGTCCATGGTCCCTGGACCTTTGATGGCCCTGTCGACGGAGCCTGGCGCGATCTGTGGCAGCACGATGACGCCATGTTCCATTCCGAAATGGGTGCACCTTCGGCCAGCCCTGCGGCCATGATTCGCCGCTTCCGGGGGAACCTGCCGGCGGTGCCCGGAACGCACAGCAATCCGCTCTGGAACCGCCAGCCATGGTGGATCGAGTGGCCGAAATTCGCGTTGGAGAAAGGGAGAGAGCCAGCGTCTCTTGAAGAATTCGTGACTTGGAGCCAGAAGCGGCAGGCCGATGCGCTCACGCTCGCCGTCTCCGCCATGAAGTCGCGTTTCCCTGCATGCGGCGGAGTGATTCTCTGGATGGGGCACGACTGTTTCCCCTGCACTGCCAACACGTCCATTGTTGACTTTGACGGGGAGCCAAAACCTGCTGCTATGGCCCTCAAAAATGTGATTCGAAAAGCATGAAACGGATTGTAGAATCCCGCTTTCTGGGTGCAGCACGGCCGCTGGTTCGTGCTGCCCTGGATCGCTGACGGTTTACGCTCAGCACTGGGGCCCGCCACGGGACTCAGTGCATTGATATAGGTCCGCAAACTGTTCAGGCAGCTTGCGGACCTTGCTGACAAAAACGGCAGGAGCTACCGAATAACCAGCCTCTCCTCGCTGTCCTCGATTCCCTCCCCTGCATCGTTTTTGCCCTTGAAGGCAGTGACCCTAATTCCTGCTGGCCTTCACGCGTGCAGCGTTACAGAGAATGACCGCCGCGTCTTCGATCGTCAACTGCTGACGTCCGCGGTCAGGCGTGGAATTCACGAGCATCGGCTTTTCCGTCCCCGAATCCCACTTCTTCTTTCTCATTAACCGCGTTACCGATTGCAGAAATTCACCTGGCGTCAGCGGATCGTCGGGGCAAAAATTCTTGTTCTTCTGCACGCACGGCACAATGGCCCCTTCATTATGTAAGGCGGTCACGGCATTGAAATCGGCTGAATAAAGAGGAACGTCAGGATAGATCTGCTTCACCGTGTTCGGCGCCATATCGAACTTGTGCGTAATGTCAGCCACCGATAGGCTATGAGAATTGTTGCTCAGGAATGCTTTCGCCAGGATCCGTGCCCCGATTGATCGCGTGACAGTTTTGTGCGGGTCGAAGTCGATGTTCTCCTCGTCCCCTATCCATCCATTGACGAGGGCAAACTCGACAGCCTGCCACACCTTGGAGCCGATCGTGAGGCTCAGATGCTGACGCGAGAGAATCACTCCAGACGCAAGCAAAGTAAGCTGCACTTGCTGCGGATCCACATACCTGGGCTGCTTGTGTTCGGATATCGCCAGCGCCGCCAGCGCACCCGCCGCCTGACCTGTCAGCATCGTAATCGGCTGGAGCCGGGTGGCTCCGTTGGCCAGGCGCGATTGCGATATGTTCTTTTCCGCAGCGAGAAGTCCGTCGACTTTCTCTGGAATGAGGGAACGCAGAGGCACCTGAAATGGTCCGAAGCGAAACCCCGGTGGCAAATCTGTAATGTGTTCGAGGTCCTGTTCGAAGAATTCCGGCTTGGAGTTACAGCTATGGAGATCGTCGGCGTAATCACCAACAGCAATTGCATCCGTGAAACCCTTCACCGACATCGACCAATTGCGCTCGCGGCGAATATCGCCACCGGTGAGCGTGTATTCCCCTACAATCCGAATGCTCTCGCGCACATAGGGAATCTGGGGAAGATTTTCTTCGACGGCTTTGTATTCTGCCGGAATGTCAGGGCACGAATTCATCTTGTTATAAGACGTGTCAAAGCCTTCGTCATTGGCCACTGACCATTGCGTTTCGCCCATTTCATGCTGGAAGTAGTAAATATTGGCCAGTGTCTTCCGCTTCGCCTCGCAGAGAATCCGCTGTCGCTTGGTGCGGTCGAAGAGGTCGGTGGTCACGTCGAGATCGTTGAACCAGTTCATCGCGCTGCGCGTGATTTTGCCAATCTCGGCACCGTTATAATTCGCGGGATTGGCAGTATCGGGTAATCCCCGGTAGCCAACGTACTCAGCAAAGCTAACCGGAAGCTTCCGATCTGCCGGGTTCCCGTCGATGCGCATGGAGGTTTCAAAGTTCGGTTTCCACTTTTCATACCCTGACGGCGGATCCTGCAACACAAACCCCTTGGGCATGCCCTGCGGGTACTTTTTGATCTCAGCGACCCAGGTGATTGCCTGGATGCAACTGGGCTCACCGTCTGCATTCACGGAATGGCCCATACGGTAGCGCGCCGGCGTCAGGGGGATTACGTCGCCATACTCCGTCGCGTCGATGAGAATCGAAGACGACCATTGCTGATTCTGCGACGTAACAACACCGGTGACAACGTCGTCCTTCGCCAGAACGCGGGTAACGCGATCCTGAAGGTAAAGATCGATATGCCCGCGCGATCCCTGAGCGCCCTTCGCATTCACCTCGTCGATCATGTCCATCAGAATTTCACGTGCGGCGATTGGCGTGACGCAATGCTGCAGATTGGCACTCCAGTAGCATGTGCTGATCGATTTTCCCCGGCTCGAGTAGTAGGCAGAGGCGCGCTTCAGGAACTCCGCGTAGATACCGGATGGCGGCGTACCGTTCGGCCCGACGCCTTCATCCATCGTCCCCACACCTGCAGCCAGTTGGCCTCCAATCCAGTCGCTCTCTTCCAGCAGGGCAACCCGGGCTCCCATTCTGGCAGCCTGAATGGCAGCCGACACACCCCCCGTGCCCGCACCTGCAACAACCACGTCGTAATGCTTATCGAGGGCGGGCTGTGCAAAGAAAGCAGTTGGGAAGGAGACAAGAAACACTATTCCGAAGCTGAGCGTAAGAAGAATTCGTTTCACTTGATTCCCTTGTCTTTTGCTGCGCTCGTCGAGAGAAATCTAACGTTTCGTTATCCTGAATTTCCTTGCCGGGATCGCAGATTAAAAAGACCTCCACATTAGAAAAGGCTTTCTGGAAGCTGGGAAGTATTTTTCCGTTGATCCGGAAGTACTTAACGTTAATGCTCCCCGCTATTTTCCGCGCGTTCGGCAGAGAGCTGACGCGCCGGGAGCTGAAGCAGAGTTCGATAGCCTGAGATGAGGACCGGCCTCCTGGGTACTTCTTCATAACCCAGGACGATTCTCAGGACCACTGAGGTTAGAACTTATTGGGGAAATTGCGTAAAACATGAAAATAAGGCGCTCCTGATCTTTTCGATAGGCGCCATTTACGGACTGATCGCTAGAAGTTATTTGATGGAGAATGCTCCCCGAATCGCCCTGGGTGCTGAGGTCCGCGGCAAACATCAGTACGGATCCAACAGCCCGACTCCATTTGTGAATTTCACGGAAATGCCCTTTTCCGGAGCATCGATTTTTTAGGCTGGCAGTAAAGATTTTACGGTTAAGAGAAAGATATCAACGGATCCAATGGTGCGTCGCATAGTGTACGGACACGATCTGGTTGTCCAGGATATCGACACGCAG
This sequence comes from Acidisarcina sp., assembly GCA_035539175.1. Lineage (NCBI taxonomy): Bacteria > Pseudomonadati > Acidobacteriota > Terriglobia > Terriglobales > Acidobacteriaceae > Acidisarcina > Acidisarcina sp. Next base: position 165,188 of record DATLIY010000006.1, on the reverse strand, counting down.
AAGCACCTGCACGCTGGAGGCACCTGCAGGACGGTCCTTTCTTAATCGACCATCCAACTCCGACAGGCTGGCAGCCTCAGTGAGATACTGGGCCGCACCTGCTGTGCCCAGCGTAGCGGTCCCGCCCACTTCCATGATCCTGTGGTCGCTCTCCGTTCCGGGCAAGATCGAGATCAATGCATAATCCGTTGATGGACCGGATGAGCCCTCAATCGAATAATAGAATGACTGCTCTCCGGCACGAGGCGCATGGTTCACAATCCGAATGCGGTCATCACCGATATCCTCGGCCTCGAAATCTCGCTTGCGGTCGAGCGAGCTGTGCAGATCGCGGAAACGCAGGGAGGATATAAAGACAACGTTTTGCGAGTGCAGATCGCTGAAACGGACCTCCTTCGAGGGAAGGATCGGCAAATCGAGCGAGGATGCGGCAAAGGCATGCTCCAGCCGCGCTGCCGCAATGGCGTCTCCAATGCCCGTGTAAACGCTATACGGGAGAGGCGATTGCCCAAAAAGCGCAGCAATCTTCTGCATCTCCTTATTAGTAGAGATTGCCCCTGCATCGTTTACGCTGGGCATACGCACCACCACCGGACCAATCGAGGCCGTGGTGGCTACTCCGATGACCGCGACGGCATGAGGATCTCCCTCTAAGAACATTGACCAGAAAAGGCTCTTGCGAATGTCTCCGCCAGAAAGTGCCGACTGGCTGGAGCCGCGGTGCAATCCCAGCCAGAAGGAAGGAAGTGCCACGACTAGTGCCACTGCAAGAAGCCACGGCCACGAAAAGGTCTGCTTCGACCGCTGTGTTGGGTTCTTGGCAGGGAGCTCAAGGATTGGTTGCACTTCCACTGGAACATCGGAGAGCGGTACCGTCACGCTGGCGGAACTGTAGTCCTCCTTGCGGGACGCCTGATTGAACTCCGCCCAATAGTGGCCCTTCGGAATATTGATGACAATGTCATCCTGAGTGCCTGCGGTCGTGTAATAGGCTGCCAGGCGGCGGCGCAACTGCCCAACGCTGACGCGAACCACAGCGTCGGTTCGAGGATCGAAGTCGGCGCCTCGATTGAAAACCTCAACTCCGACCGAATACTCCTTCAGTTCCAGCCCCCGCCCTTCGAGCGTCTCTGAAACTAAATGCAAAAGCAGCCTTTGCTGCAAGGGAGCTGTTCGAAACTCTTCGCTTTCCGTAATTCTGGCGCATTGGTCGAGAACTTCCCCCGCACTCAGGCCGACTTCCGGGACAATGACTTTACCCGATAATCGTTTTTCGACACCTGGGGGTGTTTTCGGATTTTCGACATCATGCATGGGAGATGTTGATTTTAGCAGATCAACCTGACTCCCGGCCTCGATATCGCGAATCCCTGCGCGCCGAAGGTTGCTGCTCCCACCGTGGACCACGTATTCGAGGGTCGGCCGCCGTTGCGTTCGCCCCATGAGTTGTTTTTCTTGCCGGCGATGGCGACTTTACTTTCAATCATCGGACTTTTCCCAAGCGTCAACAGCCCCCATTTGTATTTCCAGTCACGGCGCGATACGGATGGAGTCGGCTACAAGATCAAAACCGGTTGCCGAAGCATTTTTGCCGCTTACGACGAGGTCTATAGTTGTGTTGCCAGCAGGTATATTTCCAGTGTAGACCGTGTAAGTCTGATAGCCCTTAGTGGCGCTATAGGTATCGTAGGTTGAACCTGCCTGGACGGAATTGAGCTTAACGTTGAAAGTACCGTGCGCCGGACCAGTCTGCATGTCGACCGTAAGCTTATAGCTGCCGCTCGAAGGAACGTAGACGTCGAAGGTAAGAGCGGAACCCGCATTCGCACCGGAAAGCCATAGGCCTCGCCCTCCGGAGAGAGAGGGGTCTGTTGTTTCCGCGGCGGCTCCACCGATGACGGCGGTGAAATGGTTCTCCGCTTCGTAAACGTAGCGGTAGTTGCCGATATCCTTCCCCATGATGTTCTGCAAATAATCCCAGGTCTGGGTCATGTCGGGCTGCTGGCCGTCGGAGCCGCCTCCGGGCGGGCGTATCAGCCAGAAGCCGGCGTTACTCGATGCACTGCCTACGTTGTTGTAGAGCTCCCAATAAATGGCCCAGCGGGCACCCCAGCGCAGAGCATTTTCCACCTGCCGGGCATTTGCAACGCGCGCCTGCTGCGAAGAGGTCTCCGTCCAGTTATTGCCGGAGTAGAACATTTGCTCGTGCGTAGCGAACTCACCTACGTAGATATTCTGCGACCCGTACTGCGCAGAGTCGTGGCGCTTGCTCTTGAGATAGTCCAGCATGCCGAAGAGTGCATATTCATTACCGGGAACGGACGGCGGGTAGCAGGAGCAGGAGTACAGATCCATCGACAGAGACGGGATGACCAGATCGACGGTGCTGGGGTAAGTCCAGCTGGAGTTGTAGCCGGGAACCTGGTTTATCTCCGCTGCAGCGGCAACCGTGACATTCGTATAAGACGTGGCTTTGCGGGCGTCAGAAACACCTTGTTGCCGGAGTTGAAGCCAGAGGATCATGTTGCGCACGGCGACGCAGAAGGCCGAGGTATCGGTGGCCGGGCATGTTTGCGACGCGGACGGGGTGGGGCTGAAGTCGCGGGTGTTTTGAGGAGCGAGCGCGTTATCGCTCTCCCAGTTCTGCAGCACGAATGTCTTGCCGGAATTGTTGTAATGGGTCAGCAGGGCTTGCGTCAGAGCGTAGAACTGATCGTGAACACACTTCTGCAACGTCGTATCCGTGGCAAACGAGGCCGACTTCCAGAGCGTTTCTCCCCATGTGCCAATGTTGGTTTTCTGGCAGAACTCGAAGGACTCGAGAATATAGGTATTGAAGTTTGGATCGTTGAAGGCGCGCGTATAGGGAGGCGAGTTGGCCAGGTCGGAGAGCGAGTTGATCGTGCCCCAATCCGTTGTATTCGGATAGGAGGTAGCATAGCTGCTTGATAACCAGAGCTTCATCACGTGAGTGCCGAGGCCGGCGCCGAACTCGCTGGAATTGGAGGCCATGCGATTCCGCCCTTCATCGAGGAGCGACTCGCTTTTGTTGTACTGGTAAAGCGCGGACACATTGGTCACGCCGATCTGGTCGGCGATGGTCGTTTGCGTTGTCGGGGACGTGGGCGACAATGGCGCCGGTGCCTGAATCGCTGCATAGCCTCCGCAACCTGCAAGTAGCACGTTGGCCGTCAGGACCGCCAACGCCAGAAAAGTTCGAGGGTCCATGCTCTGCCGCTTCCTCTGCATTTTGATTAATTTCCTCTGTGTTTGATTTCCGCGTACAGCAGCAAAGTGCAGGCGAACCGCACGACGCACCATCCTCATTTCCTATGGCGGGAGCGTCAAGTAATTGCGGTAATTAGCCGTAAATCATCCGGGTTCGTATGGGAGCATCGATAGGCCAGCATGTCTTACCCTCGCTCGCGCCGCGATTTACTTCGCGTCTGATCGGGAATGCCAGCAGGCCGCTCCGCATCGCATCCATACTCTGCTTTGTGCGCGCGGCTGCGCGCACAAAGCAGTATTCTCCATGCAACAGACATCATCGCCAGTTAGATTCCGGCACTGCGACGGACCTCTGTGGGCAGCCGACCGCCTGGATTGGTAAGCAACGCGTGCAGATACGTTGCGCCGATGCCGAGCGAGCCATCGGGCTTGATAAGCCAGAAGCCCTCGAGCTGCGAAATATCGGTGATGGGCTTCGTCTTATTCTGCTTATCCAACGTCTCATTATCGAAGAGTTCCCACTGAAAGATGTAGGGAATCTCGCGTGCAAAAAACACCGACATCGCCGTATCCCACCACTGCGTGATCAAGGGCGGCGTCAGGCCTGGCCTGTGCTCTGGAAGGCCAACTTCGCCGATCATCAGGAATGGCTTCTTCTTGCGGCCGAGGCTCGACCAGTGCTCGATAATATCGAGTCCTTGCCAGGTTTTTACCGCGGAGCCGGGGCCACTGCCCATGCCGTCATAGCTCGACCAGGAGACGCCGTCGACCTCGACATGCGGAATAACATCGGTGATCACCCCCGGCAAGCCCCACAGCGTGTCGTATACGCGATTGACCTCCGAGACATGGAAAACACGGCACGTAGCATTCGGATACGCGGCGCGTGCGCGGTTCACGCCATTCTGCCGCGCGGTTAGCCAACGCACCATCGCGTCGGCCCGTTCCGAGACATCGACCTTGTTACCGATGCGGAAGGCGTCGCGTTGATTTCCGCGCAGCAACCAGTCGCCTTCCCAGTGCTGCAGAATGAAAACGACATTGCGCTTGTGGAAACGCTCATAGAGATATCCAGCCAGGGCTTCGAACTCGGACTCTTCCTGTTCGAAAGTGGCGCGGCGGTCGAACTCCTCCTCGCGGGCTGCGCCCACTTCAAAGCTATAGACCTCGAAAGGCATATCGAGAACATGCTGGAAGGCAGGAAGCTTCAGCACATCGAGCAGCGTGGCCTGCGGTCCAAGCGGGTATTGCCAGTGAAACTCATAACCCTTGAGGCGCTTATCGAGCCAGAGCTTGATGGAGCGCGAACCGAAGTTGAGTAGCGCCTCGGCGCCTTCGACTAGATACGGCTTGTCGGTGAAAAAGTACCTGCCACCATAATGCGTGGCACCGAGGCGGCGCTTGATATCAGATGGGATCAGCGCCCCATGAAGCGGGCTGGCTTTGGCGACAGCACGCTGGATCTCCGCCTCGGATGTAAGGAAGTCGGGATGCGGCATGGAAAGAGCGCCGCTATTCTGCGCAAACGCGCGGTATGCAGTCCAGCCAGCCATCGAGGCCATTCCGGCCTGCAGGAACTTTCTGCGATTCAACGTATTGCCTCCGTTCGTTGTGTCCTAAGGGATTGCGGTAATTCGCGGGAATCCCGCATAGGTTTCTACCAGATCAGCTTCATGGCCGCCTGAACCTGACGGGGACGATTCGCTTGATTGGAGATCGCGCCAAAGGTGGACAGGCCGAATGTCGACGCAGGCCTGTCAAACTGCACGCGGTTGAAGACATTGAAGGCCTCGCCGCGAAGTTGCAGATGCCAGGCTCTCTCGAAGTTGATGTCCTTTATGGCCGAGATATCGGAATTCAATACACCCTGAGCGCGAATATTGGGAGACAAGCGCGGCACATTGCCGAGCTGAAAGGCCAATGTGTAATTGAAGGCTCCAGGGTACAAGTAGCCAACGCCGTTGGGACTATCCGGCCCCAGACGATTGCGGATCGAACCAACGGTGAGCGGGTTTACGCCAGGTACGCGATTCGGACGCGGTCCGGAAAGCAGTGGACCACCCGCAGCGGTAACGTTGAGAGGCAGACCGCTTTGCAAGGTGGTGATCGTCGTCAGCGTCCAATCCCCGACGAGCGCATTGCCCCATCTTGCAATGTGTTTCCCCCACAGTTGTCCACGGCCGACCGGCAGGCGCGCGATAACCCCGGCTGTGAAGCGTTGAGGAGTATCGGTGGGATCGACAGCGCGCTCAATGGCCAGGTTGTAGGAGTTCTGATAGTTGGGTGAGCCTGTGTCGAGAAAACTGGTCGTGTTGTTGTTCACGTTGCCGATGCTCTTCGACCATGTGTAAGTAAGCGTTGCGGTGAAGTAATTCGTCTGGCTCCGAAGGATGGCCTGCAGGCTGTTGTAGGAGGACGATCCGCGCGAAAGATACTGCTCGGTGACGGAACTGTACTGCGGGAAAGCATTGAGCAACTGCCTTTGCGAGATCGTAGACTGCGACAGCGGACCACTGGTGATGTATGGCTGAAAGGGATTGGGGTAGAGGGAGTACAAGAGCTTGTTCACGGCGTTGGTATCGCCAGGCGCGCCGAAGTACTTGGGGTTTAGATCATTGGCGTTGAGGTGGATCGGCAGGTGCACGCCATGAGCGCCGGCATACGCAAGACCAACCACGGTGGTTCGCGTACGCTGCGACATGATGCCGAAATTCCACTGCTGGACATAGCCGGGAATCGAGTTATAAAGCACGCTCCCGATATCTGTGCCGATAGCGGCCATCGGGCCGGCTTTCGCCCCCTGAACCTGAGCGATACCCGTCGGGTAGGGGTTGCTAAGTGAGCCCGCCGCAGTCTGTCCGCCATTCAACGAGGCCAGGTATTGGGTCGTGACGGCGAAGGCAGGATTACCGCTGTCGTAGAGGCGTTGCGTGGTAGGCAGATAGAAGATGCCATAACCACCGCGAAGAACATTTTGATTGGAGAGATTGAACGCAAAACCGATTCGGGGTGCAAATTCGTTGAGCGGCATGGTCCACATACGGCGGCTGCGACCAGCGCCGCCATACTCTATCGTCCCTGTGAATGGCAGGCCCACTTCGCCCGAGAGTGGATTAGCAGCGGTGGGGTTCAGTTGCGAAAGCTTATTGTTCCGCTCGAGCGGCCCGCCCTCAAGATCGTAGCGGACGCCGAGGTTGAGCGTCAGCCTCGGGACCACGCGCCAGTCGTCCTGAATATAGAATGCGCTGTAAGGCTGCCGGTAGGCGAAGGCAGACATGACGGAGATACTGCCACCGGAAGGCAGACCGAGTAGATACGAGGCGAAGGAGTCGTATTGCGCCTGTCCAATAACCGGTTGATCCGTACCGAGCGGGCCTACAGTGAACAACGTGCCGTATCCGAAAGAGCCCGCACCGTTGGTGACGGGGAAAACGTTGTTCAGAAACAGCCGTCCATCCCATCCTGCCTGGAAGGTGTGTGGACCGCGCTGCAGAGTAATGCCCAAACCGGCAATGTGCGTGTAGTGATAGAACTGCTGCGCAGCAATCTGGCTGATTGCCCAGTAGCCGTTGACCGATTCGGTTGGAATGCCGGGCGTTTGCTGTTGCACGACGAAATTCCCGGGAAATCCGAAATCAACCGCTGATTGATTAAGCCCCCCGCCATGCATCTGGTTGGCTTGCCAGGAAAAGCCGTAGTGGGCGTTGAGAAACATCGTAGGCGTAAGCACGATGGTGTTGTCCCACTCGATGACGGAGGCACGCAGGGACTGCTGCTGGGAGTTGACATCGGTGTAGCTCCCGAAAGGGCCGCCGCGCTTGTCGACGTTCGTGCTGTAGGTGCCCCGCAACAGCAAGGAGTAGCGCTGATTGATGGTGCGGTCGACACGGCCGCTATATTGCCGGTCGGAATCGAACTGGCGCGCGAAGAAGCCGTAGTTCGAGGTGGCTCGTGGCGCTTGCGGGGTCGGCAGATTGGGCTCCGGCCACAACGACATCATCGCCAGGGCAATCTTATTTTGCCTGTTGGCCGGCACGATGCAGCATTTTCCGGCGGCGTTATTCGGCAATGGCAGACGCTTGAATTGCCCCCCGACGGTGAAAGTATTGTCGGGGTCGTAAACGATGCCTGGCCCTTCGGAGAGATCGCCGGATCGCATCAGCGGCGTGGGTACGGTGATCTCGCTGTAGGTACTACGGCTGGACTGCACTCCTTCAAAGCCAAAGAAGAAAAAGGTCTTTTTGCGATCCAGCACATGCGGAATCCAGAGGGGGCCGCCAAGCGTTCCGCCAAACTGGTTGTAGACGAGCGCCTGTACGCCGGCGTTGTTGTGGTTGGCGAACCATCCATTTGCGTCGAGCACAGCGTTGCGCATGTATTCGTAGATGGAACCTCTGACAGCCGCGCCTCCTGACTTGGTGATGATGTTCAGAATGCCGCCACTCGAGCGGCCGAAGTTCGCGGGAGGAACGTTAGTCTGTACCTTGAACTGCGAAACGATGTCGACATTGGGGACCAGAGCAGGCTGCCCCTGACAGCAGACAGTAACCGGAATTCCGTCGAGCAGAATCTCGTTCATGCCGGAAACGCCGCCATTTGCGCGGAAATTGTTTGATGCGGCGGCAATCGCCGCACCGCGCGTTGTCGACAGGCCGGCGCCGAACCCTCCGCCCGGAAGAACGCCGGGGACCAGGGAAGCCAGCGCGAACACGTTACGGCCATCCATCGGAAGGTTTGTAACCTCTTTACTCGAGATAACCGTGCCGAGGCCGGAAGTGCTTGTGTCTATAGCAACGTTGTCGGATTTTACTTCGACAACGAGGTTTACGGAGCCGACATTCATTTGAAAATCGAAGCGCTGTTGCTGGGCGATTTCAAGATTGAAAGTGGTCTCAATCTTGTCGAAGCCGTCCTTCTCCGCGACCAGATGGTACTGGCCAGCGGGGACGCTGGCAAAAGCGTAAATACCATGCCCATCCGTCGTGGTCGTGCGGCTCAAACCAGTATTTATATCCGTCAGCGTTAACGAAGCATTCTGGATCAGAGCGTTGGAAGTGTCGCGCAATTCCCCACTCACCGATCCGGATGCTGTCTGAGCCTTAGCCATCGGCACAAATGCCGTGAGCAGCAACACGATGCAGCAGAAGATTTCGATGCGGCGCATGATTGTTTCTTTCATTTCCGGGTTCCTTTATTGCACCGTCAGCGCAATCGTGGCGTTGTGGGTAACGCTGCCGCTCGCGGCAGAGATCGTGATGTTGTATGTTCCGGAAGCTACGTTGTGATTCTGCGGCGGTATGCTGGCGCAGCCGATCGCGCCGGTAAGCGCCGACAGCAGCAGAATCGTGCACAACCCAGCAAGACATTTTCGGCGTCTACGCGCAAACAGCACGCCAAAGAAGCCGAGTATGCCGAGCGAAACCTTGGTGCCTCCGATGCTCGCATTGATGGTGGGCGGAGCAGACGTCGTGCCGATGGTCACGAATGCTGTGACCTTCTGGCCGGCGCTAAGCGTCACACTGGTTGGATAGAAGACGCAGCTTGCGTTCTGCGGCAAGCCACTGCAACTCAACGATAGAGCGCCGGAAAACCCAGAGAGCGACGTGAGCACTATGTTGCTCTGTACCGAATGACCAGCAAGCGCGGTTGCAGATGTCGTGCTGGCTACGAGGGAAAAGTCCGGTGGGCCGCTGTAGGCGGTGACGGTGGTTGTAGGGCTGGTTGAGGGCTTGAAGGTAGCGTCGCCGCTGTACTGCGCGGTCAGGCTGTCCGTTCCCGAAGGCAGCGCTGTGGTGTTCAGCGTTGCTGTGCCGGAGCTGAGCGTTACAGTGCCCAGAAGCGTGCTGCCTGCATAGAAGCCAACCGTGCCCGTCGGCGTTCCGCCGGCTCCGCTCACCGTTGCCGTCAGCGTCACGCTCTGCCCAGGGTACGTGCTGGCGGGCGTAGCCGTCAGTGTCGTCTGCGTCGCGACTGTGGCGTTGTAGATCCCGGTTCCGCTGACCGCGATGTTCACCGCTCCGCCGTTCAGGTTCGTGGCGTTGGTGGCGACTGTCACCGTGGCGTTCTGCGTGCTGTTGTCGGAGGGCGTAAACTCCAGACTGAGCTGGCAGACCGCGCCCGGGTTGAGCGTCGCGCCGTTCGCGCAGTCCGTCCCGCCCGAGGCAACCTGCTTGAACGACGGCGGGATCGTGATGCCGGTGATGTTAAGCGGCATCATCCCGGTCGAGGTCAGCGTAACGCTCTGCGCCGTGCTCGACTGCTGGCTGATAACGCTGCCGAAGCTCATCGCCGCGGTCACCAGGTTCACCTTGCGAACCCGTTGATTTCCATAGTCCAGGATATAAAGGTTGCCGGAAGGATCGAGCACCACTCCGTGCGGCTGGTTGATCCGGGCCAGCTGGGGCGAACCGCCATCACCGCTGTAGCCCGCCGTCCCCGTTCCCGCAAACGTCGTGATCGTTCCCGCCACGTTCACATAGCGAATCCGGTTGTTGGCATAGTCGGCGATGTACAGGTCCCCGGCCGCGTCGCTCACCACGTCCTGCGGCGTGTGAAGCTCGGCCGAAGTAGCCGATCCCCCGTCCCCGCTGTAGCCCCCCGTCCCGTTCCCCGCCACCGTATACATCACGCCGCCGGGGTCGATCATCCGCACCCGCTGGTTGTTGATATCGGCGATATAAAGCTTCCCCGACCCGTCCTCCCACAGCGCCGCCGGCAGCGACAGCGTGGCGCTCAGCGCCGGGCAGCCATCGCCGATCGCGTCGGTCGCTCCCGCGCACACGCTCGACGCCCCGCCGGCGAACTTCGAGATCACCCCCGAGCTGTTCACCGTGCGGATCGTGTTGTTGCCCGAGTCCGAGATGTAGAGGGTCCCGGAGCCATCCAGATACACCCCGCGTGGCGCGTTCAGCTGTGCCGAGGTCGCCGCTCCCCCGTCCCCGGCCGCTCCCGCCGTACCCGTCCCCGCCACCGTATGCATCACGCCGCTCGCGTCGATCATCCGGATCCGGTTCAGTCCCGTATCCGCGATATATACAACCCCGCTCTGCGTTACGAAAAGACCCCGCGTCGTCGAACTGATCTGCGCCTGCACCGCAGGGCCGCCATCGCCGCAGGGCGCCGTCGACGACGAACAGGCCGTGCCCGTCCCGGCAATCGTGTGGATCGTACCGTCGGAGGCCAGAACCTCCCGCACTGCCGCGTTCCCCGTATCCAGTATGTAAAGGTTCCCCGAGCCATCCGAACGCACCTCACTCGGATAATTCAGCGTCGCTGAAGTCGCCGCTCCACCATCTCCTGTGTAGCCCGCCGATCCGTTCCCCGCATACGTCGTAATCGTCCCAGGACCAAGTACGACAGAGGCAGTCTGCCCCGTGGCTGCCCTGGTAACTGCCAGCAAAACGATGCAGCCCAACCGAAGCTTTTGCTTCGCAGTCAAAACGTTCATGGCGAGACTACTCCTTCGTTTAAAAACCGGTTAAATCTAGGGTTCCACATACACAAAGGGGAAGTCTTTTTCCGTTCCATGAGAGGTTATTAACGTTAACTCGCCAAGCCTATGCACCTGAGGTGCGGCCTCCCCCGCGTAATTCCTATGCTTCCCAGGCGCCGCCCCAAACGAGACGGGATGGAATCATTGTGGATAAATGCATCTTTAATATAGGGATGGTTATTTACCAATATCATGCAAGCGGTCCAAGCCAAGCCTGCTAACGGTGCCGGACCTGAAATCCGCGACCTGGCTCAGTTTGATTGCCGTAGAATCATTTGGCGAACAAATGATTGACCATTGCTTCAAGCCTGCGGGTATTAAGGAAATCGCCCAGGCACTCGGTATTTCGATCGGAACCGTCGATCGCGCCCTTCACAACCGCAGCGGTGTGAGTGCGAAGACGCGGGCAAACGTACTGAAGATGGCAGAGCGCCTGCAGTACCGGCCCAATCTGGCTGCCCGCAACTTGAAGCTCAACCGCAGAATTCGTCTTGCCGTTCACCTGCCCAAAGAGATTGCGTCGTTTTTCGATCCTCTGCGAGAGGGTGTGCGCACCGCGGCGGCAGCCGTCTCGGGAGTCAAGATGGATCTCGATTTCCGCGCTTATCCGTGGCTTGGCGAAGGCGATGTCGAACTGTTGGAGCAGGACCTCGAACGTGACTATGACGGCATACTGATCACCCCGGGAAGTCCTGCCATCCTGGAATCGACAATCCGACGCTTTACGGACAGAGGCACAGCCGTGGTCTGCGTTGCCAGCGACGCTCCGCGCTCCAGCCGGTTATCGGCGGTGTGCGTCGATGCCGCGGTGAGCGGGGCAATCGCCGCTGAACTTCTTGGCCGGGTGCTCCAATCGGAAAGCATGGTTGCCACCATTACCGGAGACCTGGGCACCTACGATCACGGCGAAAAATTGCGCGGTTTTGCAGGGACACTGGCGGTCGTCGCGCCGCACCTGACGCTGTTACCAGCGATCGAGACCTACGATCAACCGAAAGATGCCTATCAGGCGACAGTCGCTCTCTTAAAGCGAAAACCCAGAGCCGCAGGACTCTACATCAGTACCGCGAACAGCCTGCCTGTACTCAAAGCACTCGAAGAACACGGCCTTCTTGGACGCGTGCAGGTCGTGGCCACAGACTTGTTCCCGGAACTCGCCGCGCTTCTGGAGTCGGGTAAGATTCTGGCGACGATCTACCAGCGCCCGTTTACGCAGGGAAGAGTCGCATTCGAAACGCTTATCCGTCACCTTGTTGAAGGCGTTCGTCCCGAACCTGTGACCCAGCTTGCACCTTATATCATTCTGCGCAGCAACCTACACCTCTTTCTCCCGCGCCTTGTCGAAGGTCGAACTCATCCCGACGATAATGCGGCAATTTCAGGAGAAGGCGAAGCGGCCGCCGGGATATCTCGTCAGGAAAGCTAATCCCGCTTGGCGCCAGCTTGGAATATGGAAGTATTCTCAGCCTTCTGCACCGGATGGCGTCAACAGCCACGTTTACGTTAACGGCAATTGCCTGATCCCACAACAAAGTTCCTTCACTTACAACCGCGGGCATGCTCGTTCCGGCAAATGAACCTCAACCGCAGAACGCGCTTTTGAGCGTTTGGAAGCTATCCAATATCAAAGAAACTTGGATGACCGCGGACCGCAACTTTCGTTGAGGCCGCGACCACCCAGGCGAAGCATAACGTCTATTTGCCATATATTCACTGCCTTGTAATCGGTCATTCGCAGCGTTGGAATGAAAATTCACATGTCTTCACGACAAAAGATCATGCACCATGAGGCCGGTCTTTTTGGTGTCTCACCAAAAGAAGAGCTTTAGGTGCGATTTTTTTTGAGCAAGTTACGTGTACGAACACGGGAGGATACTGGTGAGACTATTTTCGTTTTCCCTCGGGTTGCGGGCAATCGTCATAGCGACGATGTTGTGCGCCGCGGCTTCTTTGTTTGCCCAGGTTGATGCTGGGGCGGTCAGAGGGACTGTCACGGACCCTAACGGCGCTGTCATTTCGCATGCTGAGATCACTCTCACAAATGACGGGACTGGTTTTGCAGTTTCAACCCTTTCGGGGTCCGATGGAACATATACGTTCAACCCGGTCAGAATTGGCTCATATGTGGTTAGAGCGGTGTCGCCGGGTTTCCTGCAGATGAGCGCTCACGTTGCAGTCGACGTCCAGGCGCAAGTCCGCGCGGACTTTAGGATGGTGCCAGGCGGGAAGACCGAGCACGTGGAAGTGACCGCCGTCGCTCCGCAATTACAAACACAGGATGCCTCGCTGGGAGCCGTGGCGACGCAACAGCAAATCAATGATCTTCCCTTGAACGGGCGTAATTACACATTCCTCGCACAGTTGAATGCAGGTGTCACGAGCCTAAAGCCAACCCGCGGCCTTGACGGCTCGGGTAGTTTCACAGCGAACGGGCTACCTAGTATTCACAACAACTACATCCTGGACGGAATTGACAACAATAACGATACCGTGGATTTTATGAACGGCGCGGCGTACGTGAATCTGCCTCCTCCCGATGCAATTCAAGAATTCAAGCTGCAGACGAGCAACTTCAGTGCTGAATTCGGCCGCGCAGGCGGAGCCGTAGTAAACGCGACAGTGAAGTCCGGTACAAATCAGTTCCATGGCTCCGTGTGGGAGTTCATGCGGAATGACCTGTTCGATGCCATGGGTTTAGGTCAATACTTCACCAGTCCAGCGAACAAAAAGACGACCGAACTGCGAAGGAATCAGTTCGGCGTTGCGGTGGGTGGCCCTATCCGGAAGAACAAAACATTTTTCTTCGTCGATTACGAGGGCACACGCATCGTCACCGGCGGGTCGTCCAAATCAACCGTCCCCACCAACTCTGAATCGGGTAGCGGGTACACCGACTTCAGCGATCTGTTTGCATATACTGGCGCGACATCAAAGGATTCACTCGGACGAACCTTCAATAAGGAAACGGCTCTCGATCCTGCAACCACGCGTGTAGTCACGAAGGGAAAGGCCGACCCGGTTACAGGTTTGACAGCCACCGCGAATGGCTATGTGCGTGATCCATTCGTTGGAGCGGGCGCACCCGGAATTCGCGGCGTTACAAACTTCGCCACTGCGGCGTGGTATCAGTACTTGAATCGAATCCCCGCGAACCGTCTTGATCCTGTCGCCATCAGGTTGTTGCAACTGTATCCGGCGGCGAATGCGCCAGGGTTTACCAATAATTACCAGGCCACCAAGAAGACGCCGGATAATAGCGACCATTTCGATACGCGAATAGATCACAACTTTAGTGATCGCGATCAACTGTTCGGACGTGCCAGCTACACTAACAGGCGCACGTACAATCCAACGGCTCTGCCTGCGTCCTCGCATACCTTCGGTTCGGGGAATGGAAATCGAAATGATCATTCACTCAATCTGGCTATCAGTGAGACGCATGTGCTCTCTCCTACCCTGATCAATGAAGCGCGATTTGGTTATAGCCATCTCTATACGCTCAATGACTTCGTTGATCAAAATGTCATGGGTATTCCGGCGACGTATGGAATCCAGGGCATTCCTCAGGTCAATGGGAACGGCGGGCTCCCGGCGATTGGCATTAGCGGATTGACCTCACTGGGCGCCGCCAGCTACGCAAGCCCCAACTGGCGTAAGAGTGATACATATCAGGCTACCGACAACCTCACCAAAATCTTAGGCGGCCATAGTTTCAAGGTTGGCGCTGAGTATCAGCGCTTGAGATTCCCTTGGAGCGATCCTGCCACCTCCCACGGATCATTCTCCTTTGGAGGGTACACGGGCATTCCCGGAGTCACCAACGGGATCGGCATGGCCGATTTGCTCTTAACGCCTATCAAATCCGTGGTATCTAATGGCGTGGATCTTGTGGGAGGCGCGAACGCTGTGAGCGCCTCTGGCATTCCGACTCCAGATGATCTCCGCAACGTACTGGGCGTCTATTTCCAGGATGACTGGAAAGCGACCCGGAATCTCACGCTGAATCTGGGCATACGTTGGGAGTACTTTGGCGATCTCGGGGATGCGAATGGGAACCAGGCCGGCTTGATATCGGATGCAAACGGCGCGAATGCGCAATTCGTTGTGCTAAACAGCGCCAAAAATCTGCAGCTCGCAACCTCTTTCACAGATTTGCTTGCCAAGGATGGCATCGCTCTGAAATACGTCTCGAGCATCCGTGACACTCCAAAAACAAACTTTGCTCCCCGACTCGGAGTGGCGTACCAGGTAACTCCGAAATTGGTCATTCGTGCTGGTTACGGCATCTTCTATTCAGGGTTCGAAAACGTAGGTGGACAGTTCGATCCCGCCGGCAACTATCCGTTCTCCCCGACCTTCTATTTCAATCGTCCCGATGCATCTCACCCGATCACGTTTTCTAACGGCACAATTGCCACCATCGAGAACGGCCTGAACGCAGTGAACCTCAGCCCGTCAAGCCCACAATTCGTGGCACAAGGTTTGGCCCCGACCGCATTCTCGAGTCATGGAACGTCGGGCTACACTCAGGAATGGAACGGGTCCGTTCAATTCCAGTTGACAGGTAGCCAGACTGTGACAGTCAGCTATGTAGGCAACAACAGTCATCACCTGCTGGACACTGGATACATGAACCAGCCATCCGTAATCCTGCCGCCAGGCACGCCGAATACGCTGAGCTACGATCCCTATCCGGACCTGGGTCGCAACATCGCTTATCTATTACCGAATGGGTCAGCCATCTATGAATCCGGCCAGATAAGCTTTGAACGTCGCTTTAGCAATGGCCTGAGCCTGCTTACCAACTTCACGCAGTCAGTATGCAAGACGGACGCTCACAGTGCCATCGGAATGGGCGACCAAGGGGATCGGGCTCTCGCTTACAACCTTCCGGGTTATGGCCTGCATAAGGCCTATGAATACTGCGGAAGTGATGCACCGCACATCTTCCATGCGAGTGGCATTTGGGAGCTTCCAGTAGGACGCGGCAAGCTTCTTGCAACCGGTGCATCCCGCGTGGTGGATGGGATGATCGGCGGGTGGAGTGCACAGGCGATCTTTACCGTGCAGGACGGTTTTCCGCTCACCATCGGTTGTCCCACCCCAACCACCGCGGTATATGGCTGCAACGCCAATGTTGCTCCCGGCGAGAAGATGTACTCTCACCATGGGCCGCATGGCATTACCCAATTCCTGAATCCGGCGGCTTTCTCGAATCCTCCCGTTGCCACGGCCATCGGCCAGAGCGACTACTCTCCGCTGGGTGGACCTGCAACGCAAGCGCACGGACCGGGATATACCAACCTCGACTTCTCCACGTTTAAGAGATTCCGCGCAGAACGTGCGGACCTCGAGTTCCGTGCTGAGTTTTACAACCTCCTGAACCATCCTAACTTCTCGAACAGCTTCGCAACCCTGGATTTCACGAATCCACAATTCGCACAAATCAATGGCACTCGGGGAAATGCAAGGCAAGTGCAGTTTGCTCTGAAGGCCTACTTCTAACGTAACTGTTACGGTTACATTATGGTCCGGGGACGGGAACTGCCTTTCTCCGGGCCTTTGCACAAGTGAATGAAGTGGTCATGGTCTCCCCGGCTGTCTAAAACGCCAACCCATAAAATTTTACCCATAACCAATCTGATGAGCTTTGGCGATGATGCTTTCCATCCACGCCGAGATATGAGGGAATGCAATGCAGGTTTACGGTCTCTGGCCGATAGTGATTTCTCTTTTCTTGAATGTACAAATCTTCGCGCAACAAAATATTGCGAGTAACGCAAGCCCTGCCTCATCCCGGCTGCAAGCTGATGCGCGGAAGGCCTCGGAATCTGCGAAAGATCTCGTTCTTCGTGGAACTCTGACGCATGCCGATAACCAGACATATCGCAAGGTGCCATTCACTGTGCCCTCAGGAACGGGCCGGATTACGGTGGAGTTGTCCTATACAGGCAAGGAAGATGGAGTTGTCTTGAATCTTGGAATCTGGGATACCGAGCGGTTCCGAGGCTGGGGCGGAGGGAAGAGAGGCCCGATTACTATCTCGGAGACGGATGCCACGCCATCCTATCTGTCCGGTGCAATTCCGGCTGGCACGTGGACGCTCCTGTTGGGAATTCCCTACCTTCCTGAAAATGTCACGGCGCAATATACGGCTAGAGTCCAATTCGACGAGCCACCCGCATTCAGCCCTGCTGTGCGGACCGGGGCCGGTTGGTACCGGGGCGATTTGCACATGCACGACGCCCACAGCGATGGCACATGCGAGAGCCGAAATGGCAAGAACGTTTCTTGTCCGCTCTTCAAGACGCTGGAGAGCGCCGCAGCGAGAGGACTCGACTTCGTGGCCATTACTGACCACAATACGATCTCGCAGTATAACGATCTGCGAGAGCTTGCGCCTTATTTCGACAACATGCTTCTAATGCATGGCCGCGAGATCACGACGTACCAGGGACACGCGAACGTTTACGGAACTGATCGCTTCATCGACTTTCGCATAGGCTCGCCCGAGGTGGCGAATATGAACGCTCTGCTGCGCCAGGTACGAGATGCGAAGGCAATCATTTCGATCAATCATCCCGCGCACCAGTCAGGCCACCACTGCCTGGGTTGCGGGTGGACACCGCCGGACTTTGATCCGGGCCTTATCCAGGCCGTGGAAGTGGTGAATGGCGGTAACCCAGCAGGCATCCCCTTCTGGCAACAACTGTTGAATCGCGGCTTCCACATTGCCGGAATCGGAGGAAGTGATAACCACAATCCAATTGCTTTTCCTCCGCCGGGGCCTGGCTCCATCGGTTATCCGACAACAGTAATCTATGCGCGTGAGCTCTCGGAAGATGCCATCATCGACGGAATTCGCGCTGGACACGTCTTCGTTGATCTGGAAGGAAGCCGTGACCGCCGGCTGGAAATGACCGGACACTCGGGCAGCGCGACTGCCATGATGGGCGATGCGCTCAAGGTACGCGCAGGAGAAGAGATTCCGTTTAACGTTCATATCGCTCATGCTGTTGGCGCGCGGTTGGAGATCATCCAGGACGGAGCAGTGCGCGACGACCTCGCTACAAGCATTGGTTCAGAGGATGAATCGCATACGTTCATTGTTCGTGCCGATGCGAATCATCATTGGATACGCGCAAATGTGCGTGCGGCCGACGGCAAACTGCTGCTGATCGGGAACCCCATCTACTTCGAGTTTTAGGAGCCGCGCTTTGAAGCTGATTCGTCTCATGCTCATCTCTGCATGCCTGCTGCCCCTGGCATCGCAGCAACTCTTGTCGCAAGCCGGTTCACAATTCGGACCTGGTGCTCGCGTTCTCGCGGATGCCCATAACTGCTATCCCTATAACGGCCGTTGGAACGACCGGATCGAACGCGCTCTCTCAACCGGATTCCCTATTGCGATTGAGCAGGATCTGGCGCTCTATACAGATCCGCGGACAGGTATGACGCGCGTCGTCGTGGCGCACGATCTCAAGAGCATCACAGGCGCGGAACCTACGCTTCGTGAGCATTTCTTTGAACGCATCAAGCCCGTTATGGAAGAGGCGCTTCGCCGCCCCTCCCACTCCCAGTGGCCGTTGATTACTTTGAATCTTGATTTCAAGTCGAATGATCCGGCCTTGATCGTTGCTGTACGGGAATTACTGAAAGAGTATCGGCCCTGGCTAACCACTGCGGTTCGCGGGGAAAAGATCTCCGATCAAAAGCCAGTGAATGTGGGACCACTGCTGGTGGTTACGGGAACATCCGACGTCCAGCAGCGAATCTTCTACGATGAATTACCGGTCGGGTCTGACCTACTCGTATTCGGCGCCGTGCATGTCAACGGAGCGAATCCAATGGCAGCTCCGGAAGTGTTGGTATCAGTTCCGGCCAATAACTATCGGCGTTGGTGGAACAACCCGTGGTCTGTCGTGGAGGATGGCGGACAACGCAAGGCCGGCGAATGGACTGAAACCTCCAACACTCGCCTGCGCGCACTCGTCCAGCACTCGCACCAGTTGGGATATTGGATTCGCTTCTACACCCTTGATGGGGGAAGCAAGGAGCAATTCCAACAGAACGGCTGGTTTGAAAACTATAACTTCGGATCATTACAAGCGGCGGAGATTAGATGGAAAGCGGCCAAAGAAGCGGGCGTCGATTTCATCGCTTCCGACCAGTACGAGACCTTAGCCACGCTCGTGCGAGGCCACGTGAACTCTCCAGTTCTAAAGCCAGGCAAATAACTGGCGAAGTGACTCTCGTGCCTTATTGTGGCAACTTCGCCACGTGTCGGCTGTCTGTACAGCGATCAAACGATCTTGAATTAAGGATGATCTTCTAATGAGTGAAACAAGCCGGCGGGAATTCTTGAAGGGTTCAGTTGTTTCTGGATTGGCAATGGGGGCTGCATCGATGGGAACCTCAGCCGCTGAGGAGGCTCATGCCGGCAGCGCAAAATCGAATCCGAAACAGCAACAGCCGAATATCGTGCTCATCTGCTCCGATCAGTTTCGCGCGGATTTTATCGGGGCTTATCGTGAAAATACAAGAACAAGAACGCCGAATCTGGACCGTATCGTCGAACGCGGCACGGCCTTCAAGTACGCGATTACCCCTCAGCCCCTCTGTTCACCGGCGCGGAGTTGTATGATCACTGGCCGCTACGCTACTGAAACAGGAGAGTGGCGAAATGTGGTCGGCATGGATCGCACGCTGCCGACTCTGGCCTCTGTCCTGCGCAGCCACGGCTATACGGCAAATTTTATAGGTAAGTGGCATCTGATGAAGCCGCATGGGACGGGCGACAAGAGTGTAGGGTATGTTCCACCAGAAGACCGGGGCGGTTTTCTCGATCTGTGGGAAGGATCGAATTCGTACGAAGGTACGACTCATCCCTACGAAGGCAGTGTATGGGATGGGAGCGGCGACGAAATTTCGTACAAGGATCAATACCGTATTGACTTCATCACGGAGCGCGCCGTCAGGTTCCTGCGTCAGCCTCAGCAACGGCCTTTTTTGCTCTACGTGTCGCAACTAGAGCCACACCAGCAGAACAATCTGCACCGCATGGTGGCCCCGAACGGCTATGCCGAGAACTTCAAAGATCCTTTTGTTCCTGCCGACCTGCGGCCGTTCCCTGGCGACTGGCAGACCCAATTACCGGACTATTATGGATGCGTTCAGAAGATCGACGAATCTGTGGGAACAATCATCGATACTCTGCGAGAACAGAATCTTCTGGATAGCACGATTGTTGCTTTCATAAGCGATCACGGCTGCCAATTTAAGACAAGGAACACGGAGTACAAGCGCAGCCCGCACGACAGCTCAATCAGGATTCCGTTCATATTCCAGGGCCCGGGCTTCGATTCCAGCATGGAGCTTTCCGAGGTGGTGAGCCTGCTCGATCTGACTCCGACTTTACTTTCTGCTGCCGGTGTTCCCGTGCCAGAGTCCATGAAGGGCCGAAACTTGTTGCCGCTGATTACTGACTCGTCGGCTCGTCGCGCCTGGGATAACGTCGCATACGTGCAGATTAGTGAGTCGATGCTTGCCCGGGCCATCCGAACAAAGGAGTGGTGTTACTGCGTAGTTGACCCGACCAAGACAGGATGGGATCAGTCAACCAGCACTCATTACTATGAATACCAGATGTATAACTTGTATCAGGATCCGGCGGAGTTGGTGAACCTCGCCGGACGGCAGGAATTCAAGCAGCAGGCAGCTATGTTGCGAGAGGAGCTGAAAAAGCGCCTGCTCGCAGCGGGCGAGCAGGAATGCGAGATTACGCCTGCAACGCTCTATCCATGATGGGTTCTGATTTTGATGTGAGGATTGGGTCCGCACGACGACTGCTGACCCGATCCCTTGAATCGTAACCAACCGGGAGCCCGCGCAGAGAGCGACGGCTTCCGCTCACCGCCACTCATCTCAGTTCCTCTTGCTTAAAGTCCCAGATATCTACTTTTTTCGCAGCTGCCGGTCGGCGAGAGATCGTTCGCGCCCCGCAGATGGCTCCCTCTAGATCAAGGTCGCTTGGCATACTTCGGACAAGCTATCCTTCATATCCTTCGCGCGCAACGCAGGCTAAAACCTAAATGTACTCTGTTTGTTCTTTTTCTGGACTGGGGAAGCTTCTTAAGCTCTTTAGAATGTTGGCGTCCCCGACGGGATTTGAACCCGTGTTATCGCCGTGAAAGGGCGGTGTCCTAGGCCGGGCTAGACGACGGGGACGCTGGTACAGCGCTGTT
Organism: Acidisarcina sp.; assembly: GCA_035539175.1. NCBI lineage: Bacteria > Pseudomonadati > Acidobacteriota > Terriglobia > Terriglobales > Acidobacteriaceae > Acidisarcina > Acidisarcina sp. The sequence continues at coordinate 144,224 of DATLIY010000006.1, read as the reverse complement.
GGAGGCAGCGGCAGGCATGTAGAACCACTATCGACTGTAACAACTTGGACTTGCCATGTCAAAGCTGCTATTGAACATTCTTCTGATGCCACTGTCGTGCCTAGCCTAGTATTATACGGTGCACAAGGAAGACACTTTTTTGTTGCCGATCTATGTCATGCGGTCATCTTTTGGAATGCGGCAGCACGCGGCCGGGTAAGACCACCGGGCCACCCCAACCCGATGTCTTGTTGAGGATATGTTGAGAACGTTCGCGATTACCGCTGGAACACTTTTATTTTTCGCAGGGATCAACCTTAGCGGCTGTGCGAAGCCTGCTGCGCAGCAAGAGCCCCCCACGATGCGCGCGATGCCGGTCAAGACGCTGTCTGTCGAGATGGCTCCGGTGCCCCTGAGCGACGAATATGTCGCAACCATCAAATCGCGCCGCTCTGCCACGATCAATCCCCAGGTAGATGGCACGCTGACGCGAATCCTGGTGCACTCCGGCGACAAGGTGAAGGCCGGACAGATATTAATGGTGATCGATCCGGTGAAACAACTTTCGACGGTTGAGTCCCAACGTGCCACGGAGGCGCAGAAGCGGGCACTCTACCAATACAACCAGACCGAGGTGGAGCGGCAGAAGAAGCTGCGAGACGCGGGCATCATCAGCCAATCGGCCATGGATCAGGCCGAGCAAGCATACAAAAACTCGAAGGCGGATTATGAATCCGCTGTAGCTTCCCGCATCACGCAGGAGCGCGAGCTGAGCTATTACCGCGTTGCGGCTCCCTTTGCCGGAGTGGTCGGCGATGTTCCTGTGCATGTTGGCGATTACGTTTCACCCTCGTCCCTGCTCACCACGGTGGACGAGAATCGCGATCTTGAGGCTTATATCTACATTCCGACAGAGCGCGTGTCGCAGGTTCGCAGAGGTCTAAGCGTCGACCTTATGGACACGAGCGGCAAGCTGCTGGAGCATACGGCGATCTCTTTCCTCTCGCCGCAAGTGGATAACCAGCTGCAGGGCATCCTGGCAAAGGCGCCGGTTCACTCCAGCCTGGAGACGTTGCGCAATGCGCAGCTTGTGAAGGCACGCGTGATCTGGAGTACGAATCCAGCCCCTGTGGTCCCAGTCCTGGCGGTTACGCGGCTTGGCGGTCAGACCTTTGTCTTTGTTGCTTCAGCGCAGGACGGAAAATTCTTTGCACGCCAGCGCCCTGTCAAACTTGGCGACACGATCGGCAACACCTATGCAGTTCAGGATGGGCTAAAGAGCGGGGACAAAGTTATTGTCTCCGGCACGCAATTCCTGGTGGATGGGGCTCCCGTGCAACCGCTCGGCTGACCTTCTTCACAGGCCTCCTGAAATCGAATCCGGGCGGGATACATACCAGGGCCCCGCTTACACGAGAGGAATTGCCCCTTGTTCGTTGATTTCTTCATTCATCGGCCGATCTTTGCCACCGTCTGCGCGCTGCTGATTATCCTTGCGGGCGCGGTATGTATCCCCACGTTGCCAATCTCTCTCTATCCCCAGCTGGCTCCCCCGGAAGTTTCCGTGACCAGCAACTACATTGGCGCGAATGCACAAGTGGTGGAATCGGCAGTGACCATTCCACTGGAAGAATCGATTAACGGCGTCGAGGGAATGCGCTACATCAGTTCGACGAGCGGCAACGACGGCACCAGCTCCGTCACCGCCACTTTCCAGACTGGCTACGACCTCAACATTGCAGCGGTCGACGTACAGAATCGTGTTGCCTCAGCCCAGGGACGCCTGCCCGCCGCAGTGAACAGCACCGGCATCACGATCACCAAGTCCAACAACAATTTTGTGTTTGGCGCTGGCTTCTTCACTCGCGATCAGCGCTATTCCAACGAATTTATTTCGAATTACCTGGACGTCTACGTACGGGACACGTTGAAGCGCGTCCCCGGTGTTGGCGATGTCATGATCTTTGGAGAGCGCAAGTATGCGATGCGCATCTGGCTTGACCCCAACCGCCTGGCTGCGCGTGGGCTTACCGCCGGAGACGTGACCGCGGCATTGCAGGAGCAGAATGTTGAAGTAGCTGCCGGTCAGCTTGGCCAGCCTCCCAACAATGGCAAGCAGGATTTTCAAGTCTCAGTGCGTGTGGTGGGACGGCTTACGGACCCCTCGCAATTCGACAAGATCATTATTCGCAATACGCCCAATGGACTGATCCTGCTGAAGGATGTAGGCCACTCCGAGATTGGCGCAGAGACGTACTCCTCGGACCTCAAGTACTCCGGTCACGATGCCATGGGTATTGGCGTCCAGCAACTCTCCAATGCCAATGCGCTGGAAGTAGACCGCAAGGCAAAGGCAGTTCTTGAAGAACTGTCAAAGTCGTTCCCCCCAGGGCTTGAGTACAGGATCGCGTTCGATTCGACAACGGTTGTCGGTGACTCCATCCACGAAGTTCTGACGACGCTGGTCGAAGCCATCGTTATCGTCATCATCGTCATCTTTCTCTTCCTGCTGGATTGGCGCGCAACCATCATTCCGGCGGTCACCATCCCGGTTTCGCTTATCGGGACCTTCGCCTTCATCAAGCTTTTTGGCTTCTCCATCAACTCTCTTACGCTCTTTGGAATCACGCTGGCGACAGGGCTGGTGGTGGATGACGCCATCGTGGTGATCGAGAATGTGCAGCGCCACATCTCGGTCGACCATACGAACCCTCATGCTGCGACATCGGTTGCCATGGCCGAGGTGACTAGCGCTGTCATTGCAACCTCACTCGTCCTCATCTCCGTGTTTATCCCCGTGTCCTTCTTCCCCGGAACAACGGGCATCCTTTACCGCCAATTTTCCCTGACCATTGCTTTTGCGATCGCCATCTCCGCCTTTAATGCACTGACGCTTTCCCCTGCTCTCTCTGCCATGCTGCTCCGCGGCGAGGAGGCCAAGTTCACCCAACTGGACTTTCTCCACATCGGTTTTCTCTCACGCGCCTATCGCCGTTTTGCGGAGTTCATCGATACCGCCATCCGCGATATTTCCGCCGGCTATGGCCGTGCCATTCATGTTGTGCTCCGGCTTCGTTTCCTGATGCTGATCCTGTTCTTTGCGGGGCTCGGCGGCACCGCTTATCTATATCAGCACGTGCCAACATCCTTCGTTCCGCAGGAAGACCAGGGCTACCTAATCCTTGTGATTCAGGCTCCGCAGGGCGCTTCGCTCTCTTACACCACTCGAATTGCGGACCAGGCCACTGCCGTCCTCATGCAGAACCATGATGTCCAGGGTGCGTTTGCTGTAGGTGGATTTAGCTTCTCCGGCAGCGCGCCGAATTCAGGATTGATCTTTGCGAATCTGATGCCAAGCCAGAGCCGCCGCGGGAAGGGCCACTCCGCAGCAGACATCGTGAAGGATATCTCGCCGAAGCTGCTGCAGATTCCCGGAGCAATCGTCGTTGCCCTCGAACCACCTGCCATCCAGGGTATTGGAAGTTTTGGCGGTTTCCAGTTTGAGCTCCAGGACCTGGGGCAGAACACGCTCGGCGACCTCGACCGGGTGGTGCACCAGATTGTCGCTGCCAGCCGCCAGCGCAAGGATCTGGCAAACCTCTTCACCAGCTATACAGCGAACGATCCGCAGCTTCTGGTGACCATTGACCGCGAGAAGGCCAAAGCCATGGGTGTACCGCTTTCGCAGGTAACCACGGCTCTCAACGTGTACATGGGCTCCCAGTACGTCAACGATTTCGACTTCAATAACCGCGCCTATCGCGTCTATGTGCAGGCGGATCAGCCCTTCCGGATGACCGCCCGCAACCTGCGCGAATTTTATGTCCGCTCTGATGCGAACCAGATGATTCCCCTCGATAACCTCGTTTCCGTCACGGATACGTCGGGACCGCAGGTGATCAATCACTACAATCTCTTCCGGTCGGCGGAGATCGATGGATCAGCGGCTCCGGGTTACAGCTCCAACCAGGGATTGATCGCCATGGCCGAGCTTGCCAAGGCAAATATGATGCAGGGCATGAGCTACTCCTGGACAGCTCTGGCACTGGAAGAAATAGAATCCAGCGGTAAGACGATCATCATCTTCAGTCTGGGCCTGCTCGTCGTCTATCTGACGCTGTCAGCGCAATATGAGAGTTTTGCGCTTCCTTTCATCATTCTGCTCGCCGTCCCCATGGCTATTCTGGGCGCGCTGGGCGCGGTCGCACTTCGCGGTCTGTCCAATGATGTCTATTGCCAGATCGGATTGGTGATGCTGATCGGGTTATCGGCGAAGAACTCGATTCTCATCGTTGAATTTGCAGAGCAGTTGCTGGCAAAGGGTCGATCGATCCCCGATGCGGCGGTGGAAGCTGCCGAACTGCGACTGCGGCCAATTCTCATGACCTCGTTCGCGTTTATCCTCGGTATTCTCCCACTGGTCTTTGCAACGGGTGCGGGCGCGCTGGGACGTCATTCGGTGGGCACCACCATCGTCGGCGGCATGCTCGTATCCACAGTTCTGAATCTCTTCTTCATCCCGGTACTTTATGTCCTGCTGAAGACGCTGCTCAGCAAATTGAGCCGTCATACTTCGGCACCACAGTCTCTGGAGATGAGCACCAGTTCCGATTAGACACAGTACTTGTTTCAAACAGGCAAGGGGCCACTACGGCCCCTTGCCCGTTTTTTGTCTGTCTTCACACACGCTGTCGATCGTCTTTCGTGCTACCCACGGTTCCAAGAATGGCTTCAAGAAACCACTTCACTCTTCCTAACCGCAAAATTCCCTCGAGTTGCCTGACGTGAAGATATTGCGATCCAACTAACCTATTCGTAACCTGGGCGCATCGCACAAGAGTGACCAAAACGAATCGCTCCCCCCATTCCGCCGCGGAGTATCTTCCGCGGGATCGCAGCCTGGGCTCGCTCCAAGAAGCGGTTCAGAGTTGCCATGGCTGCGCTTTGTATTTGCGTGCCACCCAAGCTGTTTTTGGTGAAGGACTTTCGGGTGCATCCCTCTTCTTCATCGGCGAACAACCCGGCGATCACGAGGATCTGGGAGGGAGGCCATTCGTCGGCCCCGCCGGACGCCTGCTGGACCATTGCCTCCGCGAGGCTGGAATCGATCGCGACCGAGTCTACCTTACCAACGCCGTGAAGCATTTCAAGTGGACGCCACGAGGTTCGCGGCGCATCCACGAGAAGCCCCGCGGATTGGAGATGCAGGCTTGCAAACCCTGGCTGGAAGCGGAGATTGCAGCGATACGTCCCCGCTTACTCATCTGCCTGGGGGCTACCGCCGCTCAGATCTTCTTCGGGCGCGACTATCGCATCACCGAGCATCGAGGTGACGTGATGCAACTAGCGGGGCTGCCGCCGATCTTCATCACCATTCACCCTTCCGCAGTTCTTCGCATCACCGGGGACCAGGACAGGCGACGCGAGCTGGAGAGCTTCATACGAGACTTGACCAAGGTGGCGGCGCTGGTGCGGGAGAAAGCCGCCTGATAGCGGCATCCATTCTCAAACCGTGCTGACGACAGTGTGAACCTTTTCAAACTCAACCGTACCTAAGCCTTTATCACTCGCCAACTTGAGATAGGGAAGTTGATCGCTGTCCAGATTCCAGTAGGCCTTGGCAACGTAGGCATCCAGGGCCACCGGGTCGGTCCCGGCGATCAAGGTCTTCTTTACAGAGACATCTTCGAGATTGCCGCCGGTCGGTCCATTCCGCAGCAGAACACGGTATGCATCCATCATCGTCAGAGTAGGCCGCATGAATGCAGCAAGATCCGCCAGACTTTGATGGATCTGCTGATGCAGCCGGTTGCGCTGGCCACCAAGAATGCCATACCAGTTCTTCATCCCCAGCGTCGCGCCGGTCAATCCATGATGCTTGGCGATAGGCAGGTTGATGACCTTGTCGGCATTCAGAAACGGTTCGAAGACCAGCCAGTTCTGCAGCACATCGCCACCCAGGTTAACCTCACGGAAGCGAGCCGGATCGGGCAGAATGACTTCGGCGCCTTCCCGCTTTGCCGCCTCCTCGATTCCCGAGCGTTGGAAGCAGCGGCGAGGATCATTGCAACTGACGTCGGTGACAATCACTTTTTTCGCCCCGGCCTGCCAGCATTGCCGCACGACCTCGGCCACGAGCTCAGGATTGGTATTCGCTGCCTGCTCAGGGGTGCGGTCCCAGGCCACGTTGGGCTTTAGGACCACGTTCTCTCCGCGGCGAATAAACCGCGAAATTCCACCAAGATTCGCCAGCGCACGCTGAACCAGTACCGGTGGCTCACCGCCCTGCACCACTGTCAGTACAGGCCAGCGCACATCGCTCGCGACGCTATGATCGCGCATGCGGTTGGCGGCAATAGCAGAGACGGGCTTTTCGCTGTGCTCGCTCAGCCACACGGCAAGCGCGGCAGTCCCTGCTCCCGCTCCAGCTAATCTCAGGATCTGGAGCAGGGCTTCGCGACGGCTGAGAGAAGACTCCACGCCTGCCGATTCGGGCTTCGGCTTGCTCACCGGATTGTTCTGCTCAGACTCCGACATGGCCGTGCTCCTACGCTTCCATCAGCGAAATCTGCCTGGGATCATTGGTGCCAAGCTTATGCTGCGCATCCGCGGCGGTAGAAATATAAGCGGGAGGACGGCCCACATCCGCCAGCGTCTTCAACCCCTTCTCCGCACGCTTCTTCTCAATGATCTGCCAGCCGGTGTAGTCGAGAGCCACGCGGTCCTGCGCAATCAGCAGCGAGTTGTGGGGCCATGTGTATTCCGGCCGGAAGCCGGGACCACCGTTGTAGAGCCCTGTCATGGCATCCAGCACAGTCAGCCGCATCTTCTGCCGAATCGTGGAGACCATGTTCAGGTCCGCTACCGCGGGATTACATCCCCCGCCGTGCAAGGCGTTGGGCTTCTCGACAACGCCATACATATTCTTCATCGCGAGGGTAACGCCCGCACCCTCGTGATCCTTGAGCAGAGGTACGTTGATCATCACGTCGCAGTTGCGTGTCAGAATCTTGGAGAGCTTGACGGAGACGCTGCCGAAGTTCTCCGGTACCTCTTCATAACCGATGCCAGCCATATCCGTGCCAAAGCAGCGAACACGATTGGGATCGGTGGAGATGGTATAGCCGGCTCTCTCCAATTCGTGATTCGTGCGGTCCCAGATGATAATGTCGCCGGCCTTGACGCCGGCCTGCTGCAGACGCTCACAGATGGCCAGCACGAGCGGCACATGCGTGGACATGCCCTTGCCCGCGATGGTGTTGACCTTGATGCTGACCTTCTCGCCACTGTGCACAAAGCGCCTCCAGGAATCGGCGGAGTGGCCTCCGTAGGCGAGCATCGCACGATCCAGCAGCTTCAACACCCGCTGCTCGTCAGGAAGCGCGCCTTGTCCCCGAAGGTCCTGGTCCGTGGCGAGGACCACCTTGGATTTGCCGGTGTCCGGTGCGGCTTTGGCGAGCGCGATCTTGCCTTCCGCACCTAGAACTGCTGCGCCGACGGCTGCTGTCCTGAGAAAATCTCTGCGGTTTGTCATGTTGTCGCTACCCATCTCCCCACTCTCCTTTTGTGGATGGCGGCTGCCCTGCTTCCCTGTCGGCAACCGGCGTCCTCTGCCAGCATTTACAGCTTTGCCTCGATAGCATGTGCCAAAGCCATCTGCGCATCTCCGAGCTCCGGCGTGGTGGTGAACGAGACGATGCGCACCAGGTACCGTCCCTTACGGAAAATCAGGCTCTGCGCATACTGGCGCGCGCTGTCTCCTACAGAAACGCTCTTGGAATCAGCTGCTGGATCGGCATTGAAGATCTTTTCCGCACCGGCCGCCTTCGACATCGTGTAGACGTCGACAGAAGCCTCGATCGTACCCTTGAACTTGTAATCGGCATTGGAAGCATCGACTACACCCGCCTGGATATACCGCTCGGAGTCGCCGTCGATGTACTGCCACAGATCGTCCGCAGTGAAGGTTCGTGTATCCCCAACCTTCTCCCACCCGGAGACGGTATTGGTCGGGGGGAACGGGTTCACCGGCTTCCGCTTGCATCCCACACCCGCCAGGGCCACCAACGCCATCATTATGATTGCAAATTTCTGATACATCCCTCGCTGCTTCACGATTTCGCCTTTCCATTCTTTCTTGTTAACAAAATCTGGTTTGCGCTGGAGCGGCTCTCTCCTATACTGGTCACATGCACGGCGGGGTGCTCCTGCAGCGGACATGCGTATTCACACGCGCCGCAGCCCACGCAGCGCTTCGGATCCACATGCGGCTGCTTGAGCTTCTTCACGCTGCCCTGCGAGTCGATAACCTCGGCCTCCTGAACGTAAATGGCCTTGGGAGAAACCGGGCACCACTCCTCGCACACAATGCAGTCCGTAGCCATCGCCCATGGAAGGCAGCGCCCGCGGTCATAGAAAGCCGTGCCGAGTCGAATAGGATTCGACCCTCCTTCGACGCCGACAACCCAGCCCTTCTCCCTGGGAGTGATCTTCCAGATCGCACCGGTCGGACACACCTCTGAGCACAACACGCAACTCGGCTCGCAATAGCCGATCCTGGGCTGCAGCATCGGCGACCAGAGACCTTCGATACCTGCCTCGGTGAACGTGGGGTGCAGCGAGTTGTTCGGACACACCTTCATGCACTCGCCACAGCGAATGCAGCGCGAGAGAAAGTCTGTCTCATCAAGGGCGCCAGGTGGACGAATCAGGTGCTCGTCGCGCCCCTTGGCCAATCCCGGAGTAGATCGCAGCAGCGGCACGGCCAGTGCGCCTGCCGCCAGCCCCGTGATTGCCTTGCGGCGATCCAGGCTGGTTCCGGCGACTTCGTTTCCCTTGCGGAAGAACTTGAACTGCAGGCTTCCATGCGGGCACGCATCGACACAGTTCATGCACATGTGGCACTCGGCCTTGCGCCATGGCACCCCGCCAATTGGATCGTCGCCGCCTTGGCAATGCATCTCGCAGCGATTGCATTGATTGCACGTCGAAGGATCCTTATGAAGACCAAAGATCGACCAGCGTGAGGTCACTCCCAGCAAAGCGCCCAGCGGGCAGAGAGCCCGGCACCAGAAGCGGGTGATCCGCAGGTTCAACGCAAGCAGTAGTAAAAGCAGGAAACCCAGGAGCGCACCCTGCAAAAACATGGGCTGCTTGAAACTGAGCAGTGAGGTGCGCAATGTGCCATGAATCGTGCCCGCCGTGGATGCAAGCCAGTCGATGTGCGCGTGCTCCAGGGGCAGGAAGACCCCATTTGCCGCGTAATTCAACGCCGGAAGAATGGAGAGGCCCAGGGAGCGCACCAGAAGGCTGAAGGGGTCGAACCAGCCTACCAAAGCTGTACCAAAAAACGCTGCAACCAGCACCACGGCCAGGACAAAATACTTCGTCGTCTGCCATGGCTTATAGCGGTTCGACTGGACGAGATTCTTTCCCCGCTTGGTGTACCACTTGAGATTCCCTACAAAATGATTCAAGGATCCCATCGGGCAGATCCAGCCGCAGAAGAAGCGACCCAGAAACATCGTCGGAATCAGGATCACGAGGCTGACAACCAGCCCTCTATAGAGCGCATGGGTGGCAAGCGCGTTGGAGATGGCCACGAGAGGATCGAGAAGAAAAAACAGCCGCACCGGCGAGCGCAAGTGGATGTCGCTACCCGCGCCCAACGCTCCCTTCAGCTCAGTTCGAAACAGAAGGAAGAGGAAGAGCAGGAAGAACAGCGCTTGCGAGGTACGACGCAACTTGACGGTCAGCCCCCGACTCACAACAGGCCTCCGAGCAACGATTTATTTCTCCGCAACACAGGATGGCTACCGGACAGGCAGCACTCCGAAGCTTCAAACGAGGAGTGTCGATGATGATCGGCCCGGAAAGCAGCACTCGACAGTGACGGTCATCACTGAGTTCTGGTTGGAACAATTTCCATAGACGAATCCCGAGGGGAAACCGCCTTTGCGGCTCGCAGGACCGAACGAAAATCCGCCGCGAAAATCCGCCTAACGTTTGACTTAGCGATGATGGATTCGCCATAATTTAACGCTCTGAGCCTGCCCTTATCGCTCTCTCACCGCGGGGCAGACACTATGATTCGCGGCTTTCTACTCCGGGGAAGCACGTTATAGAAGCCGCCTGTCCGCATAATTGGTTCCGTATCGGGGGCGCAAGTATGAGGGCACTGCCGAGCATCAGCAAGGGGTTCCGGGGCTCATATTCTTTAGGGATCTATCCACTTTTTTTTCTGATTTGCGCTACCGGTTGCCACACCAGGAATGCGCAACCCAGTGCACTGCCTTCGCCAGCGGTCATCGTCGCCACGGTCGAGGTAAAGACTGTTCCTATCTATCGTGAGTTTCCTGGACAGACCGCGGCCAAGGACACGGTAAACGTGGAAGCGCGCGTCGCCGGTTTTTTGGAAAAAGTGTATTTCAAGGAAGGCAGCCGCGTAAGGACCGGCCAGGTTCTTTGCCAGATTGAGCAAGCCTCATACATCGCCGCGCTGGATGCCGCTCAGGCCAAACTTGCACAGGATCAGGCCAACCTCCTGAAAGCCCAGCAGGACGTAGCGCGCCTTCAGCCCCTTGTAGAGCAGCAGGCAGCGCCGGCCCAGGATTTGGACAGCTCGGTTGCGGCCCGGGCGCAATATCAGGCGGCGATCCAGGCAGACCAGGCGAATATCTATAACGCAAAGCTCAGCCTGAGTTACACCACCATTCGTTCACCCATCGATGGAATTATCGGGAAGCTTATCGTCACACCGGGAAATCTCGTGGGTCAGGGCCAGAACACCCTGCTTGCGACGATCTCTTCTTACGATCCAATTTATGTGTACTTCTCCATCCCAGAAGCGAATTACCTGGATTACCGGAGACGGCATCCGGAGCTGGAAACTGCATCGGTAGGAAAAATTCCATTGGAATTGATCCTGGCCGATAACCATCCGTTCCTGCATCCGGGCTTCATCAACTTTGCGGATAGCACGGTAGATCCCACGACGGGAACGCTTGCCTTGCGCGGACAGTTCCCGAACCGAGAGGGCGTGCTACGTGCCGGCCAATTTGCGAGAGTCAGGTTTATTGGCGAAGAGAGAGCGAATGCGGTTCTAGTTCCGAAAGAGGCGATATCGGAAACGCTAAACACAAAGGGCGTGATGGTAGTTGGCAAGGACAATAAGGTCTCCCTGAAGACAGTAACCACGGATGGCGAGTACGAACAATACGCAATCATTCATTCGGGTCTGCAGGGCGGCGAAAACATAATTGTGCAGGGTCTCCAAAAGGTGAGACCCGGAATGACGGTCAAGCCTCAAAGGTCAGCCAGCGACAACAAGGGGTAAGTCATGGCCCGATTCTTTATCCATCATCCCGTTTTCGCAATTGTTATCTCGCTGGTCATCCTCATTGCAGGCGGGGTCAGTATTATCAGCCTGCCCATCGCTCAATATCCTGAGATCACGCCACCGACCATCCAGGTCTCCGCTGTGTACACCGGAGCGAATGCGGAAACTGTAGAACAGACAGTCGCGGCTCCCATTGAGCAGCAGGTGAACGGCGTGGAGAACATGCTCTACATGCAGTCGCGAAGCTCCAGCGATGGCAGCTACAACCTCACCTGCACTTTCAAGGTCGGCACGAACAAAGACATCGCCTCCGTCGATGTGCAGAATCGTGTCAACCAGGCAAATCCTTCCCTGCCCAGCGAAGTTCTTCAATCTGGCGTCACTGTTCTGAAGAGATCCACGAGCATCGTCTTAATCATCACGCTCACCTCACCGGATGGAACCTTCGACTCAACCTTTTTAAGCAACTATGCCACCGTCTTTATTACGGATGAGCTTGGCCGGCTTCCCGGGGTCGGACAGGCCACTATGGCCATCGGCAAGCGTGATTACGCCATGAGATTCTGGGTGAAACCTGATGAGCTGGCACAGCTCGGAGTTACCTCCAGCGACATCATTCAATCCATAAACGACCAGAATGTTCAGGCAGCAGCAGGAGGTTTCGGCTTGCCCCCGGCGCCGCATGGCCAATTGTTTCAATACTCGGCCAATACAGAAGGCCGCCTCACAGATGTAAGTGAATTTGGCAACATCATCATTCGTACCCGGCCTGATGGGTCCGTACTGCGGCTAAAAGATGTTTCCCGCATTGACCTCGGGGCGCAGGATTACCAGTCATCCGCAAAATACAATGGCACGCCTTCCGCCTCGATATTGGTTTATCAACTGCCCGATGCGAATGCTCTGGATGTGGCCAAAGCTGTTGAAGCAAAAATGGCTACACTGTCGAAGGCATTCCCACCTGGGCTTCGCTACGATATCGCACTGGATACAACGCAGTTTGTCATTGCATCCATCAAGGATGTACTTCTGACTCTCTTCGAAGCGATGGGGTTAGTCGCGATTGTGGTCTTTGTTTTTATCGGCAACCTTCGCGCCACGCTGATTCCAATGCTGGCGATTCCGGTCTCCCTCGTGGGAACCTTCGCAGCTTTCGTCGCGCTGGGGTTCTCTATCAATCTGCTGACTCTCTTCGCAATGATTCTGGCGATTGGTCTTGTGGTCGACGACGCCATTGTGGTCGTCGAGGCCGTAGAGAAGCACATCGAAGAAGGACTTAGTCCGCTGGACGCAACTATAAAAGCTATGGACGAAGTCTCGGGCGCAGTCATCGGCATCGCAATCGTGTTGTGTTCTGTATTTGTTCCAGTTGCTTTTCTCGGTGGGATTACCGGGCAGCTCTACAAGCAGTTCGCACTTACGCTGGCATGTTCTGTCTCGCTCTCCGCACTGGTCGCCCTCAGCCTCACTCCTGCTTTGTGCGCGATGTTGTTGCGTCCGCGGAAAGAAGTGCACGGCCCACTCGGGGCATTTTTCCGTGTCTTCAATAATCTGTTCGCGCGTGCAACCAACGGATATGTGGACGCGAACCGCCACATCATCCGCTTCGCTCCCGTCGCCGTGCTTGTCCTCCTTGGTTTGTACGTCTTAACCGGAATGCTTGGCATGAAAGTGCCTACCGGTTTCCTGCCCTCCGAAGACCTGGGCTATTTCCTAATCAACGTCCAGCTCCCAGACGCGGCCTCGCTGGAGCGCACCCAGATGGTGATGAATCGAGCCGAGGATATTCTCCTGCACACCGCTGGCGTACGAGGTGTCACCGCGCTCACGGGCTTCGGCCTACTAAGCGGCGCCAACGGCTCCAATATGGGAACGATCTTTGTGAACCTGAAAGATTGGTCGGAACGAGATGCTGCAGGACTAACTTCGCCAGTAATCATAAGCCAGTTGAGTAAGAAGTTTGCAGCCTTTCCGGAAGCTTCCATCCTGGTCTTCAATCCACCAGCAATCAGCGGCCTGGGAGCATCAGGTGGATTCTCGTTTGAGTTACAGGACCAGAGCGGTCGCGATATTTCGTTCCTCGCGAATACTGCCGATCAATTTATTTCCGCTGCCAGTAATAGAAAGGATCTGACGAACGTATTCACCACCTTCCGACCCAATGTCCCGCAGGTGCAACTCAACGTCGATCGGGACAAGGTAAAGTCTCTTGGCATCCCTCTGAACAACGTCTTTCAAACGCTGCAAACGTATCTCGGTAGCTACTATGTCAATCAGTTCAACCTCTATGGACGAATCTGGCGCGTCTACGTGCAAGCCGAATTTCCATATCGCTCCTCACCCGATGACCTGGGCCGACTCTACGTGAGGAGTGCCGCCGGAAAGATGGTTCCTCTCAGTACGCTTGTCACATCTACATCCGTTACCGCGCCGGATACAATCATGCGCTACAACATCTATCGCGCGGCGGAGATCACTGGCGCGGGTGCATCGGGATATAGCTCCGGCCAGGCAATTGCAGCTATGGAAGAGCTCGCGAAGAGCCTGCCTGCAGGAACCGGATTTAGTTGGACCGGAACGGCATACCAGGAAAAGGAGTCTGCAGGCCAGCAGGGTCCCATCCTTCTCCTGGCTGTAGCCTTTATGTTTCTTTCTCTAGCCGCTCTTTACGAAAGCTGGGCCGTTCCGTTCTCTGTATTGCTGGGTGTTCCCATTGGCGTGCTCGGTGCGCTGCTCGCTATCTGGATACGCCACTTGGCAATGGACGTCTATGTACAAGTTGGCCTGATCATGATCATTGGCCTCGCGGCGAAGAATGCGATCCTGATTGTGGAGTTTGCGAAAGCCCAATATGAGCAAAAAGGTTTGACGCTCGTTGAGGCTGCTATCGCTGGCGCGAAGCTACGTTTTCGTCCCATCCTGATGACTTCGTTTGCCTTCATCCTAGGAGTTTTTCCCCTCGTCACCGCAAAGGGAGCAAGCGCAGGCAGCCGTCATTCGCTGGGGACCGCAGTCTGTTTTGGAATGTTCGTCGCGACCGCCGTCGGAACACTGTTCATTCCGCTGCTCTACGTGTTGGCGGAGGGATTGAAGGAGAAGATCTTCAGCACATCGAAGCGGAAGAGTGCGGCCCCGGCCAAAGCGCATTCGGGGACAGAGGCATAATCGATGAAGAAGTGCCACTATACCGTTCTACCCATCGTGACGCTGCTGACTTTTCTGCAGGGATGCACCGTTGGACCGAACTATCACCGGCGATCCATACCCATCCCGCCTGCTTACAGAGATTCGCAAGATACCCCGAGCGCACCCCAGGCGCAGTCCGTCGCAGATCTTCCCTGGTGGCAAATCTTTAAGGACCCCATATTGCAAAACCTCATCCGAACCGCACTCCAGCACAACTATGATCTCCTAACCGCAGCGGAGAGGATCAATCAGGCAAGAGCTCAGTTAGGCATAACACGTTCCAATCAGTTCCCTCAGATTCAGGGGACAGGTGATTTCAGCGGCGGCAGAATCTCGTCCCAGCAAACATCCAACATCCTTACCTTGGCGACAGATGCGAGTTATCAGTTAGACCTGTTCGGTGGCCTGCGGCGTGCAACTGAGGCCTCGCGAGCGCAGTTATTAGCCAGCCAGGAGGCACAACGCGTTGTCGTCCTTACACTGGTCAGCGATATCGCCAGCGATTACTTTCAGTTGCTCGGACTCGACCTGCAACTTCAAATTGATCGCGACACGATTACAGTTCAACGCAACTCGGTCAGGCTGACGCAACTGCGAGTAGACCGCGGCGTAGCAACCAAGGTCGACGTGTTGCAGGCGCAACAGGTACTCGATACGGCAAATGCACAGATCCCGGATATTGAAAGACAGATTGGCCAGGTTGAAGATGCCATCAGCATCCTGCTTGGAAATTATCCTGATAAGGTTCCACGAGGCCAAAAGCTCACAGAGCAGTATGTTCCTCCTGAGGTACCCGCAGGTCTGACATCGGCGCTGCTGGAACGCAGGCCCGACATTCGCGAAGCAGAACAGACGCTGATTGCAGCAAACGCCGAGATTGGAGTTGCGAAGGCCGCTTTCTTCCCGAAGATCAGCTTGACTGGTTCCGGCGGCGGGGCCCTTGGGCATTTCGCGGTTTCAGGGGTTGGGCAGAGCGCGAACAGCGGAATCTGGTCCTACGGCGGCTCCCTGGCTCAGCCGATCTTTACTGGCGGCGCGCTTATTTCAAATTTGCATCTCGCTCAATCCGCCGAGCGTCAGGCCCTCATTGGCTATGAGCAAACAATTCAAAAGGCCTTCGGCGAAGTTTCGGATGCTCTCATCGGCTATCAAAAAATCCATGAACAGCGGATTCGACAAGAAGCGTCCGTGAAGACCCTGCAGGAGGCAGTACGCATATCCGAAATGCGCTACCGCGGAGGCATTACAACTTTCCTTGAAGTTCTCGACAATCAGCGTTCGCTCTTTTCCGCTCAACTCACCCTGGCTCAAATACGAACCGGTGAATATCAGAGCCTGGTAACGCTCTATCGAGTGCTAGGAGGCGGCTGGAAACAATAAGCACGACGCCGAAGAGGGAGCTTTCGCCATTGTTATCAAGCCAGAGTGGCAATTGCAAAAGGATGTTCAATTCTGAGTGGCCTTGGCAGCGTAAGAACGAAATGCTGCAAGCCGGCTGTGCAGGACAGTGTGGCCATCTGTCACTTCGCGCCCGAAGAAATACCCCACTGCAGAAAGTGAGGCTGCGCTTTGTGGACTACACAGTCGCCATCTATCTGACAGGATGTCATCCCGTGGGTAACTCGAAGCGGAGTTGCCAACCATCAGCAGGCGTACATTGGTCAGATTTGCCTGTGCAATCTCTTTCTCTGAGTTTTGGATTGGATCACTCGGGAATCCCTTCAACGGCATCTCCATGTTGGATTGCCCTGAAGCTAACCAGACGTTCCCGAGGTATATATCAACCGTTTGCCTTGCCCCTATGCACAGGCTGGCTGCTGTCCAGAGAGTTGTGCGATACTGAGAATGCTCAAGAAACAGGTGCAAACGTGACTGCAACTCGTATTTTTGAGTCCACCGCAACAGCGAAGTAGACGTCAATTAAGTTATTGATTCTACTATAATTGCAGTGCAGAGCCGGGATGGCGGAACTGGCAGACGCAGCGGACTCAAAATCCGCCGGCCCTTGCGGCCATGGGGGTTCGACCCCCCCTCCCGGCACCAGAGAATCATTAGCATGCAAGATGGGCATCCTCGGATGCCTTTTCTATGCGCAAACCGCCAACTGTGAATAGTTGCGACTAATTGCAAATTTTGTCTAGTTGCCGGGAATACCTCTGGGATAGTTAGGGATGTCGGCTGGCCCCGGGGATTCCGCACGCGCGAAGATACTCGAATGTGCCGTCATAGAAGGATGGAGGACGCGTTCCATCTGATGAGGCGCCCGCCCGTCGGAACGAACAGATCGTCCCCTGTCGTGCGAATATCACTTGATATGCGTTCTTTAGTTATAGCTGTTGGGAGGCGTCGTTGACCGACTGCCACTTTGCGCCTTTGAAGGCCTTTGAAGGACTGTCCAAGTTCCGTTTTTTTGATGGAAGTCCATCCCAACACACGCCGACTCAATCCAATTGCACGCTTTGAAGCTGGGCGCTTACTGCAAGTATTCGATCTTTCGGGGCTCGATGTCATCGGAATCAGCCGACCCATTGGGGCCTAAAAGGGACTGGCTACTCGGCGTGGTAATGGCATCTGAGGCAGGCCGGCCAGATCTGTTTCTTTGACTGCGCCAACCTTGCCGGCTCATGAACCACTCCGCGGACGCGAGTAGTCCGATAATGGCGCAGGCTAATGTGATCATGCCCGTGATTGCGCCGAAGGCGAATTTCAATCCTGCCAAGAACAATGGTCAGCTCCTACGTAGAAGTCCACTTCGACGAGAGTTTGTTTGGGAGAAACCAACCCACAATCGCGAAAGCTCGAACGCCCTGAGCCTTCGCGACTGCGGTTGGAGATAGCAGTACAGCCGCTCTAGCGAACGGTAAGACCGATTGTGATGCTCTGAAGCACATTTCCCGCGGAATCTTTCGCGGTTACAGTGAAGGTGCTGCTGCCGGTTTGGGCAAGCGACGAGTTGTTCTTCGTCGAAGTGCCGCATGCCGTCAAGCCGATCGCTCCCGAGAGCAGAGCAACGACCACCAGGAGTTGCCAGGCTCCTATGTTCCGCCGTTTACGCGCGAGAGCAAGCCACAGTCCCAGCATGGCTCCCGGCATGTAAAAGCTTGCCGCAAGCATTGAAGAGCCATCTTGAGGATGTAGCTGTCCCACAACAGGCGAAGCACTGTTGGTGTTAATGGTGAGTGTTGTGCTGACCGGCTCGTTGTTCCCGTTGGCAGTGAGCGTCGCGGGTGAAAAGGTGCAGGTCACGTTTGCCGGCAGGTTGTTGCAGCTCATATTTACCAGCCCCTGATAGAAGTTGACTGGTGACAGCGTGATCCGGGTTTGCACAATCTGACCTTGTGTAACAGCGACGGATTGTGGCGACGCCGTGAGCGTATAACCGGATACCGGACCGCCACTAGTGATGGTCAGAACTCCAGGGACATAGTTGAAGGTGTAGTTGATCGCGGCGAGACCACTGCTGCCCTTGGCATCAAGGCTGAACGTGATGGGATACTGGCCCACCGGCGATGTGGTTGTTGCAGTCGTGACGGGCTGCGTGGTACCGGAGACCGCGGTGCCTTGCATATCGCCATTGACGAAACCCGAGAAAGTGTAGCTGAAGCTTGGGTTGGGCGTGTTGTTGAGACGCGTTGCATTATTCGCGGTGACCGTCAGTACAGCAGGCGCCACGATAAAGGTCTGCTGCACGGGCTGTGCGGGAGCGTAGTTGTTGTTGCCCACCTGCGTTGCGGTTAGGGTTACGCTGCCTGCTCCGGTGATTGTAAGAACGTTGCCGGAGAGCATGGCAAGGTTCGACGGAGAGACCGAATAGCTAACCGCGAGTCCGGAGCTGGCGGTTGCTCCCAGCGTGATGGGCGCCGCACCATACACCACGTTTGGAATCGGCGGGAAATTGATGGTCTGCGCGGTACCGTTACCCACAGTAAGGGTGCCGGGCACGAAGTTGAAGTTGTAGTTGGTAGCGGCAAGGAAACCCGCGCTGATGTTGATGGTGTAGACGCCAGCCGGAGGCATCGCTCCCGCTGCCAGAATTGCGCCGGGCGTGCCGGTGATCCCCTTGGTGTCCACGATAGAAAGCGCGGGTTGACCGGTGATGGCGGTGAGATTGTCCCCAGGGGCTAGACCGGTAATCGTGTAGTTCGAGGACGATGTAAGCGCAGGCAGCGCAACTCCCTGCGCGTAGGTGAGGCTGACTGCGGTTACCGTGAGCGTGGCCTTTGCCACTTGAATGGTTTGGCTGGCCGAGGCGGAAGAGTAGTTACCGCTGCCCGCCTGCGTCGCGGTTACGGTCACCGTGCCCGCGCCATTGACGGTTAGCACGTCGCCGCTCACCGTGGCTGGGCCGGTCACCGAATAGGTGATGGGAAGACCATCAGCCTGTCCGGTTGTGGCGTCCAGAGCGGTGGCAATCAGCGAGTAAGTGGTTGCGGCATTATAGGTGGCGGTGGCGGGCAGACCGGTGAAGCTGACAGTCTGGCGGTTTGTGCCTGTCACCGTCAACGTGCCGTTGACAAAACTGGGCTTGTAGTAGGACGGGAAGCTCAGCGTACCCTGCGCGATGACCACGGTGTAGGTACCGGCTTCGAGCGTCGCTCCCACTGGGACGGTTGCGCCGGAGGCGTTTTGCACGGTGAAGGCCGGTTGGCCGATGACCACCGATGCGGCATCGCCGGGGATCAGTCCGCTGACCGTGAAGTATGCCGAGCCGGTGAAAACCGGCAGAGCCGATCCCACCACCAGGGACGGACTCGTCGCGGTGATGGTCAGTACGGGTTGCGTGGCTAATAGGCTGACTGCAACCGGCGTCGCCTGGGCATATTGGCTGTCGCCGAACTGATAGGCAGTAACGGTGACATTGCCGGCTCCGGTGATCTTTAATGCAGCGCTTGCGGTTCCATTGTTGAGGATGATTCCCGAGCCGCTGGTCACCAGGTAATCGACATTCAATCCGGAGGTGGCGGTTGCGGTCAACGGAATCTGTTCGCCTTCATAGAAGGGTCCCGCGGGCGGGTTGAAGGTAATGGTCTGGGCAGTGGTTCCGCCAGGGCTCACGCCCGTGCCGGACAGCGCAATAACGTTCTGGCCGTTGGTGGCATTCGCCGCGTTGCTGGTGATGGTCAATGTCGCCAGTAGTGAGCCGGTTGCCGTGGGGAAGAAGGCGATGTCCAGGGCGCATGCACCGCCCGGGGTGAGCGTCATGGAGCCAGTGCAGTCGCTGCTGCCGCTGGCCTGCTGCACGTAATTCATGGGGACATTGATGTCGCTGAGGGTCAGCGGTTGAGAGCCGGAATTCGTCAGCGTGACCGTCAGCGGAGTGAACGTGCCCAGCGTCTGGCTGCCGAAGGCCATGGCAGAACTGGCGCCGCTGACTTCGCGGACAACATCGGTTCCCTTGTCAGCGATGTAGAGATTGCCTTGGGGATCGATTGCGATGGAACTGGGATTATTGAGGAAAGCCGCGGTGGCCGCGAGACCATCGCCGCAGGGCGGATTTTGAGAGGTCACATTGGACGTGGCGCATGCATTGCTCAGCGGGTCATAGGAGTTGCCCGCCAGCGCCATGTTGCCTGCAACGGTATCGATGATGCCGGTCCTGGCATCGATCCGGCGAACTGTGACCGTATTATTGTCGGCAACGTAGACATTTCCGGCTACGTCGCCAGTGATCGCGCTGACGTTGTTGAGACTGGCGCTGGTGGCCAGACCGCCGTCCCCGCAAGGCATCTGCTCCTGTGGATCGCATTGGTTGAAATAGGTCTGGTTCGGACTATTGTACATACCCGCATAGAGAGAGATGATGCCGCTCTGACCATCAATCTTGCGGATCACATGTTTGGTGTCGTGAAGATTACTATCGTTGCCATCTTCCCCGAAGTACACGTTGTTGGCCTGGTCCACGAAGATGCCCACTGGGTTGATTAAGCCTGCGGCGGTGGCCAAGCCGCCGTCCCCACAAGGCACCGCAGCGCACTGCGTAGGAGTGTTTAGATCGATGGGAGGCTGTCCGGCGATGGTGCTGATGATGCCGGTCTGTCCGTCAATCCTGCGCACCAGGGCATCCGAGCCATCCGCAATATAGATGTTGCCGCCCAGATCTGCAAACATGCCCGCAACTCTCACTGTTGCGGCGGTCGCAGGACCGTTGTCTCCACCATAACCATACGTGCCATAGGTGCCGCCGATATCGGTCACCGTACCGCTCAACGCTGAAATCTTGCGGATTTCGTAGCGGTCGACAACGTAGATGTTGTTGAGCGCGTCGACGGCCAGCGTAGAGGGACTAAGGAAAAACGCCTGAGTGACTGGTCCGCCGTCGCCGCATGGCGCCGTTGAGTAGTTAGCGCAAGGTGTTGCATTGCCGAGGAGATAGATGTTTCCCTTTTGAGGGCTGTTGATTCCAGGAATGGGACCATTGCCGGAAGCAGTGACCCACACCGAGGATCCACCGTAGACACCGCCCGCATTCGGACCAATGACGTAGGTATTGCCATAGCTATCCACAGCCAGGTTGCCCGGTCGGAATTGGGCGATGTTGGCCGCGGTTCCGTTGGCCGGTGCGCCGTTATTGGTGAAGTAGCTTCCTGTGACTAGAGAGATGACGCCTGGTGTGAATTGCAGAAGTCCCGGCGCGTTCACCTGAACCGATACTGGCTCCGAACTGTTGGCTCCAAACTGGCTGTCTCCGCTATAAACGGCACGAATCTGGTTGTTGCCCGCAGGAAGTATGGACGTTGTGTAGGTTGCCGTGCCGCCGCTCAGGGTCACCGTGCTGTTAGGCAGCGGATTGGCTCCATCCTGGAAGCTGACCGTCCCGGTGGGCACGCCCGCGCTGGAGAAGGCGGCTACATTTGCGGTAAAGGTGACGCTATGCCCGCTGTTGATCGAAGAAGCCGAACCGCTGACCGTCACCAGCGCAACCGGCGTGGCGGAAACAGTCACATTGACCGGCGCTGACGTGCTGCCGCTGAAGTTGGTCTCGCCTTGATACACCGCTGTGATCGCATGTGTTCCGGCTGCGAGGCTGGTGACCGTCAGGGTCGCCACGCCGTTATTCACGGTACCCGAACCGAGGCTCGTATTTCCGTCCATAAACATGACGGTCCCGCCTGGGCTGAGAGTATCCGCTGGTTGCGGCGATACCGTCGCAGTCAGCGTAACAGCCTGGCCGGCATTGGCGATGACGGAACCACCGGGTGATGCGATCAGCTTCGTGCTGCTGCTGGCTTGCGCTGCCACGCCGCTGAAGCTCACGATGTTTGAGCCGCCCGTAGCATTCAGAGCATTGCTGGTAACTTTGAGGGTTCCGCTCTGCGTACCCGCGCTTGTGGGCAGAAAGCTGACGCCGATCTGGCAGCTTGCTCCACTAGCCAGGCTGGTCGAGGCCGAGCAGTCGTTCGATCCGCCAGTCGTCACCTGGCTAAATGGACCCGTGAAGTCCACGTTGTTCAGTTGCAGAGACTGCGTACCGAGGTTGGAAATAGTGACGGTCTGGTTTTGGATCGGCAGCCCGATAGTGCCGGTATAAGCAATAGCCGAAGTCGCGACATTCGACTCCATAATGATATTGGCGCCAGCGTTCACCTGGTTGGCTATATAAAGATTCCCACCGGAAGTCACGGCGAGACCGTAGGCAGTCAGGTCGGGAACAGAAGTGGATGCGCAACCCGCAAGCTGCTGGTCCACAGGAGGAGCACCCGATGCAGTATTGAGCGCGACTGCGCAACTCGTGTTGCCGCCAAAGACAACCGTCAAGATGCCAGATGGATCCACACGGAAAATCTTGTCCTGGCCGACTCCGTAACCTACGGAACCATTGAAGTAGAGACTTCCATCTGCGCCAACAGCGATCGCCTGGTTGCTGCCTGCGTAGTTTCCGCTGATGAACAGCGGACTCTGCAGGGCGAGGCCTCCCAATATTGGAACCCCCTGCGTCTCGTTCCCTGCGACCGCGTAGAGGTTCCCGATGGTCAACGTGGAGGAATCAAGACCGGGCAGCTTTCCACCAAGATAAATGGCGTGAACCAGAGAACTGGATCGGTCCTGCAAATAAATATTGTCGGAGGCATCGATAGCAATCGCAATGCCTGTGCTCAGGAAGAAGGCTTCGCTCGCTGGAAAGCCGTCGCAGGCACCGGACAGAAGGATCGTACGTGTCCCTATGGTTCTTGTATGAGTGGGGTTTGGGCATGTTCCCCTACCGTTGGTCAACAGGTACTCATTGCCCTGGGTCGGTGTTGTTCCACTCGGAAAGAAGCCGGAAGGCAGGTTGCCGCCGTTATAGATGAAACGCAGGCCTCTATCGTTCGCACTGGTGAAGTAGATGTTGCCCTTGCTGTCTGCCGCAAGGTTCGCCGGATATGGAACCACCGCGCTGCCAGCAGGCCCATTCTCGCCTCTTAATGTGCCGGTCGTGTCATTGGCCGTGTTGGTCAACGCGTACATGTAACCTTGTTGAGGGCTCGAGATACCTGGCAGCCCACCGGCCCCGCCGTAGATCGCGCGAATCTGATTGTTCCAGTAGTCGGCGAAGTATACGTTGCCGTTCTTGTCCACAGCGATGCCCCATACGTTCTGGAATGAGGCCACAGTCGCCGGACAGCCATTGCCCTGCACATCGGCTCCGCCGGAGCATGGAATGCTGCTACCCGGAGGATTCGTGGTTCCCGCCACGGTATAGACATGGCCAGACTGTACCGAGATACCGGGCAGCGTGGGAATGGCGTTGTTGCTGGCCGCCACCACGCGCAGGATGTTGTCCACCTGATCCATGATGTATAGATTCCCGGCGGTGTCATAGGCGATATTGCCGGGTCCGGCCAAGACTAAATTCCCCGCGGTGCCGGTATAACCTGACGACGACAGGCTGGGACCTCCGCCACCCGGAGGTACGGGATTGCCCGCATAGATCTCGTACTGGCCGGGAGTGAACGCCAGGGTCTGTGCCGTGGCTGCTCCTGTAGCCACGAACGACAGGAGCAACAGAGCCAATAAGCAGAACAAACGATGTGCGTGTGAAGCAGTGCGATACGGCATAAAGCCCCTCTCGAAATGTTTTGGTCCCGACAAAAAGCGCGTTTGAAAACGCGGCGCACAGACGAGCCGCTATTGCTGATAGAGGAAGAAGTCCAGAGCCGCATCCGCCGTGTAATGGCTGACGGCCTGGCTGAGGTCGTTGACGGTGATGAAGATGGCGAACTTGCCGCCCGGATTGCCGATCACTGCTTCGCCAGGGAAGGTGCAAGTGGGATTTCCCTTGGCGTCCACGCCGCCAAACGGCGCTCCAATGCAGCCCCCGTACACATCGGGCACAGTGACGGTCACATTTTTGTAGAGGCCGTTGCTCTGCGAGTCCTGCTGACCAAGATCGATGGTGATGTTAGAGGGCGCGGCCTGAGTGACGTCGTCCTTGGGGAATGCGCCCCCGGTCATCACCGTCCCGGAGCCGGCCGTTTGCCCGAAGACGACCGGCATGGATCCAACTCTTCCCAGGCTGAGGTTGACCCCATCGAACTCGAAACCGAGATATTTGCCTGCGACGATGTTTGCGGTGTTCAGTGGGGTCGAGGGCTGTTCGACCCCGACCAGGCCGGTATTGCTCAAGCCTCCGGGATACGAGAGCGCGGATGCGTTTGCGATCTCGCCCTGGCCCTGGTCCATGACGAAGAAGCCGTTGGGGCTCACAGCCGTGGTGAAGGTATTGCCGTTGGTAGCCGTGCTGGGTGCGATGCTCACCGCATAGCCCAGTTGCGTATAGCCGCAGTTGCCGGTGGGCAGCGGCGGCGGGGTCAACGATGCACCGCCAAAGGTGTGCATATTGAGGTTGTTAAAGGTCCAGACCGTCCCGCTGTTGCTGGCCTGCACGCTGCCATACGCCCCATGCGGATTGGAGTCGTACAGTAGCGGCGTGCCCAGAGCGATGAACTGATAGGTGACGTTGCCCTTGAGATTGGGACAGCCGTTCGTAATCACCGACACGACCGGCGCTATGGTATTGTTTCCCGGGCGTACGAGCGCCGCTTCTCCGGGGATCTCAATCGCATACCCCGCTGCTCCGGGAGCCGCGCCGCTGGAGCTCGCCGTCAAGTTGAGAAAGCCGCTGCCGGCGACCGCTCCCACGGTAGGAATGGCAGGTGGCAAGGGCATCGGAAGGTTGCCTACGTTGAACAGCGTCTCTCCCTCATACCCTTCGTGGCCGATGTTCTGGTAGGAGAAATACTTCGTGGCGTCATCCAGCGTGACCGCCCAGGTGCCTCCGTACTGGAAGAGCAGGCCATTATGGGATCCTCCATCCATGCTCTGGGTGCCAATATAGTTATGCGACTGGCTGCCCTGCGATCCTGCCGGCGTCTGGGGAGTCAGTAAGCTACCGCTTCCCTGCCCGCCTCCGCATCCAATGACGGGAAAGAGAGCCATTGCCAGGAAATAACCGAGGATCGTCTTCTTCATCCTGTTTTTTCGTATGTTTTGTTGTTTCATCGTGGTATCTCTTCCCTGTTAAAAGGCCAGCTTCACGCCGAATTGAATGGTGCGTGGACGGTGCGCATCGACCGGATGCAGGAAGGAGCTTCCATTCAGGCACCCCGGATCCCCCTTGACTTCTCCGCCTGGATCACCGGCCGAATAACTGGTGGGACCATAGCAACTGGCGGTGTTCTGCGGCTGATTCCCGAGAGTCGGATCGTAGATGCGGAACTGCGTGTGATTGAAGACGTTGAAGGCTTCCGCACGGAAGTCCAGAGAGGTTCTTTCAAATGGCAGAGGAATGCGCCTCTGCAAAGCAGCGTCGAAGTTCCAGCGATGCGGGTTGTTTAGAACATTGCGGCCTGCGTTTCCAAAGGTGAGTCCCTGCGGAGCTGCAAATGCGCCGGGGTTGAGCAACAGGGGTCCAAAGCTGTTCCCGTTGTTGCCGCCGGCGGGAACGTGGCTGTGGGCAGAACCAACCAGATCCGGATAGGAGCCCGAGCCAACGCCGTTATCCACACCTGCGTTGTCGAGGAACGAGATGCCGTTGGCGCTGCCGCCGTTAACCACGGTAAAGGGGATGCCGGATTCGAAGAGTGTCAACCCAGAGAGCTGCCAGCCATCGAGTACACCGCGGACAATCTTCGATGTTCCGAAGTCCGCGTGCGGCGGGTTCAAACTTGCATCGCCGCTGGGATCGGTGTTGATTCCGTTCCAGAAAGATTGTGCCCACTGCCACAACTTGAGATTGGCGATGTAGCTGATGTGGAGCAGATGGCGCTGATCGAAGTTGGAGCTGGACCGATTGGAGCGCAGATCGAACGAGTTGACGAACGTCGCGTCCGAACGATCCGATGCGTCGTCTATGGAGTGGCTGTAGGTATAAGCGACGCCTAGCGTCAGGCTATCGGTGACCTTGCGCAGTGTTGCCTGAAACGCATGGTAATGCGAGTTGGCGATGTTCTCGAGCGAGTAGATCTGGCCCATGCCCGGCGCGAATTCCCGAAGCGCGTTGGGGTCAATCTGGCCGCCGGTGCCCTGTCCATAACAGGCTGCCTCCATGTTGATGAAGCCGGGATCGGAAGGTCCGATGGTTGCGCGGTTCTCGAGGTGATAGTAGTAGCCGTCGAAACCTGCAGCACTGGAACCAGATCCGCAATCCGCCTTAGTGAGGGGCTGGTGCTTTTTGAAAGGCGTAGTACCTGCCGGAATCGGAATCAACTGGTTCAATTCGCGCTCCGTGGTCAGGTGCGTTCCCTTGCTGCCCACATAGGCAAAGCTGGCCAGCATGTTCTGCGGCAACTGGCGCTCTGCGCTCATGCTCCACTGCTGCACATAGGACCACTGCGCCTTGGTGGGAATCTTTGTAACGTTGAGCGGGAACGCGCCCGATCCGGTGCTTGAACATCCCGGAGCGCTGTTGCCGATGCAGCCGATACCGAGTGGACTGAGCTGCGTCATACTCAGCACCATCGGAGCACTGCCCTCGAGCGACCCGCTATTGGCTTCGTCGGCTGTACCGTGCTCGAAGAAGATGCCGTAGCCGGCGCGGATCGAGGTCTTTCCGTTGCCGAGTGGATCCCATGCGAAGCCCACACGAGGCGCAGGGTTCCACAGGTGACCCGCCATGCACCCAGCGGGAACACCGTTCACGCCACATTGCACGATGCCGTTGATCACACGCGGATCGGGTGCCCCATTGGCTCCGTAGATCGGGACCGGAGTGCTGCTGGCATTGTCGATCAGCTGGCCGTTGTTGGCTACGTGGAGAGTCCGCGATACCGCCTGGTTGAAAGCGGTTGGAAGCCAGTTATAGGCGCTATGGTTCTTCTCGCGATACGTGCCGAAGAGACTTACACGCAAGCCCGCATTAACGGTGAGGCGAGAGGTTGCTTTCCAATCGTCTTGAAAGTAGGGCTCGACAATCTGGAACCGCTGATAGTACCTGGCCTGGGCGCTGTCCTGCTGGAAGCTCGCGGGACCGCCGTAACTGAATCGATGGAAGTTGTTCCCTTCCGGAACCGATGTTGGCTGCAGGAGAAAATCTGCAAACGCATTGCCTGTTGTGTGAGCCGACTGCTCGTTGCTATACGTCAGGATTCCCTGGACATCGCCCGTGGCCGCGCCGATCGGACCGTTGATCTGGTTGCGCTGAAAGATGAGCCACTGCGCGCCGAACGAGAAGCTGTGCTTCCCGAGCATCTTGTTCAGGTTGTCTGAAAAGCTGTAAGTCGGATTGCTGTGCTTCCAGGGCATGTAGCTGGGATCGACGCTGAAACCGTAACCGCCATACTCCGCATTGTTACCGCCGATTACGATAGCGGGAAGCTTGCCCCCGAAGCCGTTGTTAAAAATGGAGCCCATTCCGCAAGCCTGGCCCGGAGTTCCATAGGCGCATGGCGCGGCGTCGAGCGTTGCCGGCCGCCGCAGCGAGACGAAGGGCGCTGGCACATCCGCAAGGGTGATAGACGAATTCGTATAGCTGGTGACAAATTCATTCAGAAGCGTGGGACTAAAGGTGTGGGTCACACGCGCCACCAGGCTGCGCCCCGGACCGTAGAACCGGTTCTGAATGGTTGGGAAGCTATTGGTAATGTTGCTGAACTGGGGAACAGGCGTAGTTGTGTCCCATTCATCGTGGATGTAACGGAAGCTGGCCTGCGTCTTATCGCTGAGCGTGTGGTCGATGCGGAAAAGCTCTTCACGATAGTAGGTCGGCAGAGAGATATCGGCCAGATAGCAGGATCCGGTGGGACTGGAGCCGCCATTGCATCCGGTATAAGAATTGGGAGCGGGAATAACGCCCGTATTGAGAATGGCAAGCGAAGCCGGAGACAACGGCTCCAGGTTACCCAGGTTGTTGTTGATGATACCCAGGCCGCTGGGACAGTCGGGATAGCCGGGACCGGGAAAGTCATTCGTCCCGCCTGGTGGCAAATAGGGACATACATCGCTAAAATCGCCCGCCCTTTCCGCCAGCGATGGCACGGCTTGCCGGTAGGCCGTGGGACTCTTCTCCAGGCGCGCTTCTTCCGAGAAGAAGAAGTACGTCTTGTTGCGTCCATCGTAGAGATGTGGAGCGAGGACCGGACCGCCGATGGTTCCGCCGAAGTCATTGCGCCGGTACAGAGGCGCGCCGTTCGTGACGTCGAAGTACCCCTTAGCATTCAGGTTTTCGTTGCGAATGAACTCGTACGCATTGCCGTGAAACTCGTTGGTACCCGACTTGGTTGTCACCAGCGTGGTTGCATTGCCGGTGCTGGGATACTGCGCCCCATAGTTCGAGGTCAGAACCTTGATTTCCTGAATGGCATCCACGCTGGGATACACCAACAGCGTGCTGTGATCCTTGTTGATTCCGGTGTTGAGGGTTTCTGAACCGTCGACCTGAAAGCTGTTGTACTCCGTACGTCCACCGTTGACGGAGTACGCGACGCTTCCCAGCACGCCGACCTTCGCCTCATCCTGTTGCGTCTGATTGCTAACTCCAGGCACAAGGCTGATCAACTGAGTGAAGTTGCGCCCGTTCAGTTGAAGCCCCGCCACTTCTTTGCTGGTTACCGTGCCACTGACTTCCGCATTTGCGGTATCTACCTGCACGACCGAGGATGCTCCACCGTCAACGGTAACGGAGTCCTGCGCAGCGCCCACGCTTAACTGCACGTTATAGATGAGTGCTTCTCCAACGCGGAGGAATAAGTTGCTGCTTGCAGACTGGCTGAATCCGTCTGCGCGAACGATGACCTGATATTTTCCAGCAGTAAGGTAAGGAACGGCATAAGCACCGCTGTTGTCCGTCTTGGTGGACACCCTCACCAGGGTTTCCTGATTGACCACCTGTACTTCGGCATTGGCAATCGCGGCGTTTTGCGGATCTGTGACCTGGCCTGTAAATCGTGCCGTCTGCGCATGCGCCATGACGCCAAGAAAGACACAGACACACGTCAAGTGTTTCAAAAACCTTAGAGACATGATTCGTCACTTCCTATCGATGTTGGTCGGGTTGAGTGGATCTTCCTGCGTCAAGACTGGCGTGGGATGAGGATGAATTCACATCCATTCGTTGGACGACAATATTGATCTTTGCCGCCGAATCGGCCAACTCCTCCAGAAGAGGCTGTGCGGATTCTTTTGAGCCGCCATCTTGCCGGCTTAGCAACTTGCACAACGCAAGGTTCCGATTAGCAACTGCTTCAAGGTCACCGTCCGGAGGGGACGGAGTTCCTGACGCTGCATGGCTTAGACCCATGGCTGCAAGGAGGCTCTCCTGCCTGCTGATCGCGGCGTGCAGCTTGCCCCTGTGCAGTTCGACAAGCTGCTTGTGTAACATCTGAGCCGCAGGCGTCATCGGCCTTCCATCGCTGAAATCGTGCAGCAGCTTCATGATGGCAAGGCTGCTCTGCTTGATCGAAATTGCGCTATCGAGCAGGTCTGCAGAACTCTGACGCGCATACTCGCGACTCTTTCCGTGCTCCACCAGGTAATTTTCGAACGGTGATGCTTGTGCCGCGTCGGAGACCGACGCAATACTCGCGATCGAGTCCCCCTCTTCCGGCCGACTCTGAATCTCGTTAAAGGTAAAAATGAGCGGAGTCACATGCGGAATCAGAAACAGCCGCGCTTCAATTTCACGCTTCCGATCTTCGGTGGCCACAATGCCCTTGACCTGAATTCCGGTAGGCGTCCGCACCATGGTTACCCTCTCACCCGTGTCGGCGCCAAGCTGATTCAACGCAAGTCGCACGCCCAGATCCGCCTCGTCTAATTCATCCTCGCTCAATGGAATGAGAGGATGCGAAAGCACGCCGGGGCCTCGATGGGGATTGACAAGCGGTGCAACGCTCGGTTCAAACCAGTCGCCATCCAGCGCTCCCCAGGGCATCACATCGTAATTCAGCTCAGCAATTTCGATGTTGCCAACGCCGCGCATGTCGATGCTGCGCCGCACTGGATGGAAGTCGCTCTCGCGAACAGTCAGCGTCTCCTGCATGATCGGCCCACTGTCACTTGCGAAACTGGTGAGTGTAAGGAGATTCTCGCTGCGCGTCACTGTGTCACGGACGGAACGCTGGCGATCATGCCAGGCCTGAAAGCTGCTGGCGGAGAGCGGCGCGTCCCAACTCACTCCCGCGGATTCAAGGCGCATTTTGAGTTGCTGGTCGATGTTGTCCAATTCGTGTTGCCGAGGTTTCCGCTTGCCTGCCGGATCGCGGTAGATCGTTCGCTCAACGCTCCGGTTCGGTGTGCTTATCCGGATTCTTTGATAAATGACCCCGGGCTTGCTCGTACTCGCAGCGGAAGCATCCCATGCTTCTGCGCGTGTGAGAAGTTCTTTCGCCGAGACGTTGGGACCACTGCGCATCCAGAATACGAAGCAGAGAATCGAGGCAAATCCAAGCACCATTGCGCTTGCAAATAAAGGGCTCATCTTTGGAGGGGAAATTCGGGGGAACCAGGAGCGGACCCAATGGCGCAGAGATGCGTATCCGTCCGCGGCTGGCCTGGAAGGAGTAGCGTTCATGGAACTCGCTGACAGGGTGACGGGAATCGCCATTTCGCCCGGCTCCTCCAAAGCACCATCCAGGCTCACGAGCGGATCGCGATAAATTACCTGAATCGTCGGGGTCTCCATGGCAAAAGAAATGAGCAACTCTATCGTCCGGTCATCGCTCAATTGAATCTCGCGGAGCTGATCGAGTTCCTGGCTCAGGTCTGGCGTACGCACCATCAGGAATGCGATGCAAATATTTTGTTCGCTCAGAATCTCAATGTAAGTGGGCTTTTCATGTCGGCCCAATTCCACCTGCAATTCGCTCAGTGGCGCGGTCACCCGTTGAGAGGCTCGAATATCCCCGTCCACTACGACAAGCAAACGCTGCGGACGGTGCTGCATGGCCTCCAGAACACGCCTCTCCATTCGCCGGCGGATCTGAGCAACATTCTCTTTCGGGCGTTTACCCCAACCACGAATAAGAGTCGGCATGCCGCTGCCACCGGAGTCTCCGTCTGGCCCTTGCGGCGTGTCGCGGCCGATGGTCTCATCCAGAAATCGTTCGGCAAGCAATGGGAGTCCCAGGATCGCATTGGCCTTGTCCAGACAGTTGCGGCAACTGACTAGGTGCGCCAGTTCCTCGGTCGTGAATCCAGGGCCCGGGTTGGCATACTGCCGCTGCAAGAAGCCACGCGCGAAACACTGTCCCGAGCACCCATCAAACACCTGTGCGCGGAGTGCCAGG
Organism: Acidisarcina sp.; assembly: GCA_035539175.1. NCBI lineage: Bacteria > Pseudomonadati > Acidobacteriota > Terriglobia > Terriglobales > Acidobacteriaceae > Acidisarcina > Acidisarcina sp. The sequence continues at coordinate 113,021 of DATLIY010000006.1, read as the reverse complement.
AACAGAGCCTGCGGATCCCCCTTGGAATCGCGCGCTCCCACTCTCCGTTCCCGATCGCGCTCTGTCCTTCGAGGGCCGGTATTCGCAGCGAGGTCCAGCCGCACTTCTTGTCGCGCCAGGCGTACGGCCTTATCGACCGCCGTCCGGCTCATCTGTGCGACTTTCATCACTTCTCCCGGGAAATACCCAAGAAAGAAACGGAGGAGCAGAATGCTTGCAGAGCGAGATGTGATCTTTCGATCGCAGAGATAGTCACAAACATGTTCCAGTTCGGCGCGGACAAACGGTAGCTTGCTGTGGTCCACCGCTCGCAGTCCTCGCGCCAGAGATTCATGATCCACGATCGCGAGGTCGTCGATTGCGCTGGTCCGCGCCCGCCGCAAGTTTTCATAGTGCAGATTGCGAAGCACGAAGAACAGATAACTGTCGATGTTTTCAATGGTCTCAGGCGCAGCATCGATGCGCGCAACACGCAGGTACAGTTCCTGTACGAGGTCCTCGGCCTCCGAACGGTCGTGGGTGAGCTGCAGGGCCCACTGCAAGAGACGGGGATAGTATGCGAGGACAATATCCTCGAACCTTGCGCGCTGCTCCTGCTTGGGTTGAAAACTGAATATCTGCATCTCTACACACAAGGAGTGTCTAGAAAGACCCAATCTCCCGAAGTCAGCCCCTCAATTTGCAAACTGTTAACAATTCGCGAACCAATGGATAACACCCGATGTTCAATGCCATCGCGCACCTTGTTCCGGAGCGTTTGTTGTTTCTTTGCGAAGGATAGAGAAGGCGAGTTCATACTGTGTTAAGCGACCGGGCAGATCAATCGGCTACGTTGGCGTCCCGCACGGAGTCAACCCTGGCGAGGTCTTCGGCCTGACTTTGCCCCTCGATCAAGTGGCGGACGGCTGTTGCGCAATGGACGAACGTCGCGCAATCAAGGTTCTGTTGCGCCCTGAATGAGCAGTACTATAAGTTCGGCAGCAGGTTTTAGAGGAGGACCCAAAATGACCACTTGGTCGGAAGATGACCTACATAAGATCGCTGAGACCGACGATCTGCACATCTCACCGTTCCGTGAGGACGGGGTGACGTACGGAACACCCACTTGGATTTGGTCTGTCGCGGTCGACGGGGACCTTTATGTGCGCGGCTACAACGGGAAGAATTCTCGCTGGTATCAGGCGGCTGTTCGGCAGAAGGCGGGGCGGATCACTGCCGCCGGCATGACGAAGGAGGTCGCCTTCGAGCTCGCGGACGAAGCAATCAACGACCAGATCGACGATGCCTATCGTGCGAAGTACAAAGGAAGCCCATACCTAAAGCCGATGATCGCCACACGAGCCCGCACCGCCACCGTCAAGATCATGCCGCGCTAGCAAAATGGGCGCGCTCTCGCAGGAATCAAGCGGCATTCGTGCTTTGCACGCAAGATTCCCGCTACAAGCAGCTATTGCCGATCCACTACAACGATCATGAATGTACCGGGCTTTGCTTTTGGGCGCCCTGTGGTGGCTGGTTCGAACTCCGCTGTCGGCAGAAATAAGCGGTGATGGGTTTCATCCAGGCCAAGCGTGCGGGCGCCATCGGGTGTCTTCACAGACTGCTCGACTGCAAACATGCCTGTCTTTTCTCCCACAACGGAGAGCGATCCATCGCGGCAGCTGGCGAAGGCCTGGCCATCATCGAACGCAGTGGCATCCACGCCCGCACCGATAGGCAACGAAGCCTCTACCTTGCCATTCTCCGCATTCATCACCACAAGCTTTTGCGGGTTACGGCACCCGATAAACAACCGGTGCGTGGCGCGATCCATGGCCATACCTACCGGTTTTCCTCCAGGAGCTACGGGCCAGCGATCAACGACCTTCCGCGTCTTCAGATCGACCACTGCGACCACATCTTTGTCTTCCAGATTGATGTATGCCTTACCTGCGCCATCGGTTGCGAGAAATTCCGGCGCGCCGCCAAGTTGAATAGGCTCGTCGATCTTGCCGTTCTTCGGATCGATCTCGGGCTTGAAGGTTATAAGAGCATTGCTGTCGCCTGCCACAGCAAGCACTTCATCCGTCCCAGCATCGTAAATGATGCCGTCCGCATCCGGGAGTGCAGCCAGGCGACCAAGCACCGCATACGTCTTCAGATCAAAGACAAGAATGGCACCCTTTCCACCACCGTCGGTAATGAACCCGCGATTGAGCTTCGGAACGATCGCAACACCATGCGCAATCTTCTGTCCTGGAACATCACCCAGCGTTTTCCCGGTTTGAGAGTCGAGGATCATAGTGTGGGTGGTCCGCGTGACAAAAAGGCGATGCTGAATGGCATCCACCGTTACATAATCCCATCCGCCTTCGCCGCCGATATGCAGCGTTTTTTCAACCTTCCACTGTGACTGGGCAGACGCGGGAAGAAGAGCCGCAGCCAGAAGCAGAGCAGTTGATGACACTTTCAAAAATTGAGATTTTCGCATGTGGTTTCTCCCTGATGATGCGTTCTGTTGCCATGGAAAGACGAGCGGAGTAATCCGCACCACTGAACCATATCACTCGGAACCTTAAGAGCCGATGAATCGTCGACTTCAAGCTGCAACAGGCTGATAGGGATATAAGCCAATCGGCGCCAATTGGGGGAGGCGAAATAAAACAGCCGGCCACATATTTGCATGTGGCCGGCTGCGTATTGTTGATGGAGATTGCCGTTTAGAATTGAAGCTTCGCCATAATCTGCAGGTACCTGGGAGGAGTTCCGGTGACGCTGGTGACTCTCCCAAAGTTCGAGTCTGTCGGACTCGTGCTCGGCCCGGAAAAGGTTGTGTGATTGAACAGGTTTAACACATCGAAGCGGAACATCAGATTTGCCTTCTCCGTAACCGGGAAGGTGCGCTGCAAGTCTCCGTTCCATATGTTTGTGCTGTCTGCACGTACCCCGTCTACGTTGAGCGGGAAGGCTCGCGCCTGAAACGAAGCTGGAGCTTTCGATGCAGAGCGCTCAAAGTTTGCGGTGTTGAACCACTTCTGAATGCTTTGCGGGCCTTTACGAATGTCCCCGAGGTTGCCGTAATAGAAAGCGTTCGGGAAGCTCAACATAGGACCAGGCTGATACTCATACGTCCCGGCCATCTGGAATCCACCAAAGACCTTGCTTCGCCATCCGCTGTTCCAGAACTTCCTGTCCTTGCCCCACGGTAGCTCAATGACACTGGTTCCGGTCCAGCGCTGCGGCCGCGTCTGTGTATTCTCACGCCAGCTCGGCGTTGCGTCGAACGAGTTGAAGAAGTAATCCTTCGCCTCGCCCCACATCCTGGTGTAAGCCACGTCCAGGTTGAATCCGCGCGAGAAGCGCTTTGAAACGCGCGCCTCGATCGAATTCGTTTTCACCCTGCCGAGCGGCGAGTAGGAGTTAGAGAGACCGGGGATCTGCGGGTATTTCGTAAGCAAGCGATACTTTGGAATGGTCTTGCTTTTGAAGAAGGAGTTGCTGCTCATATCCTGATAGACCACTGGATTGCTTGTCTTCAGATCGGCAAAGTTATTGATGTTGAATGGATTCGTGACGTTCTTAGTAAGGTTGCTGGCATTGGCCGAATTCCGTACATTGCCGGTCGCCCAGTACTGCTGAGGCAACGGTTCCATATCCTGGTTAACATATACATCGCTCGAGTAAGAGCCGACATAGGCTACCTCAGCCAGAATGTCGTTCCCGAACTGGCGTTCAAGACCGCCGCGCCAGCGTTGTTGCCGCGCACGGTTAAGGTCATACGGGATATAGGAGTAGCCGCGTCCATCCGTTACTGCCGCGCCGAGTGCATTCCCAACGGGAACATCGAATCGACTGCCATCCGTGCGCACAGGAAAGGGATCGGTGAGCGGCGATATACCGTTCTTCGGATCGCCTGAGGCCCAGGTCTGGCCAAAGTCGGTGCTGAATGTTGTGGTTGTTGTACGGCTATAGCCGAACTGATTAGGGAGACCATAGCTGAAGTCACGCACGGTCAGGGTGTCGTAGTACACACCATAGCCTCCGCGCACGACCGTCCTTGAGTCGATGGAGTATGCGGCTGCAAAGCGAGGAAGGAACATCAGCTCGTTCTTCCACAAAGCCCGCGGAGCGCCATTGAGACCGGCATACGTTGTGCCTCCGGTCACCTGGAACTGCGCTGCGGGGAGCTCCGGGATCGGGTTTGCTGCATAGGCAGTCTGCGCGTCCGCGGCGATCGGCACGCTTAGTTTGGGATCAAAGGTTCCAAGCGCCTGATTGTGGCGCACGGTTGCTCCGGTCTCATATTCCATGCGTAGGCCGATGTTCACCGACAACTTCGGAGACACTTTCCATCCGTCTTCGACGTACCAGCCATATTGTGCATTGCGCAGCGCAACGCTGGGAGAGGTAGCAATGGAAGACGAGGTCGGCAGCCCCATCAGGAATGCCGCCCAACTATGGCCCAGAGAGCCGGCCGGCACGTTGCCGTCGTCGTCCCTGCTGGTGAACGAGTTATCAAAATTGAAGTTGCCGGAGGTGTTGATCCCGGAGTTGAATCCATAATTCGTCTTGGCTAGCTGGTACTGATCAAAGCCGAAACGGATCGTGTGCATCCCCAAAGTACGCCAACCATCGACCTTTCCGATGATGTTGTCGTACCGGGCAGGCTTACCCATCCAGTTCCAACTGAGCGAGTCATAACCTGCGAACCTCATCAGCGGCGCAGTGTAATTACCGCCAGCATATTGATCGATGTAAGACGGCAGTCCTACCTTCGATGGCTCGACCTTGCGCTGTGCTTGATCGAGCACACCGTCGGTGAAACGCTGGAAGCCGGTGGAAATATCGAAGAGCCAGCTACTGCTCGGCGTCCAGACCCAGTCCATGCCTGAGCTAATGCCAAGCCGGTTCCCGACAAGTCCTCCGTAACCTGGGGCTGTCTCATAGAGCCAGTCCTGGTTGGCTTCGTTATTTGACCAGTACTGCGTGCGTACGAAGAAACGATTTTTGCTGGAGAGCTGATAGTCCACTCTGCCCGACATGCTCTTATAGTCGAACTTCCACGGCATTCTGCTGGCGAGGTAATTGTTTGTGGGAGCCAGAGCTGTGTTGGTAGGAGCGTTGTTCGGGTTTGGCATCAGCCTGGTGTAGTAGTTATAGACCGGATTGATCATGCGGCTCTTGGGAATGATGTTCCCAGGAAAGGGATCGCGGATGACGTGGCCCGGACGCGTTGGATCGGGACGCGTTGTAAGCGGATCGTAGAGCTGATATAGGACAGGGTCCACCTGCAGCAGATCGGAGAAGTCGCCGTCGCGCTCCTTGAGTGTCGGGACTGTGCGGTTCCAATACACCGTATTGGCCGACACGCGATCGTTTAGCCCGCTGTAGCTGAAGAAGAAGAACATCTTGTCTTTGCCGTTATAGAGACCGGGAATTCTGACCGGTCCGCCGATGGTGCCCGTGTAGTTGTTGGAGTGTCCAGCTGGATTGAGCTTCTTGTTCCTCAGACTGTCGGCCAGGGATGTGTTGCCTTGCGCTTCGGCGGCCGCAATGGAGACCCGGTTCTGTGCCTTTACAAAAAAGTTGGCCGCGTTCCACTCGTTCCTCCAGTGCTGCTCGCTGAGCGAACCATGGAAGTCGTTGGTGCCGGACTTGGTGCTGACCGAAAAGCTGGCTCCACTAGTGTGTCCCACAGAAGTATCGAAGTTCGATGTTTCGACTTTGAACTCGGATACAGCATCGGATGGCGGCTGAGAAGAGACGCGGCGAATATTGCCGTTGTTGGGAACTCCATCGATCGAGAAGGAGTTGCCGCCGACATTGCCGCCGGTCGAATAGGACGTTCCTATATATCCAAAGGCGGGATTGCTGTATCCATCCGCTCCACCGTTGCTCTGAATTCCTGGCGCAACCTTGGCCAGCAGAGTCACGTTGTTGTTAAGGACTGGAAGACTGTGCAGGCTCCGGCTGTCGATGAGGTATCCGCTGGAGAGCGGGTCAGTCTCGATGAGCGTGGAACTGGCGGTCACGGTCACGGTCTCCGCCGTATCGCCCACCTTAAGAGTTACATTCACCTCCTGATGCGTAGCGATCGGAAGGCTGATGCCCGCTTGTGTCTCTGTCCTGAAACCTTTAGCCTCAACAATGACGCTGTAGTTACCGGCCATGAGCAGCGGAGCCTCGTAGTAGCCGGAGGCATTGGCTGTGAGCTTGGTGGTGAAGTTAGTATCGTTGTCAACGACGGTAACCTGCGCGGACGGAACAACTGCGCCCGAAGAGTCGAGGACGCGGCCGAAGATCATGCTTCGGGTCTCCTGCGCGGACGATGCCGGGATAAGCGCTGCCGCCAGAACCAGCATTGCGAAGATTGCGAAGATGCGATGCAAAGATGGAATTCTCACCTCTACTGCCTCCTGAGTATCGTGAAACGGGAATTCATGACGGGTCGTTAACTCTTGCCAGGCTTCGAGAAGACGCCAGGCATGCGAGTTTGTGGTGTGCTGTCCGCCAAAAAAAGAGAGAACAAGACCGCACCGCGTACCTCTCCCTGGATTTATGTTGGCCTGCGGTGAGGCCTTCAAATGCGCAAAAGCGAAGCAAGACGTAACCTTTAATAAGATAAAATATATTATCGATAACGTTGAGCGAAAGTTTATTCATCGCCTTGCAACGCTGTCAAGAAAAATATCGAACCCTATATTTAGCTGGTGTTGCCGAAGCCTCCGACAGATGCTAAGACGCTGCTGAACACAGCGTACGACGCATAGACTGTCGCAAGTATAGTTAGGCAAACATTGGAGATACGCAACGATTCGCAACCTGCAGGATGCTGCCATCCCCGCGGCTTCCGGCTTCCCAGATTTTGGGATGGTTCAGACGATGGTTCGAAGCGCTGTAACTTTTCCTGCTCCTGGAAATCGTTCGTGATGAATGCTCGCAACTGCTGCGGACGAGAAAGCCAACCGCAGGCACCATCAGCGGGTATTGAGTTCATTTCAACGCCAGGAGTATTTCGATGACCATGAATAGCCTTCTACGCCGCACCACGCTTGCTGCTGCCCTATTCGCAGCTTTTGCCGCCGCGGCCTTCGCGCAAGAGACACGTGTGAGCGTCCCCAGCAACAAGTCCTACGAGCAAACTGTCGAGACCTTCAAGATGGCCGTTAGCAAAGGGGGCATGATGGTGATGAGCACCGTGGATCAGGGCAACATGCTCAAGATGACCGGCCTCAGTATGAAGGGGACCTTGTTTCTCGTAGGCAACCCCAATGTCGGCAAGCAGGTGTTTGAAAAGGATCCTGCCGCCGGCCTCTACCTTCCCCTCCGCGTATACATCTACCAGAGCACTGCCGGCAAAACTTTCCTTAGTTATGACAAACCATCGGTGATGCTGAAGCAGTTCGACAATGGAACCATCGATCAGACCGCAACCATGCTCGATCAAAAGCTCGATATGCTGACCCACATGGTCGCCCAGTAGGACAACTGCAAAGTGGCAAGGAAGGAGGACTGCGAACCCTCCTTCCAGGAGTGCTCCATGATACGAACACTGTCCATCCTTATATTGCTTGCGGCGGCCTCAGTGTCGCCGCTCATCTTTCCGATTGCAGAGTCTGGCAGAAGCTCGATGGATATTCTGGCGAAGTTCGCGCTTTTGCCGGCATCTCTACTTCTGCTGCTCACCATCGGCCTGCTGTACCGTGTTGATCGCTCGCTCGCAAGAATCAGCGCATTGGGCCTGGCAGCCGGAGCGGTGGCCACGATTGCGCTGGAGGCCGTCCGACTGCCAGGCTTTTGGCTTGGTTTTATGCCCGGTAACCTTCCCCGATTGATGGGCGTGCTATTGCTCGACCAGTTCGCCTCCGGGCCTTCTATGAAGTCAGATGTTGCTGGGTGGCTCTATCATTTTTGGAACGGCGCCAGCTTTGGGCTGATTTATGTGCTTGCCTTTGGAACCTGCCGCCGCTGGCTCGGAGCGGCTTTTGGCGTGCTCCTCGGCTTCGGCTTCCTGTTGAGTCCCGTCGTAGCGTCACTGGGTGTAGGCTTTCTTGGTCTGGAGTTTTCCAAGGGATTCCCCGTGACCGTCACCCTTGCACATGCGGCTTTTGGCCTTGCGTTAGGCTGGCTTGCCATGGCCTGGCTCGGCTTCATTGATAGCCCCCTTGCCGGAGTATTCCAGGCGTGTCTTCCAATCCGCTCCGTCGTGCATCGGTCGCTCGATTGAATCTGTAACGTAATCGATTCTGGCGAATCGTCCTCATAGGGTGAGTTTCTTGATAGCGATGACGCAAGAGCGGAAGGCGAAAGAAGCGGCAACCGCCGCGTTGATCCCGCGAATCCTGGCGGGAGAGAAGGACCTCTTCCACGATCTGATTCGCCCGTACGAACGAGGCTTTTTCCTCCAGGCATATTCGATCGTTCGCAATCATGACGATGCTGAAGAATCCGTACAACAGGCAATGATGAAGATATTTTGCAACCTCGCACAGCTAATGGAACGCGATAAATTCAAGCAGTGGGCCATGCGGGTCATCGCAAACGAGGCAAGAATGTGCCGGCGAAAAAGGCGTCAGTACCTTTACGAGTCCATCGATCAGGTTGCGACGGAAACATCGGATGAAAAGCCCTTTTCCCCAAAGCAATTTGCGGACTGGCGCGACCTGCCAAGCGATGAGGTCGAAAAGAAAGAAGTGCGAGAGGCAATCGGCAGGGCGCTTGCGGAGCTACCCGATATCTACCGCGAGGTCTTTGTTCTTCGCGATATGCAGCACCTCGATGTCGCCGAAACTGTAGAAGTGCTGGGAATTGGCGAATCCGCCGTCAAGACTCGGTTACATCGTGCTCGCCTCATGCTGCGCGAGTCTCTCTCCCCAATTTTTGCGAAGCCTGGAATCTCGGTTTGGGAACGCTGGAAAGGATTGAACCCATGGTTAGCTGCAAAACGATAATCGCGCATCTCTCCGAATACCTGGATGGAAACGCTTCGGACGAGATGCGACAAAAGATTGAAAGGCACCTGCGCGGTTGCCGCCGCTGCAGCGCGGTCTATGACAGCACGCGGAAGATGCTGGTGATTACAGGCGATGAGCGAGTCTTCGAGCTTCCAGAGGGATACGGAGAGCGGCTCCACGGCTTTTTGAAAACGATGCTCTCAAATTCCGAAGCACAATAGATTCGATGGCCCAATCGACCATCCAGGAAATGAATCGGCATGCGCTACAACTACAGAGGCCTATCAACCTTCTCGGGAAGATCGGGCAGAATGATTCGCGGCCCATTTGCGTTTTGGCGCTAGCGTCGAGGAGAATGATAGGGTGCATCTCACTGACAAAGGATCGTTGATTGCGGGCGCCTTAGCCGCCATAGGTGCATCCGTGTGCTGTGTTGGACCGCTTGTGCTGCTCGCCTTGGGAATCGGCGGTACATGGGTTGGGAGCCTGACAGTGATGCAGCCGTTCCGGCCAATCTTCATTGCTCTGACGCTTGTCTTTCTCGGACTGGCCGGCTACAAACTCTACCTGGCTCCGCAAGTGTGCGCGCCTGAGATGCCATGCGCCAATCCCAGCACACTTCGACGGCAACGTATCATTTTCTGGGTTGTTACGGCCTTATTGGTCGGTCTATTGGCCGCACCATGGTTCGCACCACTCTTCTATTGAAGGGAGATTCTATGCGCAAACTACTGATTGCCGCACTTGCTATGTTTTCTCAAATAGCAATGGCGGCTACACCTAAAACGGTTACCCTGGACGTCAAGAACATGACGTGTGAGGTTTGTCCCATTACGGTTAAGAAGTCGATCGAGAAGATCCCCGGTGTAAGCGCTGTGAAGGTGGATTTTGGCACAAAGACAGCTACCGTAACCTACGATCCGGACAAGACCAAGCCCGAGGCACTGACTCGCGCAACCACAAACGCAGGCTATCCCTCCACGGTAAGGAGGTAATATCGCGATGAACGGGATTGTTCTGGAATCTGTGCTTACTTGCCCACATTGCGGCATCGCTAAGCGAGAAACGATGCCCACCGACGCCTGCCAGTTCTACTATGAGTGTGATAATTGCAAGACGGTGCTACGTCCCAATCCGGGAGATTGCTGTGTCTTCTGCTCCTTTGGCTCGGTAAAATGTCCCCCAATGCAGCAGCAGAGTTGAGGCCGCCAATCGTCAACTGCGCGCATATCTGCCTCTTGCAAGCTCAGTGCTAAGAATTTAGAAATTAAGGCCAGTGAGAATAGAGAAAGCGCCATGGCCTGGTCTCCAAAGGTCATGGCGCTTTCTTCCTCTTGCCCTTGATGTGCCGGCCTTATGCAGCCAAGCCGGCACATACATGGTTAGCAACCCGAGATTCGTGCACTTAGTCTGGCTGCTGATCGTGGCAGGACTCGCCTGCCGCATCGCTCTTATCGTCGCTTCCGGTATTCTCCTGGCTGTTGGTCTTCTTACGAACGACGATTGAATCGGAGAGGACGGTGTCCGCTGACGAGTTAGCGACGTATATTTTGTAGGCGCCGTCAGCAATCACCCAGTTCTGCGTCAGACTCTCCCAATACCCAAGCGGATGGCTCGTCGCATTGGGATCGATGCAGACCTGCACCTCCTTTATTTCGCCTGGATCAAGGGTTACTTTTTTGAAAGCGACAAGACGCTTTGGTGGTTCGGCAGCGGACGTAGGCATGCCGAGATAAACCTGCGGCACCACGGCGCCTCTGACGTTACCAATATTGCGGACAGAAAATTCCATTTTGATTGGCTTGGTTCCGTCCGTTACCTTTCGGCTCACAGCGAGATCAGAGATTCTGAAGTCCGTATACGAAAGGCCATAGCCAAAGGGAAACAGTGGCGTAATTCCCTGCGATTCATACCAGCGATAGCCGTTATTTAGTCCCTCGGAGTAGGTGATCGTTGGGACACCACCCACGAGGATTCCAGGAAACTGCTCCGGTGTACTTGTGGGCACATCACTCGCATTCATCGGATAGGTGATAGGCAATCTACCCGAGGGATTTGTAATTCCGAATAGAAGATCGGCGACGACATTGCCATCCTCCTGTCCCGGATACCATGCCTCGAGTATAGCTGGAACCTGATTGACCCAAGGCATAAGCACAGCATCGCCGTCCTTCAATACAAGAACTGTATGCTCTGGATTGGCTGTGGCAACAGAAGCAATCAGCGCATCCTGGTTATCGGGAAGCGAGAGGCTCGGCCTATCCTTACCTTCCGATGTCACAACACCCGCCATGACAATCGCTATGTCGGAGGATGCGGCCAACGAAGCCGCGGCAGCATTATTGCTACCATCGGGGGCGGCAATCAGCATCGTTACCGTTGCGGTCGAACCGAGTTGAGTCAACACATTTTGGAGACCCTGAAGTGGCGTCACGGTGTACAACGGGAGCACCCGAGAACTTCCACCGCCCCCATTGACCACGGCACTGGTGTAAGTGGACTGCCCGATTAACGCGATCTTGCGAAGATTCTTTGTACTTAACGGAAGCAGTCGGTTGGCGTTCTTGAGCAGGACGACACTGTCTTCTGCAATCTTTCGTGCGATCAGGCCATCCCCAGCAGCGTCGATCGGAGTCAGCGTAATGGGCCGGTCAAACTGACCCATCCGGAACATCTGGGCATATCGCCGGTTGAGTGCTGTATCGATATTCGCAATGGTGATGGCATTTGCGGCAAGCGCGGCATTGATGTTGCTGCTGGTGTAGTAATTTCCAGATGGCATTTCAAGGTCCATCCCAGCCAGCATCGACGGCGCCGTACTGTGAGCCGCGAAGAAGTCCGACTGCACATAGCCCTTGAAACCCCACTGATTGCGCAGCACATCGTTCATCAGTGGCGCACTCTCGCAGTTGTAGGTCCCATTAACCAGGGGATACGCGCACATGATTGAGGCAACATCGCCATCCTTGACCGACATTTCGAAGGGCAATAAGTTGATCTCATGTAGAACCCGGTCAGAGATGATCTCGTTGGAGGTGAACCGATTGGTTTCCTGATCGTTAGCAACGTAGTGCTTCGACATGCCTATAATTCCATGCTTCTGCATCGCACGGATGTACGGGATGGCCAGCGTTCCGGCGAGTATCGGATCTTCACCAAGATATTCAAAGTTGCGTCCACCCTGCTGCACGCGCGACATGTCCATCCCAGGACCTTCCACCTCGTGCACTCCTACATTGATAGCCTCTCGTCCGACCAGGTCGCCATATGCCCGCGCCTGAGCTACATCGAACGAGGCTGCAAGCCCCAGCGAGGAGACAACACCTGTCGCTGCCGCCTGTGGGTTGCAATCACCCATCCCTATTCCCACCGGGCCATTGCTGATTCGGAATGTAGGAATCTGCAGACTTGGAATCCCCGGTATATGACGAAACCCAATGCCGCACGAAGGAACTTCTGGAATTGGCCCCGGTGCTCCATGAAGCTGTTCTATTTTTTGATCAAGCGTCATCGCACCAACAAGCAGCGAGGCCCGTTGATCAGGGGAGAGTGCCGTATTCATCCACGGCGGGGTTTGGGCTTGAGCGATAGCCTGACTGAATAGAAAAACCACACTCAGGAAGAGTGGTAGGACGAGACTGCGAGACATCCTTGCATAATGCATTATGAGCCTCTAAAGATCGAATTTTTCAACACTTGCCTGAATCAATCGTTCTAACAACGAACTACTCAAGGCTGCAGTCCTTCAGCGGATAGGCGGACCACCAACAAGCTGGCGGATCCGCCCATCCCGATTACCGATGAGAAATTCGGTTTCCTTGAAACAAGAGCTTCGTCAAAACGTGATCTTTGCCGATGCCTGCAAGGAACGCCCTCCGCCAACCCCATTCACACTTCCCTGGCCGCTGCCCAGTGTGCTGGTAACCTGGCCAAAGTTTGCCGATGTGATGATGCTGCTGGTGCTGCTATTCGGGTTCGCGAATTGCGGAGTATTGCTCAACTGGAAAGCGTCAATTCGAGTTTCAAGAGCCATTTCGCGGAAGATAGTAAAGCTCTTGAAGAGAGAAAAATTATCCTGAATATAACCAGGCCCCCTGAACTGATTTCTACCCGTGTTACCCAGGCCTACATTCTGTTCTGTGCAAGGTAAGGAAGAGCATCCCCTTGGCTGCGTAAATACAGTTGGATCGAACCAATGCGTGCTGGCGCCAATTCCATGCGTCACCTTGAAGGGACGAGCCAGGCTTGCTGTCTGCGCCGTTCCGGGCGTGTTCAAAGAGCCTGGGTTTGCATAGACCGTGAATGGGAGACCAGACACCACCGAGATGATCCCTGAGAGTTTCCAGCCCCCGAGAGCTACCGCCCCCAGTCCTGAGCTGAAGTGGCTATGCCCATTGCCGAATGGCAAAGCATAGGTAAAGCTCTGTTCATAGTTGAGTGTCCGGTCGAAATCCGTAGGAGCATAATTTCTACGCCGGTTAATGAAGAACAACAGAGCACCATCATCGTTTCCACTGGAATTAGTGGCATAGTTAAGCCCCTTAGCCCATGTGAACGACGTCGTGACCGAAAGCCCATTTGTAAACCTGCGGTTCAATTGAGTCTGCAGTGACTGATAGTTCGAAGAGGTCCCGAGAAAGTACAGATTCGTTGCTGCGGTACGATGTTTCCCCGCGGGACATCCAATGCAGTTGTATTCAGGATCGGATGCTGCTCCACCACCGTAGGTACTCGGAAGATTAATATTCTGACCAGCAGGTTGATGCACCCCATGATTGGCAACATAGGCGACCTGGAGCGAGAAGCTCGCAGGAAGCGCCTGCTGCACAGCCACATTCCATGCCTCAACATATGGATTCCTATAGTCGAGAGGGATCACGCTATATGCCTGCGAGATCAGCGTCGGGGTGGTTGCCGGAATGATTCCATTATCCGGAATGGTGACTGGAACCGGTGCGGGGAATCCCGCCTGGAATGTAGCTGGCTGTCCATTGCTGAGCAAAGCCGGGCCATAACTATTCAATGGCTGGTAGCTGTTATTGGCGCGGATCGGGTAGTTGTAGGCATAGAGGTTATCCGGATAAGCCGTGAAGCTGATCCCGAAGCCTCCACGCAAGACCGTATTATCCGTAGCGCGATAAGCAAAGCCGGTCCTGGGCGCAAAGTACTTGTATTGCGTCTTCATGCCAAGGTTCGATGGATTACCACCCTTGCCTGCGATGACAAGATTGTTCGTTGTTGGATCGTAGTTTGAGAAGCCACCTGCAATCTTCGGGGAGGCTGGTGGGTAGAATTCCCAGCGAAGGCCAAGGTCTACGGTCAGCTTAGGCGACATCTGCCATTTATCGCTGAAGTAGGTGAAGAACCACCATTGTCTATAGGCCGGGAAGAAGGTATTGAGATCGCGTCCCACCTGGCTTGGGAGATCAAGAAGAAAACTGGCGATGTCGTTGGCGACGTTGGTTGTTGCACCAATCGTCGAAGTTTGATTCTCGCCAAAGGTAAAAGCTCCCCGCGGGCTGAAGGTCTGGTCTTGCAGCAGATCGTCCCGAACGCGCCGAAGATCTACGCCAAACTTTAAAGTATGGTTGCGAATCACCTCAGTCCAGTTGTTAACCAGATCGATGTTGGCCTCAGCGCGGATCCACGGCATGGAAGCGCTATAACCGATAAGAGGATAGGATTGGCCACTTTGACCGAAGTTTCCGACGGTAACGGCAACCTGACCGCTAGTGAAAGGCTGTCCGCCGATGTTTACCCCGGGGATGCCGATCTTGGTTGCATCGTTCGTGCCGTAATCGCTTGGCTGCGCGCTGTTGTGGAGATGTGCGACGCCGAACCTGACCTCAGTGAAGAGGGTATTGGAGAAAATATGGTTGTAGTTCAGGCCCGTACTATATGCGTTTTGATTGCCGGTTCCCTGAAATCCTGCACCCTGCGGACCACCTAGAAACGCGCCAAAGGCAGGCGCCTGGAAGGTAAGAACGCGCTGAAAACTATAACGTCCACCGAGGTGATTTTTCTCGTTGATCGAGTAATCGAGCTTGCCATCCACACTGTCCGTGGTCTTGGTGAAAGGAAGCTTCGTAGCAAAGTTGTTCGTTGGGTTGGCAAGATTCGATGTGTTTTGATTTGGCCGCGCAACCTTCCCCAAAGCTTGAAGGATCGTTAAGGAGACGGGATTCACCCTGGAGATCGGGATGAGATTACCTGCAAATTTGCTTCGTCCGGATCCGTCGGAGTTGCCGGTGTTGGGGTCATATACCTGTCCCGCACCGGTTGCGGTATTCAGCGGCGCACTCAGGTCAATAAAGCCTGAGCCATTGTCTGTGTAGAACTGGGGCGGAGGAATCGTGAAGGTATTCGAGATAACTTCGCGGTCCGTTGTGCGGAGGTAATCGGCAAAAAAGAAGAACTTGTCTTTTAGTATCGGGCCGCCGATGCTGCCACCGAAGTAGTTATAGGCAAGATGCCCCAGGGGGCCACCGAAATAGGTGCGTGCATTCGTCGCGCTATTCTGTATGAACTCAAATGCAGAACCGTGGAACGCATTTGTCCCGGACTTTAGGGTAACGTTTGTGACGGCACCGGTGGCACGTCCCATCTCCGCCTCAAAGTTGTTGGTGGAAACGTCTACATTCTGGATTGCTTCTGCTGGAGGAATAATGATCTGTAGCAGGCCGGTGCGCTCATCATCATCGATACCTTCAATCTGATATAGATTGCCGATTCGGGGTAAACCGTTCACCTGAGTCTGCAGAGCACTTTGCGCATTAAAGAATTGAGAGTGCTGGAAGGTCGCAGGCGAAGTCCCGGGAACAAGATTCAGTAGCGATTGGAAATTCCGATTGCCGCTAATAGGTAAGTTGGTGACTTCGCGCGACTCAATTTTTGTACTGATGTCGGCGCGGTCCGTCTGAAGGAGTGGCGGAGCCGTTGTCACGAGAACGGTTTCGGAAACACTTCCCGGAGCCAGAGCAAGATCTACGCGGATCGAGGAGTTGATCATAACCTCGATCTTCTGATGAGTCACCTTCTTAAAACCTGCGGCCTCGGCAGTGACGTCATATGTACCAGGGGAGAGATCAGGAAAGGTATAGTTTCCGCTCTCATTGGATAAAGATTGATGCAAAGCTCCAGTCTTTTCTTCGGTAGCAGTAATCTTTGCGCTTGGTACGAACGCACCAGTCGTGTCTGTGACCGTCCCCAAAAGCGTTCCGCTTACCGCCTGGCCGAAGAGTGGCGCAGCCCAGTTGACAAAGAAAATTGCCAGGAACCAGATGAATATCTTGTGCTTAATCAAAGTGCCCTCCTTAAAGGTTTACAAATGAGCGCAATAGTTTTTGTGTCGATGGTTTGAACGATCCGGGGAGAAGGCTGCCTCTTGCCGGGTTAGTATTGGGAGATCACCAATCAGCCGCCGGACAATTGCCTCCCCCATGTCCGTTGAAGACTGCGACCCTCTGGAGCGTCCTCCAGCCCTTAAGAAATTGGCCTGAGAAATGAAACTAAGGTTCGAGAACGAGTCCCGCATAGAATTGGAGGGGACCATATTGAGCATTTTTGAAGGAGGGAAGTTACTTACGGTATGTGCGCTGAGTATGATGCCTGTGCTGGCTGCAGCCGCTTTAGTATGTTGGGCTTAAACTGACGTAATACAAATCTGGAAGGCACGTATCATACGGTCGTCAAACCACAAACTACCGGGGACTGCCCCTTTGACATTCGTCGGCGCGAAGCTGTACCTTTTGGTTCTATTTATGGACAGTGCAGGTACACGTGACAATGTCGACTGAGCCCAGCACAACCAACTGGATCCCTAGTAGCTCGAATGACCGGGCGATGGTCGCCGAGCAACTCGAGCGGATTCTGCTAAGTCCGCTGTTCAAACACAGCAAACGGTACTCACCATTTCTCCGCTATGTGGTCGAGAAGAGTCTTGCCGGACAAAGAGACTTTCTGAAGGAACGTACGATAGGTGTCGAGGTTTTTGGGCGCGATCCCCTGTACGACACCAACAACGATCCCATCGTTCGCGTTACCTCAGGGGAAGTCCGAAGGCGAATCGCACAGTATTACCACGAGAACGGGCACGAGCAGGAACTGCGGATCGAACTCTCTCCAGGCTCCTATGTGCCAGAATTCTTTCCCGTCGCTACACCGCGACAAGCGGAAGAGTTGGCGGTAATTGACGGTGAGATCGAGTTACCTTCGATCCGCCAGCCACGGATAAAGAAGAAGATCGTTATTCCATTGGCGGGGCTTTTATCCATCCTTGTTCTGCTTGCCTTAGCTGCTGAATGGCGAGCACAAAGTCACGCCGCGCTCGACAAATGGTGGCAGCCGGCATTTCATTCTCCTTCACCGGTGCTTCTCGCAGTGGGCATCATAGGCAACCCCGTTCCAGCACAACCGCCTTCGTCCCCGGAACTTCAGAGCGCAGGCGAAGATACCCGACGATCGGACCGTGTCGGGCTCGTGGATGCGATTGCGTTGGAAAGATTTGCTTCTCTCCTCTCAATGCATGGGCAATCTTACCGGACGCTTTCTTCCGCAACCACCACCTATAACGATCTGCGCGGTGGCCCTGTGGTGCTCGTCGCCGGCCTCAATAATCCTTGGACACTGCACATTACCGATCCATTGCGGTTCCATTTTGCAGTTGTTCCTGAGGCAAAGCTTGCCATGATTGCGGATCGACAACATCCGGAGAATACGGGATGGCATATAGACTTTTCACTCCCTCACTCGCAGATCAAGCAGGATTACGCCATCGTCGCGCGACTGCATGATGCTACTTCGGAGAAGCCCATCTTTATAGCAGCGGGTATTGGAGGCAGTGGCACTTCGGCAGCAGCCGAATTTCTGACGGCTGAATCGTCGCTCCGGGAACTAGTTTCGAAGCTTCCCGCCCATTGGGAAGATCGGAATGTAGAGGCAGTTATCCAAACGAAGGTCATCGGTGGCGAAGCAGGCCCCCCGCAGCTCGTCTCAGTTCATGTGTGGTAGCTCCTCATCCCTGAGATCAGGATTTGACCTCTCCCATTACAAGCGGCTCTTACCCCACGACGGCCGTCGTTATAGTGCCGCCTTGCAGTTGAGCATTGTCCCGCATCGCATACGAGGCAATCGATCTTATCGAGAGGGCGACGGATGTGTGACATTAAAAGAGGGAGTTCCGCTGATCCTCTGCGTCCGAGAATCTTCGCTGAGTATCACTAAGAACAAGCTCGCAGTACTGAAGCAGGTGCCATCATCTTCCCAATAGCGCTAGCATTTTTATAGCGGCGAATAACCTCGTCGAAGAATTCGCAAACCGGGTGCTCAGCATCATTGCTTAAACAACCAAGTGCGAATGGGTGGCGCGAGCACGGAAGCCCGCATGACCAGCTCCCCACAAAAATAACGAATCGTAAACTAGCTGCGTCGAGCATCATGGAAGCATACGGATTCGGCGCAAGGGATACGGAGTTTGTATATGGCATACAGGGATTTACGCGAATTTCTCAGCGTCCTGGAAAAGAATGGGCAATTGCTCAGGATCACAGATCCTGTTCTACCCGAGCCTGACCTCGGCTCTGCCGCGTGTGCTGGAACGAAACTGGGCGACCAATCGCCCGCGCTGTTTTTCGAGAACATCAAGGGCTATAAGACGGCGAAGGTTGCGATGAACGTGCACGCGTCCTGGCCCAATCATGCACTCGCAATCGGTATGCCCAAGGACACGCCTCTCAAGGAACAGTTCTTTGAGTTCGTGAGGAGATACCAGACCTATCCAGGAACGATCGAGAAGCGTACCGACGCGCCATGGAAGGAAGTTGTCGTCGATAAGGACATCAACCTGTACGACCTGATGCCTCTTCTCCGCATTAATAGCGGCGATGGCGGTTTTTATATCGACAAGGCAACGGTCGTGTCGCGCGATCTCGACGACTGGGACAACGTAGACACGCAGAATTGCGGAATGTACCGGCTCGAAGTAAAGGGGCGCAATCGGATTGGCATTCAGCCTGTTCCGGAACATGACATCGCGATTCACCTTGCGCGAGCAGAAGAGCAAGGCAAGGATCTGCCAGTTGCGATCTGCCTCGGCAACGATCCGCTGATGAGCATTGTCTCCGGCATGCCGATCCTGTACAACCAGTCGGAATACAAGATGGCGAGCGCTTTGCAAGGTGCTCCATATCCGGTTACCACAACCGAGTTGAAGGGCCTCGATGCGCCCTGGGGATCCGAGTTCGTCCTCGAAGGAAAGATTCTTTCCAGGGTAAGAGAGGCCGAAGGACCATTCGGCGAGTTTACCGGTCACTATTCCGGAGGGCGCCGCATGCCCGTGATCGAGATCGAGCGAGTCTCGCACCGCAAGAACCCGATCTTCGAACACCTCTACCTGGGCATGCCCTGGACAGAGATCGACTACCTGCTTGGCATTAATACTGGAGCTCCGCTCTACGTGCAACTCAAGGAGACCTTCCCGGAGGTTGTCTCCGTCAATGCTCTTTATACGCATGGGCTAGTGGTGATCGTCTCCACCAAGCGGCGCTTTGGAGGATTCGCCAAGTCGGTCGGCCTGCGCGTATTGTCCACTCCACACGGGATGGGCTATGCCAAGGTCGTCATCGTTGTGGATGAGACGGTCGATCCCTACAATCTCCCGCAGGTGATGTGGGCAATTTCAACCAAATTCAATCCGCAGTTTGATCTCGTTGTCCTTCCAGGCATGCCCGTGCTTTCGTTAGATCCAGGATCGGATCCAGAGGGGATGACCTACAAGATGGTGATCGATGCGACGACTCCCCTTCCGCCTGAGACTCACGGTCATTACAGCCAGGAGCTTCGCGATCCATCCGGCACCCAGGAATGGATGAAGAAGATAACCGACATGATTGCTCAAAAGGGAGGTTCACGATGACCGCTGAGAAATATCCCATGTGCCCACGTTGCGAAACAGACAAGACCGAAGTGCTGACGAAATCTCCTGATCCGGGAGTGTGGGTTGTCTATCGATGCCCCGTTTGTTTCTTCGCCTGGCGATCCACGGAGCCGGACTTCATTACGGATGCTAAAAAATACAACCCCAACTTCAAATTTGCTCCGGAAGATATGGATACATTCCAGATCGTGCCAACGGTGCCGGAACTGATTAAGAAGTAGTTCGGATAAGCCCGCGGCGGGATGCGGGTGCTGGATGCGAGTGTTGAAGGATGGGTGGACTGCAGTACCATAATAAGGTCATCTATCCTTATTCGCTGGTGGCCAGCGTCGACTCAGAACATCTGAGTTGACGCGCCACTCGGCTAATTCAGAACATTCGATAGAAAGCTGCGGGGATGGTTTCTTTGAGTCTGGGGTCCACTAATGCGCAGAATTGTCTTTAAACTCTGCGCTGAGAATAGAGAGGCTTGCCTTGCTGCGCGCGATGGGGGCGCAGGTCAGAGAGGTCAGCGCGGCTGATGCACGAATTCCTCCAACTACTCAGCCGAAACCGCAATTACCGCTTTATGTGGATGGGCCAGATTGTCAGCGAGATTGGCGACAATTTCAACAATATCGCCGTCTTCTCATTGGCCATGGCGCTCACTCATTCCGGCCTGGTCGTCACCGGAGTCCTGTTAGCCCGTGCAGTTCCCGCCATCACGATGGGCCCGCTCGCAGGTGTGCTGCTGGACCGGTTCGACCGCAAGCGAATCATGATTGCCAGCGATCTGATGCGGGCACTGGTCGCACTCGGCTTTATTTTTGCTCTCACGTCGCACCGCATCTGGGTGCTGTATCTCTTCAGCGCTCTGCTCATGGTCGCGTCGCCCTTCTTCACGGCGGGTCGTTCGGCAATCCTGCCGACAATCGCCAACCCGGAAGAGATCCACACCGCCAACTCGCTGACTCAGACTACGCAGTGGATGACGCTCACAATCGGAACCTTTCTGGGCGCCACCGTCGTCGCCATCGGATACAAGTGGGCTTTCGTTTTCAATGCCGGCTCGTTTGTCTTTTCCGCCTGGTGCATCTGGCACCTGTGCGCACCGGATGCATCCGGTTTTCGTGCGAAGAACAAGGTGCTGGCTGAAGAAGAGGTGATCCGCCCCTGGCACGAATACCGCGAGGGCCTTCGTTACATGCGCTCCGTGCCACTTGTGCTGGCCATCGCATTGCTCGCTGTTGGTTGGGCCACCGGCGGCGGCGCGGCGCAGATTCTCTTCACGCTCTTTGGCGAGGTAGTCTTCAATCGCGGAGCTTCAGGCATTGGGATCATCTGGGGCTGTGCCGGCCTGGGCCTGCTGGCCGGAGGAGCACTGGCGAACTGGCTCGGCAGGCGGCTTTCCTTCAACGCCTACAAGCTCACCGTCTTTATCGACTATGTCGTTCACGGAGGCGCGTATGTTCTCTTTAGCCGTGCGCAACGATTCGATATGGCCCTGCTCTTCATCTTCGTTTCGCGCAGTGGCATAGCCGTGAACTCTGTTCTGAATTATTCGTATCTCCTGCGCACCGTCGCCGACCGATATCGTGGACGCGTCTTCGCTACCATCGAGACGCTGACCTGGACCATGATGATGATATCGATGATGGGAGCCGGAATCGCTTCCACACGCTACAGCCCGCGGTCGATCGGCATAGTTGCGGGATTGCTCAGTTCCACCACCGCAATCTTTTGGGGCTGGGCAAACTGGACCGGACGCCTTCCTCTTCCCACTATGGAAGCGTCAAAGGATCCAATGGCGAAGGCGCCTCCAGACCCTGCCATTTAAGCGATGCATTCGCTGGAAATGGTTGCATGCGAGGAACAAATGCCGAACCACTTAGCGAGAAATACCGCAGGATTCGTGTCAGGAGTTGGCATTGCTCTTGCGTTAAACGTCTGCGGAATCGGCCTCCTGCTGCTCTCGCAGCATCTCTTTCCCGCTCTGGGGAAGGGACAAGTGCCCTGGCCTGCCTGGTTTCTGGTCTTTGCCGTGCCGGAAGCAACTTCCCTGCTCGCTACCGTGGCTCTGTGGCAGAAGAAAAGACCATTCGCGCTTGGCATCCTGCTGTGGGCGATCGCGATGGGGACACACTTCACGATGCATGTCGCAAGTCATTGGAGCGGCAGATAACCAGGCCAGCATATACCCACGCAACTCCTCAAACACAAAAGTGCGGCTTCCTAAAATACAAAAGGCGGGGCCTCCAATGAAGGATAGCCGCGCCTGAGATTCCAGTTAATTGTAGTGGTTGTAAAACTAGTGTGCTGTCCGTCCCGCAACGCTGAGTTCGCCATCTCCCGCCACATCCGGAATGAGCACGTGGAGCGCGTGCAGACTAGCATCATAGGTTGTCTTCAGCGACGTTGCAGTGTTCCCGAATCTGGCATCCGCCTGCGCCGAGGGCCAGTCGTAGATCACCACTTCGATACTCTTCCACCAGGGCGCATACCCTCCCTGTCGGCTACCGAAGCTGACGCGCAGATTATTTCCGTCGCTCCTGCAGGTAAAGGCCTGACGCAGGAAATCGCCATGCTGGTAACGCAGCGTGTGCCCGTCGTCCAGGTAGAGAGAGCCGCTGCACTGCGGCCCAGGATACACGCGAAGCTCCAGCGGCCCAACCGGGGTCTCGTCGGTGCTCTGCACCAGGGGCTGAAGCGGAAGGATGCTGCCCTCTCGTACATAGACGGGCAGAGTCTCCAAAACGGGGTGAATCGTCGGAGGCGGAACAGACTTTTCGCTCTTCCCTGCTGCCTCCTCGGTCACCTCTTCGGCGAAGGATGGCCCCGGCGCAGGAGCGGACTTCTTTGCCCCTGTCCAAAAGTCGTACCACTGACCCTTTGGCAACGAAACCGTGTAGTCATCGAGCGTCTCCGCAAACGGCGGTGGAGCAACCAGCAGGCTGGGTCCAAGCAGAAACTCCGTGTCCAGTGCGTCGAATGAAGGAGCATGCGGAGCAAAGACCTCCGGGAACTCAAGGAACACAGGGCGCACCAGGGGCAGGCCGGTACGCGAGGCTTCGTCTGCCAGGGTATAGATATACGGCAGCAGCCGATAGCGCGTCTCAATGTAGCGGCGGCGGATGTCCTCGTGCTTTGGTCCGTGGACCCACACTTCCTGCGGCAAAGAGCCAAGCGTCGTGTGATCGCGGTACAGCGGATTGAAGGCACCCACTTCAATCCAGCGAGTCAGCAGGTTCGGTTCCGGCGAGCCGTTGAATCCGCCAATGTCATCGCCCACAAAGGAGATGCCGCTGATGCCAAGATTCATTATCATCTGCGTGGCAAGGCGAAGATGGTTCCATGTAGCGGAGTTGTCTCCCGTCCAGGTGAAGCCATAGCGTTGACCACCGGCGAAGGTAGCCCGCGTGAGAACAAAGGGACGCTCCTCTGGGCGCAACTTGAGAAGACCCTCATAGGTCGCGCGGGCGTTCTCCAGTCCCACAATGTTGTGAATCTCCGCGTGAGTGGCGGTGCGCGTAGCGAAGCCCGGCTCCTGAATCCGATGCACGGTATTCAGAGGCATGGTCTTGCCTGGGCCGTCGAAGACAGAGGGCTCGTTCATGTCGTTCCAGAATCCTGCAACGCCATCCTGAACGAATTGTTTGTAGAGGCCACCCCACCATTCGCGCGTCTGTGCGCGAGTGAAGTCAGGAAAGACCGCTGGCCCCGGCCACACCACGCCAACGAACTCCGTTCCATCGGGATTCTTTACAAAATGATCGCCCGCATGGCCCGTGTCATAGGGCGCATATCCCTGGTTTACTGCGTGCGCGATATGCAGATCGGTAATCGTCACCAGGTGAAAGTGTTGCTTTTGGAGATCGGAAACCAGCCCCGGAAAGTTCGGAAAGCGCCCTGGATCCACCGTGAAGGGGCGATTCTTGTACTGATAGTCGATATCGAGGTACACCACATCGGATGGAATCTTGTCCGCACGCAGACGGTCGGCAACACTGCGCAGCTCGGACTCGGGGCTATAGCTATAGCGGGACTGCTGGAAGCCCAGCGACCATAGTGGAGGTAGCGGTGGTTTCCCGGTCAGGTACGCATAGCCCTCGACAACCTGCTTGGGTGCTGGTCCGTAGAGCAGGTAGTAGTCGAGCGGGCCGCCCTCCGCGCCGAAGGCATACGCGTCCCGCGCCTGTTTGCCAAAGTCAATCCAGGTACGCCACGTATTGTCGAGAAAGATGCCATAGCTGCGTCCACCGCTGATGCCGAGAAAGAAAGGAATGCTCTTGTAAAGAGGATCGGTAGACTCCTGCGGGCCAACGTCAGTGTTCCAGAGTGTAAAGGCCTGCGCCCTGCGATCGAAGGATCCGGACTTATCGCCCAGGCCGAAGAAGTGCTCATCGGCAGGCATCTCCTTATAGACCGAGAAGCCGCCCAGGTTGAACTCAGTGGGGCGCCCAACCGCATCGGCGGAGATGATGTTGCCGGCAAGATCACGAATGACCAGACGCAGCGGCTTGCGTTCCACCCGAACATCCAGAGATGCGGTACGGAAGCCAACAGAGGCAGCATCTTCAGTGGGCTGCACCTCAATGGACTTGCCACGCACATCGGGGAGAACTGCCCACGAGGCGTCTTCCGGCAGCGCTGCGCCAGGAGCTACGCGCACGCGAAGAATGTCGTCGCGGAGAGCTGTGATGCGGATCTGTGCCGCGCCCGCCTGAATCTGTATGCCATCTCGTAGTGGTTGGGTGCTGGTGACTGCTTCGATCTCAACCCGCGGCTGGGGAGAGACAGACGCCGCGGTCTGAGCGGCTGCAAAGCTGAATATACCTGGCAAAACCAGGCACGATACAAGGAATCTGTGGCAAACGGACAGCATCATCTGAACTCACCAAACATCAATTTTCTGTTGCCCATCATGATAACAGCGCAGGCCGGAAGCCCAGCGCAAACAGTCAACCTTGCAGACGCAGATAGAATGGCTTCGTATCGGAAATAGAGATCTTCCTGCCCAGGCAAGAAGGATCATGTAGGCTTATTTGCATTGGAGGAGATACATGCAGCGGAGGGAATTTTTGAGCGCGGCCATCGGTGCTGCTGTCATGCAAACCAGCTCTTTTACTAGAGCCGCCGTCGTCGAACACCTCACAGATTCAAAGTCGACTTCGTCGGAGAATGAAGCCGGCCAGGAGCAGTCTGCTGCAGCACTCGCGGCGTTGAAGCCAATGGCAGTCGGCCTGCTCATCCAGCCCTCGCAAGGACCGGAAGCCACCATCTCACGAGTCAAGGATCTTGGGTTCTCCAACTGCTTTTTCTCCATCGACGGATATCTGGGGAAATATACCCCGTCTCTTGCGCGTCAGCTAAGCGGGTTGCTGGATAAGAATGGCGTGACCGCGACCTGTGCGGAAGTCGTGCAGCCCGGCCCGCTGGTATGGGATTTTCTCGAAGGCCCCTCCACCATCGGACTTGTCCCTCGCGCGACGCGGCAAGCGAGGATCGACGCACTGAAGCAGACCTCGGACTTCGCCAAGCTGATCGGCATCCCGCAAGTTCAGACGCATTGCGGCTTCATTCCAGAAAATCCCAAAGATCCGTTCTATGAGGAGACTGTTCTTGCCATCCGGCAAGTGGCACAGCACTGCGCCGGCAACGGACAGAATTTTTTAATGGAGACAGGACAGGAGACGCCGACCACTCTCCTGCGTGCAATCAAGGATGTCAACGTCCCAACGCTCGGCGTCGGTCTCGACACCGCCAACCTCATCCTCTATGGCAAGGCCAACCCTGTCGATGCCGTCGAGATCATCGGCAGGCACGTGAAGAGCGTGCACGCAAAGGATGGAATGTGGCCAACCGATCCGATGAAGCTCGGCGAGGAAGTGCTCATCGGCAAGGGCCGCGTCGATTTCCTGCGCGTCTTCACCCGGCTGCATGAACTTGGCTATCGCGGCGCCATCACCATTGAGCGGGAAACCTCCGGTCCGCAGCAGATCGAAGATGTAAAGCAGGAGAAGATATATCTCGAACAAATTATTGCGCAGGCTCAATCGGCTACGTATCGCGCATAAGGAGCAACCTTGGATAGAAGACAGTTCCTCAGTACCGCCGCGGCCGCGTCGGGACTTTTGATTCTCAAGCCGAAGACGGCCTTTGGATACGAAGCCAACTCCGCCGTACGCCTTGGGCTGCTGGGATGCGGCTCACGCGGAACGGCGGTGGCTACCTCGTTTGCCAACAATACGAGCGCACGCATCGTCGCGCTCGCGGACATCTTTCCCGATCAGCTCGACAAGGGCAAAGCGTATTTTGACAAACTGAATTCCTCCCTTGGCTACGCGGGCCCCGATCCATCCTTGATGTTCCGTGGCTACAAGGCTTATGAAGAGCTGGCAGCATCGAAGGGCATCGATGCGGTACAGATCTCTACGCCACCCTGGTTTCACGTCCAGCACCTGGAAGCAGTTGTCGCTGCTGGAAAACACGCCTACTGCGAGAAGCCGGTCGGCGTCGACATCGCGCAGAGCAGCCATGCGCTGGAGATCGGCAAGCGCGCCGAGGGCCGCGTGAGCGTCGATGTCGGCTTCCAACTGCGCAGCGCACCGCCTTATGTCGAGCTGGTACGGCGCATTCACGACGGTGCGCTCGGCAAGATCGTATCGATTGACGCACACTACAATGCACCCGCCTCAAAGTATCCGGACAGGCCCGGCGTCTCAGCCGATGAGCTTCGCCTGCGAAACTGGTTGTGGGATAGGCAACTCTCCGGCGACATCCTTGTCGAGCAGAACATCCACGTCATCGATATCTGCAACTGGATGCTTCAGGGCCACCCAATCAAGGCATTCGCAAGCGGAGGAAGAAACGTCCTCACCCATTTTGGCGATACGTGGGACAACTACCAGGTAGTCTTCACCTATCCAGACAATGTGCGTGTGAATTTTTCCAGCACACAATTCGGCTCGACAAACTGGTTCGATGTCTCCGAGCGCGTCTTTGGATCACTGGGCCTTTCCGAGTCTCCCTACTCCGGCCCGGTGAGAATCGTTGGCCAGAATGCATGGACATGGACCGGCGATGCTCCTCCCAAGGAGGGCAGCGAGCCCGCCGGGTTCGCCGCGAATGGCGCATTCTCAGACAACCTTGCGCACGCCGACCAGGAAAAAGATCGCGGCTTCATCCAAAGCATCGTCTCAGGCCACTTCCACAATCAGATTGCAACCGGAGTGGAGAGCGCCCACAGCGCCATGCTGGGACGTATGGCTGGGCGGCTGGGCCGTGAAGTCACATGGGAGGAATTCCTGGCTCATGACGAGGTATACCAGGTAAAGATCGAAATGACGCAGTTTCGATAAGCGTCATTTCGCAAGCTACATCCGAATGCCTGGTGCGGTCCTTCAGCAGGAGGATTCGCATCGGGCATTCGTTCGAGAGCCACAATTCAGAGATACCGCAAAGCCACTATCCCGCGGCAGGTGCCGGCGGAATCGTCTCTTTGCAACCCGATTGGATCGAGCGGTTCGCATAGGTCGCAGCGATCGCCGCTCGATATCCCACGTGCACATCCGCAATCGGTGCCTTCTTCTCCCGCACGCACTCGATGAAAGACTGGCAGGCAAGCTGCGTTGGATCGTCTCCGTTCGCCGAGCCGAGCGGGGTGCCCTTTCCACGGTAGGGCATCTCGCCCCCTGCGCGGAACGAAGCGCCTGTGGTCACGCCATGCTGCATCACCTCTGACTGTGGACTGACGGGGTGAACGGGCCGCGGCTCGTAATAGAACGTTGCATCCTGCAGCGTAAGTTGCAGGCTGCCGTTGGTTCCGTAGATCCAGATTTGCTCACCCACCAGGCTATTACTCGTCATCGACGTGAAGGTAAGCCGCCGGCCTTCGGAGTAGCCGAAGACAACCTGGACGTTGTCGTCCACTTCCCTGCCATCGTGATACACGGCTATGCTGCCTGTACCCATCACGTCCGTGGGTTGCTCGCCAAACACCCAGTTGGCCAGGTCGATGTGATGTGAACCCAGCTCTGTCAGCAGTCCTCCCGAGTACTCCTTGTAAAGACGCCAATTGATCAGCCGCTCATCCTTTGGATCCGCCACCGGTCGCCGCCAATCGTTATTCCGATTCCAGTACGCAACTACCTGGGTCACGCGGCCAATCTGCAAATCCCGCGCACGGCTTACCGCATCCTGAAACCATGCCGCATAACGGTACTGATGGCCTACCTGGAAGATCTTCCCGCTTTGTTGCACCGTCTGCAGGATCGATTGCGAATCCTCTGCGGTGAATCCCATCGACTTCTCGCCATAGACGGCCCGCCCGCTATTGAGAGCGGCCTTTACGTGCTCCGCGTGAAGATACAGCGGCGTCGCCACAACGATGGCGTCCAGATCCTTGCGTTCGAGCAACTGGCGATAATCTTTGTATCGAGGAACAGCGCTCCCCACCAGTTGATCGACCTCCGCGAATCGCGGCTCGTAGATATCGCAAGCCGCGGTAATACCCACCCCCGGAGTACGTAACAGCTTCCGCATCAATTCCTGTCCGCGGCTTCCCGGACCGATCACTCCCACTGAAACCGTGTCACTTGGAGCAAGACTCTTCTCCAGGCTTTGTGCGAATACGGGTGTCATGCCAGAGGCCATTACAGAGGCCGACGCTCCGCGAAGAAAACTTCTGCGATTCATGGTGCTTCCTTTCTGGGTATCTTCGCTGCCGTGTGGTGGCAGACGTCACCGTCCAAAGAATCATTCCAACGAATAGAGGTGCAGTGTTCCACATGTGTATGGCCCGACAACAAAAGTGCCGAGGCTTGCGGCATGTCGTTCAGCAAGCGCTCGCTGGCTTCCGGCCCAAGTACGAACAGGGAGGAGGACAGAGCATCGCTCGCCGTCGCCGATGGATGAATGGCCGTCGTCTGCACCATGTTCTCTATCGGCCTTAGCGTGTGCGGATCCATGATGTGGCAGTACCTGTGCCCTTCCAGCACGAAAAACTTCTCGCTGCACGCAGAGGTTGACAATGAAGTATCCCGCAACAGAACTGTCGAGATCGGCCGCTGCTTGTCTTCCGGGTTGGGAACCTGTACCTTCCAGCCACGCTCGCCCGGAGGTGCGCCAATGGCATAGATGGTGCTTCCCCCTGCGGAGATCAACGCTGCGCTAACGTGTTGCGCCCGCAGCAAATCCACCATCCGGTCCACAACATAGCCCTTGCCGATGCCGCCGGGATCGAGTTCAACGCCATTGACATTAAAGCGCACACTCCGCTGCTGCGGATTCAGGATCACCTTCTGCCATCCAACCTGTCTTCCTGTCTCGGCCAGCTCAGCTTCACTGGGAACATGGCCGCTCGCTCGAAAGAATCCCCAGGCCTTCATCAGCCTTCCCACAGTGATGTCGAATGCGCCCCCGGTGCGCGCACTCCAGTCCAGTGATGTAGCCAGAAAGCTGAAGGTCTCGCGGTCCGTCACCACCGGTCCCTGTGCGGCTTCGCGATTGATGCGCGAGAGCTCGCTCGATGGACGATAGTTACTCAGCAGCTCGTCCACCCGGTCCACTTCATCAAACGCTGCCTCGGCCAAAGTGCGCGCCGCTTGCTCGGAGGGCGCATAGAGATAGATCGAAAAGATGGTCCCCATCGCGGGATGTGTCTCCAGAAAGACCTGTTGTGCAGGCGCTGGAGGCTTCAGTTCACTCGCGCTGGCAGCACATGCTGTCACAACCAGGGCCGCGAACAGGCACGGAAACACGCGTCGGATATTCTGGCGATCTTTCATCTGTAGAGGAAAACTCTGCCAGCCAGACTATCAGGACATCATGGAAGTAGTCATAACTTATGCTGGTGGGAGGGCTCAGGCCTACATGGAGGGGAGGCGCACGGAGGGTTCTCCCCGCATGGGCACCCACAGGGCAGGGCTATATATACCTTGCGAATGCCGTGTTTTGCGAGTGCGGAAACCTACTTCACCATCGCTGTTTCTGCCGCCGGTTCTGTCGCCGATTCTGTACGCCGCACGCGGAACTCATCCCCAATATCCGCCATAGCCTTGGCATCCAGAAACTCAGCAGCCAGCGGAAACACGGCCTTCTCTTCGGCCTCGATGTGTTCGGCGTAGATGAGTTCGAGCGTGCGGCAATCGGATGTGAGCAGGTCCTGCTGCAGAGGCGTTAAAAACCCTTCCGCAATCCAAAGCCCAAAGAGGCGGTCCACCTCGTTGTGAAGACCACTGGTCAGATGGTGCTGACTCTCCAGGCGCGCAATCTTCTCCAGGCTGTGAGGCCCGGCAAAAGCCCGCAAGCGCGGAAAGAGCGAATCTTCCTCATCGGCGTTATGCCGCGGCCCAGACTTCTGAAAGTAGCGCCTCGATACCTCAACGGCGGACGCCTCTTCCGGGGTCAGCCTGCGTCCGGCAGCCGTGGAGGCTACGCGCGAAAGAATACCTAAAAACTTCTCGATCCTTCGATGGCAATCTTTGAGCAAACCAATGGGATCGTCAAAACCGCTATCCAGCTTTGCTCCAATCTGTACCGCCATTCTTTTACCCCTCTCTTCTGCCTTGCGTCCACGATAGATTGCCACGATCGGCCCGGCTACGACTTTGGTCACTCCTCGCTAGCCGCGGAAGGGAAGCGGATTCCCCGATCCGACCCGTGCCGCTCAGAACCCGAGGCTGGGAGTCTAGAAGCAGAGATGCAGCCATGGCAAGAAAATGTTTCTGCGAAATTCACGAGACAAAAGGCTTTTTAGCAGACAAAGCATGCGGTTGCTCCATCAATGCGTTACCACTCCTGCGGTCGCCTGTCGGCTCGAAGCCTCTGGAGGAAACAGCGCAGTCTCGCCCTCGGCGAGTATGCGGATGGAATCGCGCAGCCCTGCGCGGGCAGCGGCCTCCCGCAGCCTCCGTGGAGGCTCGTCCATGGGCTCACGCGACAGACGAAACGTTCCATAGTGCATCGGGATCATCCAGCGCGAGCCGAGGTCGATGAAGCCCTGCAGCGCGTCTTCGGGGCTGGTGTGAACGGTGCGAAAACTTTCCGGGTGATACGCGCCGATAGGCAGCAAAGCAATCTTCGGAGCAAGACGCCGGCCAATCTCCGCAAATCCGTGAAAGTATGCGGTATCTCCCGAGTGATACAGCGAATGCGCTTCATTGCGGAGCACATATCCGCCAAAGCCCCGGTCAGTATCGCGAAAGAAGCGTGCTCCCCAGTGCTTCGATGGGGTGCGCGTAATCTCCAGCCCGGCAAGCGTCTTTGTCTGCCAAAGCTCCATCGTCTCCACCCGCGCAAAGCCCAGATCGTTCACCAGGTCATCCACACCCACCGGAACAACCGCGACCGGCGCATGCCCGTGACGCTCACGCTCATTCCTCAGAACCATCCGCAGGGAGCTCCGGTTCAGGTGATCCATATGTGCATGCGTCAGCAGCACCAGATCGATGCGCGGCAGATCCCGAACCAGGACGCCAGGGTGTCGCAACCGGCGCAGAAGCACCAGGCGCGAGGTAAACACAGGATCGATCAGCAGGTTATGGCCACCGATATGCAGCAGGAAGGAGGAATGCCCGATGAAAGTCACACCCAGATCGTCAGGACTTGCCGGCAGGATAGGCTTGCGGGGAACTCCGCTGATGGGGTGAAAGGCGGATTCACGAGCGAGCCTGCCGAACTGGCCCAACTTGTTCAACACAGCGGCGGTGCCTGCAGGAAGCTTCATAGGCTTCTACGATAGATGCGCCGGGCAGCGCCGGAGAATCAACACAAATCTGCAGGCGACTGCTGCAACGCCATTAGTGATGGAGAACTGTCGCCGCAGGAGCCGTTGGCAACGAGCCAGTCGGTACGGGTGGGGCGTCGAGGTATTGCACGATCAACGAGATGCGCCGATTCGAGGGATCAAGTGGATTGCTGGGCACCCGCAGTCGCTGATCCGCGTAGCCACGCACCTGGGCTACCTGGTCCCGCCGGATACCCATCTCCTGCATACTGCGACGCGCCGAATTCGCACGGTCTACGGAGAGCTCCCAGTTACCGTAAGTGTTTCCCGGTGCGTATGCCTGGGAGTCGGTGTGGCCCTCGATGGATAGCTTGTTGGGCAGCGTCTTCAACTCGCCCGAAACAAGGGCGAGAATCTCCCGCCCATTCGTGCTCAGTTCACTGCTTCCGCTCTCGAAGAAGGTTCCGTCCTTGGATTCAAGCAATTCGATCCGCAGCCCCTCGGGCGTGACGGTAATTTCGATCTGGTCCGAAAGTTTTCTTAACTCCACCTTCTCCCGAATCGACTTCTGCAACTGCTCCTTCAATTGGCTGATGTTGTCCTTCGTAATGGCCACATTGTCTGAGGCGCCTGTGCGGTCTGTCCCCGTCTGGCTGGATCTGCCGAGGGGATCGTTAAAGTATCCCGCCACCGCCTTGCGGACATGCTCGCTGGTATTCATCAGCCATAGCACGATGAACAACGCCATCAGCGCCGTCACAAAATCGGCATACGCCACCTTCCACGCGCCGCCATGAGGGCTGTCATGCAGGGCTCTCCTGCGAATAAGGTAAATGG
Organism: Acidisarcina sp.; assembly: GCA_035539175.1. Taxonomy (NCBI): domain Bacteria; kingdom Pseudomonadati; phylum Acidobacteriota; class Terriglobia; order Terriglobales; family Acidobacteriaceae; genus Acidisarcina; species Acidisarcina sp. Next base: position 80,614 of record DATLIY010000006.1, on the reverse strand, counting down.
GCCGCTGTTTTTCCATGTCAAGCGTGTACCGCTTCCTCGGTTTTCACGGGAGCGGCAGCTTGGCTCTTGCAAGCGGTCTCCATCTCGGCAAACGAGGGCCTTACGTGCGACGGAATAGCACGCCGCGCGATTTCCACTGCGAGAATCGGAGGCAGCCCCTTGATGAACGAGAGCATCAGCACTCGAAAGACGTGGAGGAAGGCGCGCTCTTCTTCTGCGGATTTTGCCATGTTCGAACTCAATGGCCCCACCAGCCCATAGCACAACAGGATGCCAAGAAATGTGCCAACCAAGGCTGACGCCACCTTGTGGCCAATCAACTCGGGAGGGCCACCAAGCGCCCCCATGGTGATCACTACCCCAAGCACCGCTGCGACAATCCCCAAACCTGGCAAGGCATCCGCAACCGTGGACAAGGCATTGACCGGCTGGGTCGCACCGTGATGGCGGACATCCATGTCAAGCTCCATCATCTGGTCCATATCGAAGGGCTCCACGCCGCCAGTGATGGCCATTCGCATCGTGTCGCACACAAAATCGCGGATATACCGCTCCTTGAGGAAGAGCGGATATTGCTGAAACAGCTTGCTCTCCTCCGGAGTCTCGATATCGCCCTCTACCGCCTGCAGCCCTTCCCGGCGAATCTTGTTCAGAAATTCGTACATCATCTTCAGCGTGTCGAGATAGCGTGTCTTGCTGAATGGCGACGCACCGAAGACGTTCTTCAGACCTCCCGCGATGCTCTTCAGAATGTGCATCGGATTTGCGGCCAGCAGCGTTCCCACGGCCGCACCACCAATAATCAGCAACTCCGCCGGTTGCAGGAGCACGGCGATCTGGCCCTTCTCCATGAGAAAGCCGCCGAGAACCGCACCGAAGACAACGAGAAGCCCAACGATTGCGAACATTTAGCCCGAATTCCTTCCACTGTCCCTGCTGTCCACGATGATAGCCTTATCTCCTCCCTCGGAGATGCTGCGATCAATGGCAGCCGTCACTCGGGCCAGGACCGACTGTGGACAATCGCCCGCACCGGCCATCGTGCCACCCACAGAAATTGTGATAGGGATTCGATCGCCCCACCAGTGGAACTCCACCGACTTGGCCAGAGTGCGCAAAAAGTCGGCATCCATCTCCAGCACCCGCTCGTTAGCGTCACGGGCAATCACCAGAAACCCGCTGTCGCCAGCGCGGCCAAAAACATCGGAAGTATGCAACGTGCAGACCAGCGTCTGGGTAACCACCCGCATTAGCGCCTCGGTGGCATCATGGCCATGCGTCAACCGCAACCGGGGGAGCTGATCCACCTCAATCTGAAGCACGCCAAAAGGCTGTGGGTCATAAGCCAGCATCTGCAGGCTCCGCTCCAGCCACAACTCCACTTCCTCACGCGATCGTGGCCTTGCCTGCAACGCGGGCATCCCGTCGGACGATTCCCCAACCTCTGCCTGCAATTCCAGAAAGGATTCCACCGCACCGACGACTTCACCTTTGCTACCGCGCAGCACGCGTGTCCTGCTGCGCACCGGCACGGTATGCCCTAGTTTGTGTCGCAGATATACATGGGTGGAGCGGCCCTCGCCGTCCTCCATCGTCATCTTTAACGGACACGCGGCGGAATGCGCCTCCTGCGGCACGGCCGCATTGCAGTGGAGACACAGGTCGTCACAGCATTGGCGGTCCAGAACCTCGGCACTGGAGTAGCCGGTGATCTTCTCCGCGCCGCGGCTCCAATAACCAATCCGCAACTTGCGGTCCACTACCTGCACTCCCAGCTCGAGGCTGTCAATAACCGCACGGCAGATGGCTGCATCCTCGAGCTGTAGCATACGAGTCCTCCTCTCTCCCTATCGGCAAGGGAGTGGAGAACTTCATGCTGCTGACGCGAAGCAGGCAGGGGCTCCTGAGACAGTTACGAAACTGTTTGACTCTGGGAAAGCCATCGCTGACTATTTCGAAGCCGAACTATTAGGAGTTGCGAATGCTCACAACGCGCCGCACCCTGCTTCGCCGTTCTCTTCTTGCGGCGCCACTTCTTTCTGCGGATCTATTCGTTCCGCTGTGTACCGCGGCTCAGGTATGGGGTTGTTTTAGCCGCGGGTATAGCCGCTATGGTAGCCGCGGAGATAGCCATCCCGGTAATAGGAGCGATAGGTATCCCGGTCCCCGCCCAGCTCGCGAAAATATCCAGGAGCATCCTCATAGCGATCACCGTGAGTCGGACGATAGCTGTGGCCTTCGTAGCGGTCCCGCTGGCCATCTCTCGCGCCATCGGCAAAGCCATTGCGCTCTGCCGTGTCCACCAGTGGCTGGCGATAGTCCATCCCCGGAGGTGGTGGTGGAGGCGGAGGCGCGGACATCATGTACTGCTGGTGATCGACGCAGCCAAGCAGCCCTCCGCTGGCAAACAGAACAAGCGCACCTGCAAGGATTCTTTTCATCTCTCTGCCCCCTCTTCCGGCCCGAACCGCCTATGCAGATAAACAGCATCGCGCGGCAAAGGTTGCAGAAGTCTTTTCCGGAGAAACGGGGTTAGAGCAACCTCCCAACAGGGCCTCCCATGCCTCAGGAATCAGCTTCCCGCCCCCTGAGCGACGCAAGGCGTTTTGAGGAGACGATCCGCAGCTGGTGACGCTTATCCGCCTTCTCAAGCAATGGCTTCGAGGCCGTGCTTGGCAGCAAGGGTGAGCAGCTTTGCCGCCGGCCCTCGCGGCTGTTTTTCGCCACGCTCCCATTTGCTGACCACGCCAGTAGTCACATTCAAGTGCGCGGCAAAGACTGCCTGACTCACGGCCGCTTTCGTGCGAATGCGACGAATAGCTGCCGGCGACAATTCCAGCACCGGAGTCAGGCACGCCTGGTCAAATTCCCTCATGGTCTTCGAGCCGAGCATGCCGATCTTGTGCAGATCCGCCATGCTCTCGTGTATCGCAGCAAGGGCTTCGCTCTTATACGCTTTTGCCATGTTTTTCTCCTCTCCCAAGGTTTGTTTTTGCAATTTCTGAAAGGGACTTTTCCCGCACAATAGCCACCATCTCTTCTTCGCTGTAACCAAGGTAGACACGGGCTGCCTTGCGGAACGCCCGCAGCTCGTCGGCTTTGATGCTGGCCTGATCTTTCTTCTCAAAGCCAAACATCAGCACAACTCGCTGGCCCACTTTCATCGCAACCATGGCGCGAGCTCCACCGCTGGTTCCCTCTCCCTGTCGTGCCAGCCGGAATTTGAAGACCCCGCCGCCCAAATCAGCGTCGTAATCCTCATTCACCGCCTGCCCACAGCTCAGCGTCGCTGATACCAAATCGCCGCGCAAAACGCATGAATGGTTTGGAGGCGAAGACCCGAAGCGTGCTCGAGGGAACGGACATCAGAAATAATTATAGCTCTTAGAACCATAGATCATCGCCGCGCTTTCCCTTTTTCTCTGCCTAGACCGTTCCAGAACGGTCTGGACGATCTACCTCAGGTGCTTGTGGGGTGGTTTTTTGTGAGTCGAAGGTCGCAACAGCCGGACCGACCCAGGTATCGCTCCAACGGGCAGAGCGCCTTAGCTGGTAATCGGCAGGGAAACAAGGAACTCCGTGCCTTCAGCGCCGGAGTTGAATCGGATCTCGCCCCCATATTGTCCGACCACGATCCGATGAGCGATGTCCAGACCCAGCCCGGTTCCTTCACCCTCCGGCTTGGTCGTGAAGAAGGGTTCAAAGATCTGCGACCAGTTCTCTCGCGGAATTCCGCTGCCCTGATCTGCAATCCCCACCAGCATCCGGTCACCCTCATTCCATGTGCGGATGGTTACCACGCCTTTCAGTGGCGAAGCGTCGATCGCGTTGTCGAGCAGGTTGGTCCAGGCCTGGCTCAAGCCTGCTCCCCTGGTCGTCAGCCTGGCCGTGGTTGCGCGGAACTCCTTCTCCACGCGCAGGTCTTTCAGGTGGAACTTGTGGGCAAGAATCGTCAGCGCACTCTGGATGTTGTCATGCACATCGACTTCGTGAACCGTAGCCTCATCCTGCCGGGAGAACTTCTTCACCGCCGCAACCAACGCGGAGATACGTGTAATGCTCTCCTCGATCGTGCCCAGCAGTTGAACGCTCGAAACCAGCGAATCCAGCCAGTTCAGCGCATCGGAAAACTTCGCCGGGTCAAAGGCAGCGCGGGCGCACTCCAACTGGGGCGCATCCAGACCGCTGGCGCTGAGTGTGGGTGCGATCTTCCACGCATTCTCGACACCTGCGGCTTCCAGCCACTGCAGCAGAGCATCTTCCGCATCCGCCTCCTCCAGTGAGCTGACGGCCTTCGGCTTGGCGGCGCTGAGAGCCTGGTCCTGAAGCTGGCGCACGCATTCCAGTTGTTCGTGAGTCGGCGTCTCCTCGCAAAAGCGCAGGCCGAGCTTCTGCAGTTGCGTGAGATTCTCCCGCATCTGCGACGCTGCCCGCTTCGCCGCTGCACCGGGGTTGTTCAGCTCGTGCATCAGTCCCGCCGCAAGCGTTCCCAGCGAGATCAGCTTCTCGCGATGCACCGCCTGCGCCTGGTATGCCTGCAAGCGCTCCGCCATGGTGCCGAGAACTGCGCGGCGAGCTGTCGGGCAATGGAACATCAGCTTCCAGAAACGGTCTTCATCCAGCCGGATAAGGGTACTGGGCTTGAGCACAGTGCAGATGTAACTGCTGCTCCCCCCCATCAAAAGCAAAACTTCGCCGAAGGCATCCCCCGCCCCGAAGACATTGGACATGACGCGGGTACCATCCGGCAGGAACTTCTCCGCCTGAACCTCACCCGCCATCACAATCCAGTACGCCGGAACAGCATCTCCCCTGCGAATAAGTTGCACTCCAGGATCGGCCTCTACAAGCTCTAATTCATCCAGACACGCGAGATCCTGCGGCTGCTCCCTGGCAAAGATCGGGATACGTAACAGATCCTGATACATATCCTGGACGTTCTTCTTTGTGATGCGTATTGAGGGGCCGCTTCCTGTCATTTGAATTAGAACCTCGCGAGGTACTGATGAATAAACTGCACGCAGATCGATCCCTCTCCCACAGCGGAAGCAACCCTCTTCACCGAGCCGTGACGGGCATCGCCCGCGGCAAATACGCCGGGTGTACTGGTCTCCAGCAGGTAAGGCTCGCGATCCTCTTTCCAGAAACCGGGCATCCTGCCGTCCACCTTCAGATCGCCTCCGCAGAGGATGAAGCCGTGCGCATCCCGCAACACCTGCGGAGGAAGCCACTCCGTCTTGGGCGCAGCGCCGATAAAGATGAAGAGTCCCGACGCAGGCCGTGTCACCTCGCCCGTAGGGGTGCTGATCCGCAGACTCACCAGCCGCTCCTCGCCGATCGCCTCGACCACATGGGAATTCACCTCCACCTCGATATTCGATGTGGCACGAACCTGATCGATCAAATATTTCGACATGCTCTTTTCGAGCGAATCGCCACGCACCAGCATCGTTACCTGCTTCGCGTATTTGGAGAAGTACATCGCCGCCTGCCCCGCGGAGTTGGCGCCGCCTACGATAAATACCAGCTCATCCCGGCAGGAGCGCGCTTCCTCCATCGCGGCGCCATAGTAGACGCCGCGTCCGGTCAGCCTTTCGACCCCGCTCACATCCAGCCGGCGATACTCCACTCCGATCGCAAGCAGCACCGCATGGCTCGAAACTTCGCGCCCATCGCCCAGCTTGACGTAGTGATACTGGTTTTCCGTGCGGATGCATGTAGCGCGCTGGTTCAGGAACTCCGCGCCAAGGCGGGCGGCCTGGGCATAAGCTCTCCGCGCCAGGTCTGCTCCGCTCACCCCCCGGGGAAAGCCTAGGTAATTCTCAATCATGGAGCTGGATCCGGCCTGCCCGCCGGGAGCCTCCGTCTCAATCACCAGGGTACGCAGCCCTTCCGAGCTGCCATAGACAGCCGCCGCAAGCCCGGCAGGCCCGGCCCCCACCACCAGCAGATCGTAGAACTCCTTCTTGGCCTGGGTCGGCAAGCCAACCTTGGCCGCCAGCTCCGTCTGTGTCGGCTGCACCAGCGAGCTTCCATCTTCAAACAGCACCGCCGGAAGTTTGCGGTCATCGAGCTTGTACAGCGCCAGCAGCGAGCGCGCCTCTTCGTTATCCTCCGGGTTCAGCCAGATGTAAGGAATCTGGTTGCGGGAAAGAAAATCGCGAACCTGATACGCCCCCAGCGACCAGCGCGGACCGATGACGCGGATTCCTTGAAAAGCCGGCTTGTAGTCCTGATTCCAATCCGCCAGCAGGTCATCGAGGACGGGATACAGCTTCTGCTCCGGAGGATCCCAGGGTTTGGTCAGGTAGTAGTCGATGCGAGCCGTGTTGATCGCCCGGATCGCCGCCTCCGTGTCGGCATAAGCCGTCAGCAGAACCCGCTTGGCTTCCGGATAAATAGCGATGGCCTTCTCCAGAAACTCCACTCCCGACATGCCCGGCATACGCTGGTCCGAGAGGATGAGAGCCACCACTTCGCCACGCTGCTTCAACTGCTCGCAGGTATCCAGCGCAGCCTGCCCCGACGCGGCGCGTAGAACACGGTAGGTCGCGCCATACTGGCGGCGCAGATCCTGAACCACTGCTTCCAGGACGCTGATATCGTCATCGACGGCGAGAAGAACCGGTTTTCCCATGCCACTCCAGTGTAGGTCCGAAACACTCTTCGCAGGCTTCGGCAAGGTCTATCCTACGATCTTTGCGAGATCGCGAAAACCCGCCAGAATACACCGCAGAAAGCGAAATACCGGCACTGCGATGTCCTATATCGCAACACTTGGTTACATTTTGCTGGAGACTGCCGATATACCCCTCATCGGGAAATGGGCCGGCATCGAACTCTTGCCTGCAACCTGGCATTTCATCCCCTTGGGAGTTTCACCCGCCGTATTTCACCCATGGATGGAATGACTGGGTTGTAACTCCGAGAGACTTTCGCCAGTTTTGGCGTAACATCGATGGCGACCCGTGACTCAGGCGTGAGGGACGGCAATGCATTCAATCATTCTAGGCGACTCGCAAGCAATCTTCCGTACAGGTGCAGCCAGGGTTCTGTCGATGGAACCGGACTTCCGCATCGTAGCCCAATGCTCCGATACGGACCATCTGAACCACGCGATCGAGTCCGCTGAAGCGGCGATCATCCTGCTGGCTACTTCGATGAAGGCGGATTTCCTATCCGTTCTGGAGCATGCGAGGCAGATGCATGCCCGCATGGTCGTGATCGCCGAGAGCCACGAACTGGCCGAGGACTACGCCGCCCTGGGCGCCGATGGAGTCGTCTATCGGAACATCACCGGCACCGGGCTGATCGAGTGTCTGCGCCGGGTCATCGACGGAAAACTATGGGTACAAACGACCGCTGAGACGCTGGAGTCTGCCGAGGACGACCTGGTCGGCGAGAGGGTTCGTGACCGGCTGACTCCGAAGGAGCTCAAAATCGTCGCGTTGATTGTCCAGGGCTGCAAGAACAAGGAAATCGCCATGCGCCTGGGAACCACCGAGCAGGTCATCAAGAACTATCTGCGCAGCATCTACGATAAGAGTGGCGTCGCCGACCGGCTCGAACTTGCGCTATTTACCATCCACCATCGGGTACTGGCAGAAGCCGCAGCCAAGGCAGTAAATTCCATGCAACTGCTCAGCGTTTAAGTCTGCGTGGTGAGGTCTATAGCAGCGGCAGGGAGTTCAGGATTCGTTGCCGCCGGAGCCGAGGCGGTCCCGCAGCAGCGCGTCGAGGATCTGCAGGAGTTCGTCGGGATCGACAGGCTTTTCCAGATAAATATCTGCAAATGGCTCATAGCCGCGAAGCGCCTCGGCCACATAGCCGGAGACCACCACGACAGGCACGCCCGCGCCACCCTTTGCTGCCTCCAGCAGCGAACGGCCGTCCTGCGTCCCGATCTTCCAGTCGGTGACGATCGCATCGAAGGTCTCGCGATTCAACCGAAGGATGGCATCTTCCGAGGAGTGACTCAGCACGACTTCATGGCCTGCCCTCTCCAGAATCGCCAGCTTCAGCGAGCGGGCCAACGGCTCATCATCCACGCAAAGGATTCTTGCCACTACGCTACTCCCCTGATTGATGCTCTTGGAACGGACAACTCGACGAATACACCGACCCGTGCAATCTGCAAGGAAGTCTTACCAGGTATTTCGCAGTCTCCGGAAATGCAGCACCAGATCCTACGGCAGCTTTTCAGAAACTGATTTCGCCTGTGTGAAGAGATACAGGTAATCCGGCCCACCTGCCTTGGAGTCCGTCCCGGACATGTTGAATCCTCCAAAGGGATGCGCTCCGACCATCGCGCCGGTGCACTTCCGGTTGAAGTAGAGGTTCCCTACATGGAACTCTTTCCGCGCCCGCTCCATTCGCTCGTGCGAGACCGAGTAGAGAGAACCGGTAAGACCATACTCTGTGTTATTGGCAATCTCGAGCGCATCATCAAAATTTCGCGCCCGAAGGATCGCCAGCACCGGACCGAAGATCTCTTCCTGCGAGATCCTTGACTTCGGCGCCACATCGGCAAAGACAGTCGGCTCGAGGTAATAACCTTGTTCCTTCGTCGCTACCGTATTTCCGCCAGCAACCAGCCGCGACTCAGCCTTCCCTGCTTCAATATATTTCAGTATCGAGTCAAGCGCGGCCTTATTGATTACCGGCCCAACACTGGCGTTCGTAGCCGGATCGCCGACCTTGAGCGCCTTGACGCGCTCGCGGACTCGCTCTACGAAAACATCATAAATATCGTCTTCCACAATGGCGCGGGAGCATGCCGAGCACTTTTGCCCGCTGAACCCGAATGCCGAGGCCACAACTCCCTCAACCGCGGAGTCCAGGTCCGCGTCCGCGCAGACAATGATCGAGTCCTTGCCGCCCATCTCGAGAATCGTCCGCTTGATCCAGATCTGTCCTGGTTTGGTCTGCGCTGCGCGGCTGTTGATCTCCAACCCCACGCTCTTCGATCCTGTGAACGCAATAAAGCGCGTCTGCGGATGCTCAACAATGGCATTGCCAAAGCTTGAGCCCGAGCCGGGACAGAAGTTGACTACACCAGGAGGCAGCCCCGCCTCCTCCAGCACATCCATAAAGCGGGCCGCAATCGTCGGCGAGTCGCTCGAAGGCTTGAGCACAACCGTATTGCCACAGACAATGGAGGCCGCAGTCATCCCCGCCATAATGGCGAAGGGAAAATTCCATGGCGAAATGACCGCACCCACTCCCAGCGGAATATAGTGCAGCTCATTCACCTCGCCGGGGTATTGGATCGGGGTCTTCGCGTGGGAGAGGCGTAGAGCTTCGCGGGCATAGAACTCCAGGAAGTCGATGGCCTCGCCTGCATCGGCATCTGCCTCGGCCCAGTTCTTACCCACCTCATAGGTGAGCCAGGCGCAAAACTCGAATTTGCGTTCGCGAAGAATCTCCGCGGCCCGCAGCAGCAGAGAGGCACGTTCTTCTGCTGCGACGTACTTCCATGTTTCGAATGCCTTCAACGCAGCCTGCATGGCCATCTCGACATGCTCGGCTCCAGCCTTCTGGTGGATACCGACGACCTGCGCCGGACGCGCCGGATTCAGCGACTGAATCTTTTCCGCCGTGTGCAGCCGTTCGCCGCCAATGATGAGCTGGTACTCATGGCCCAGCAATTCCGCGACATGCTCCAGCGCATGCTCCATGGCATGGATGGATTCATTGTCGTGAAAATTGGTGAACGGCTCGTTGCGGAACTCGCCCTTAGGCGAACGAGGAAGAATCATGGTGCTGGGTTGCGTAGTAGCCATAACCCACGTAGTGTAGCCCAGATAAGGCCCGATGTGTGCATCTACAATTGCGAAGCTCTGAAAGCTGCCGCCAACCATGCACCGCAAGACCCATGATTTTCGATACTTACGGAGCCTGTCTCCGTGGAAAACTACCCCTTTGTCTCCCCGGTCTCAGGACCCCGCAGTAATCTTTTCCGTCTGCTGCGACATCTTTGCCGTGCGCTCCAGTTTGTCCCATGCAAAGGGCCGGCCATCGATGGCACGCTTCAAAGTCTTGAAGAGCACCACCGAAAATAGCTGACGGTAAGCAAAGCGCTGCAGCCAGATGTGGAAGAGTAGCCATCCGTCTCCCTTGCTCGCCGGATGCCGCCGCTCCAGTGAAAACGCCAGGCTTGAGGTGATGAAATCAATCACCAGGAAGGTCAGGAAGTAGAGCACCAGCTTCTGAAAGCTCGCCGCACTCGCCGCTGCCGGATGGAAGTAGTGATCCACGACGAAGTGTATGCAGCCAGCCACAAACATCAGGTCGATGAAGGGTGACACCAGCGGCAGCAGCATCTGGAAGATGAGGATGTTGGGCAGCGCAAACAGCCCCATCGCACGATGCCGCAGGAAGGCGCGCCGGTGCTTGAAGATCGCCTGCAGTGTTCCGAACGACCAGCGAAAGCGCTGCCGCATCAGCCCATTGGCGCTAACCGGAGCCTCGGTAAAGGCCAGCGCCTGATCTTCGTAAATCACCTTGTATCCCTGCTCCAGCAGGTTCATCGTCAGGTCGGCATCCTCGGCAACCGTGTTGACCGGATAGCAGCCTCCCTGGAGAACCGCCGCGGTACGCCATGCCCCAATGGCTCCGGGAACCACGGTCACTACGTCGAACAGATCGAGCGCCCGCCGTTCGAAGTTCTGGCTGGTGATGTACTCCAGCGCCTGCCAGCGGGTCCACAGATTGACGCGGTTGCCCACCTTGGCGTTTCCCGCAACCGCCCCCACCTCGGGATCGATGAAATGCGGCATCAGCTTGGAGATGGCATCCTGCGCGATCACCGTGTCGGCATCGATGCCTACATAGAACTCCTCCTGCAGTGTGTTGAGCGCGAAATTGAGCGCCTCCGCCTTCCCGGCATTCTGCTTGAGCAGCACCGTGACCTTGCCCTCTGCAATCTCCTTTGCATAGGCCTCGCGCGCCGTATCGTAAGTGCGATCTTTGGATCCGTCGTCGATCACGATCACACGCAGGTTGGGATAATCGGAGTTGAGCACCGAACGGATCGTACGCACGATTACCTTCTCCTCGTTGTAGGCGGGAATCAAGACCGCTACGCGAGGATGAAAGTGCGACGTATCGGGGTACCTGCGGGTGCGGAAGCGATCGATCAATGCAAAAATTCCTACCAGCACCAGCCTTGCGCTCATCAATACATCGCCGACAAAGAAGACCCAGACGACAAAGTGACTGAAGAACGCAAAAAAGAAGAACGCCACGGAATCGACCCGCGCCTGCCACTTCTCTGATTGCGACAGGGGTGGCATCACCTGCGCCGTCGTCTTGCCCATCAGGTTGGAGACGGGAACAATTTCATATCCCTTGGCGCGCAGTGCGTCGATCAGGACGGGCAGGGCGGCAATGGTGGACGACCGGTCGCCCCCTCCATCGTGCATCAGGATGATGCTGCCGCGAAACTGCGGCTTCGTCTGCATCAGGGCGAGCTGGTTCAGGACGCTGGTGGTAATCTCTTCCGGCGTCTTACGCGGATGTTCATCCCAGTCGCTGGTATCGATCTTGTCGCCGACGATGGTGTAGCCGTAGCTCTGAATGCGATCGGCGGGTTCGGCCTGATCGTCCGTATCGGGCTCCTGATCGATCGAATACGGCGGCCGGAAGTAGAGTGGCTGCACGCCCAGCTTGCTGGCAAAGAGCCGCTCTGTGAGGTTTAGCTCCAGGTAAAGCTGACGCTGTGAAATTTCGCTGATGTCCGGATGGGTGAAGGTGTGGTTGCCGATCTCATGGCCTTCCCGAACGATACGCTTGATCAGGCCAACGTTCTCCTCTGCCTGCGCCCCAATCATCATGAAGGCGCCCTTGACGTTCTCGCGTTTCAGGATGTCGAGAATCTTCGGAGTCCACTTGGGGTCGGGTCCGTCATCGAAAGTGATGGCAACCTTCTTCGACTGGTAACCGTATTGCTGCACCGTGTAGGAGTGAGGATAGACGTCCATGTGCTCATCAACGATCAGGCGGCGATCCTGATGATCGTTGGTGACGGTGCTGTCGGGAGTCTCCATTTCAATTGTGCGCGTGCCAGGGGAAGGCCTGCGGACAATGCGGATGATGTCTCCGTCGCCCTCGGTATCCACGCCATGCCCCGGCGGTACTACGGTCAGCGCTTTTATGGAACTTATGCTGCTGGGTTTATCCCATACCGCCCACAGGGAACGATCTTCTGAACCCAGCCGCCAGAGTGCGAATGTCTGCAGCCCCAGATCACGCGCAGCCCGCAGCTCATTCAGGGTCGTCACGCCATCCAGAAACCAGACCTGGTGGCGCACCTTGCTGTCCTCATCGTCATAGGCGAAATGCGCGTTGAGGTTATTGTCTTCGAGCGTAATGTCGGCATCGGCGTCCGCGGCGAGCTGCCATGCATCCTGCACGTTCAGCACATCCACATTCAGCACCTTCGGCTTCGTCTTCTTGTCCTTCGGTATGGACATGGACCAGTCGTAGCCATAGTTGCCCAGCGCGCAGATAATCCGCTGCTTGGGCACCAGCTTCAATACACGCTGCAGATTGGCGGTAAACCACTCCTGTCCCGCAACCGGCCCTGGCTCGCTTTCCATCTCGTGCTCGTCGTAATTCATCAGCAGGATGGCATCGCTGTTCGCCGCAAGAAACTTCAGCTCGTCGTCGGAGGCTCCCACGCCCGTGTTCACGTAGAGACGCAGGTTCTTCGCGTGCAGTTGGCTGTACAGGTCGCCGATAAACGCCTGGTACCCATCTTCGGCATCGTCGGGAACCTCTTCAAGGTCCAGCGAAATTCCGCGATACGCAGGGAAGGCGGACAGGAACTTCATGGTGTCGTCGAGCAGAGACTGCCGCCTGCCGGCATCCTTCAGGATGTCTCCGATGGCTCCATCGAAGTTCTGCTTGGCGATGTTGTAGTTGCTCATCAGCGGGAAGATTTCCGTGTCTTCCTTCGCTTCGGCGATGACTCGCTTGACGTTCCCCTGCTGGTCTACGTCGTGCACTCCGCGCGAGTCCACAATGTTGTAGGGGCGATTATCGAGAGTCACTCCCTGCAGCTTTCCCGAGGGCAGCGAAACGAAGAGCCACTCCGGAAACAACAGATCAATCTGATGAACATGCTCCTTCAGGGAAGCATAGCTGGCAGGGTCGTCCTGCACATAGTAAGCAGCCCGCAAGCCTTCGCCGGTATTCAGCGGAATCTCCGAGGGCTTGCGGTTCGTCCGGCGGCGCGATGGCCGCGCTCCCCTGTTCTTCAGCTGGACCGTCTCCCGCAGAGCTTTATAGTTTCGCTTCTGCTGGGGAAGCAGCAACTCCGGCAACGCCTGGCGGCGCACCACGCTGAGGAAGAATGCGCCCAGCACCAGCGTCGAAACTACCGCGGTGATATCCAGGATGCGACGAAGGCGCTTCCAGCGTTTGCGCTCGGGATCGTAAAAAATTTGCCGGTTCATCTTGTCAGAAGATACAGGAATCTGGTGCAACTACGTTGAAACTCAATATTACTTGTCGTGCCCTGTTCTCCGCCCTGATGCTCAAACGCGGCCAGCCGGGCCGATCCACTCTAGTATGATTCATTTCCATGCACGCCGCGACATCCCGCAAGGTCACATTCCTCCTACTGGCACTCCTTGCAGGTGCTGCTCTCCGCCTCTGGTTTATCCACGCCTTCCCAGAGATTGACGGCGACCCCCTCGTCTACGGGGACATGGCGAAAAACCTGCTGCAGCATGGCATCTATGGCCGCACAATGGCGGAGGGCATCCAGCCGACACTGATTCGCCTGCCCGGCTATCCGCTCTTTCTCGCGGCCTGCTTCCGTGTCTTCGGAATGGAGCACTACCACGCCGTTCTCTATGTGCAGGCAGCCGTCGACCTGCTCAGTTGCCTGCTCATCGCGGCCTTTGTCCGCCGCATCAGCGGCGAGCGACAGGCATGGATCGCGCTCTACCTCGCCGCGCTCTGCCCCTTTACCGCCAACTACACCGCAAGCGCCATGCCGGAGACGCTTTCGATCTTCTGCGTTGCCTTGGCACTCTATGCCCTGGCTCTTCTGCGGCCAGTCCTCCTGCAACCCGCCACAACATTGCAGCCCTACGCGCCGGACTCGCGCCAGAGAACGGCTCTGGCAATCGGGCTGCCGGCCTTCGCCTTCTCCTTTGCTGCGTTGCTCCGGCCCGACGGAGCCTTGCTGGCGATTGCCTTCTGGCCAGCCATCCTTCTCCACGGAGCCCGCCGCGGATGGACCACAGTTGAGTTCCGCCGTTCGCTACGCGATGCACTCCTCTGCGGCTCTCTCGCCGTCCTGCCTTTCGTGCCGTGGACGCTGCGCAACTGGCACACCTTCCACCTCTTCCAACCACTCGCGCCGCGCTACGCCACTGACCCCGGAGAACCGGTCAATCCCGGCTTCCAGCGCTGGATGAAAACATGGTGTATCGATTTCTCGTCCACCTACGAAATCTACTGGAATGTTGAAAACGATCGCATGGATATTCACGCCCTGCCATCGCGAGCCTTCGACTCCTCGCAGCAGTTCGCCACCACCCAGTCGCTCTTCGACGAATACAACCGCCGCCTCTCCCTCACGCCGGAGCTGGATGCCCGCTTCCAGGCCCTTGCCGATGAGCGCGTGCGTACGCATCCCTTGCGCTACTACGTCGTGCTTCCATTGGGGAGAGTGTCGAATATGTGGCTGCGCCCACGGGTTGAGATGCTGCCCATCGAACTGCGCTGGTGGCAGTACTGGCTCCATCACAATGAGTCGTACTTCGCCTTCGCCTATGGCGCGCTGAACCTGGGCTATCTCATCGCCGCGCTGGCCGGCCTGTTACGCCGGCCTCCATTTGCCACCGCGATGGTGGCTTATATGCTGCTGCGTTCCCTGCTGCTGGCTACCATTGAAGCGCCGGAGACACGTTACACACTGGAGTGTTATCCGATGATCCTTGCGCTGGCGGCCATAGCCTTCTCGCGGTACGCGCGAGGTACCTCTACTTCCGCACCGTCTGCGTGCCTGACGCAGGCTTGATGGTGAAGACATCGGCGCTGATCGCCGTGTTGTAGCGGATGTTGCTGTAGCTGGCCAGGCGATAATCGCCGGAAGGCTCAAAAAACTGCTGCCGCAGCGAAATCGCGCGCTCCGGATCCACCCAGATCGTGACATGGGTAAAGGTTTGTTTTACGTTTGCCTGCCGCGGGACCAGATCGAGCTTCGCCGTCTTGACTCCGTCGATCACCTCGTTGCCCTTGTAGCTGACGATCCAGTTCTTTTCGAGATCTGTTCCGCTACCGCCAAAGCCCAGGGTCAAAAAGCTCTCATACTGCGAGCGGTTCGCTCCCGCGGAGAAGATCGTCATCTGCTTGATGGCTGGCTCGTAAAACTCCAGGCTGCCATTGCGATACAGCAACTGCTTCAGTTGCGGTTTGCCATTGAACTCGCGAATACGGGAGCCCATCACCATCTCGCTCCCCTGGCGTTGAAAGGCGACGGAGCCCTTCTGCACATCCTTATCCTGCACCACTACCTGGTACTGATCCCATTCAAAATCAGCCTGCGCGCTCTTGAAAGCCTTCGCAGCAGTATCCATCTGGCGCAGAACGCCGTTCAATTCACCGCCATTTTGAGCGAGCCCCGCAACCGGCGCTATCGCCAGCGCGGCCAGGGCCACCATCACAAAACTCCGCACTCTTGCATTCTTCATTTTCAATCCTGCGTCTTCTTCCTGGAACAACATGGTGCGCCTAGCGGTGAGCCCAGACCTTATAGCCGGTCGTATGACCGCTCTCGTCCTTCACGACCTCGTAGCGATCGATCACAACTTCGCCGGAGATTGGCTGAATGGCGCCCTTCAACGCCGCTGTCTCATCCTCTCCGGAGAATTGTTTGACCCGCTCCTCGCTAAGCCGGTAGAAAAGGCCATTCGCGCCCTCGGTCTTCACCAGCACTTCGGTGGAATGCAGTTCGCGATCCATCGGCTGATCGTGAAAGTTGATGACCCGCGGCGACAGAAAAATGATTGCCAGGATCAGCGTCACCATCACGTCGTAGTGAAAGCTGCCGCGTGGGTACGTCCAGTAAAAATAGCTCTTCAGAATACGAAACATCGTTTGCGTCTCCGCGTTGCTGCCAACTCCGTCATTTCAGGGGGCCGCAGACTCTATAGAACCCGTTTCTCGATCTTTGTCGCTCCACCCATGTAGGGCACCAGCACATCCGGAATGCGTACCGAGCCATCCTCCTGCTGGTAATTCTCAAGGATCGCCAGCCAGGTACGGCCCACCGCCAGCCCGCTGCCGTTTAAGGTATGCAGGTACTCCGTCTTGCTCTTACCCGCCGGGCGATAACGAATGTTTGCGCGCCGTGCCTGGAATGCCTCAAAGTTCGAGCACGAAGAGATCTCCCGATAGAGATTCTGCCCCGGCAGCCAGACTTCAAGGTCATAGGTCTTGGCGGACGAAAAGCCCATATCCGCCGTGCACAGCAGCATCCTGCGGTAGGGCAGGCCCAGCGACTCCAGGATCGCCTCGGCATTGGCCGTCAGCTTCTCATGCTCCGCGTCGGAATCCTCCGGCCGCGTGAACTTCACCAGCTCCACCTTTTGGAACTGATGCTGGCGGATGATTCCCCGTACATCCTTGCCGTAGGAACCAGCCTCGGAGCGGAAACAGGGCGTGTACGCCGTCAGCGATACCGGCAACTGAGCCTCTTCCAGCACCTCATCCCGATACAGGTTGGTTACCGGAACCTCGGCAGTCGGAATCAGCCAGAAATCGCCGTTCTCACACTTGAACAGATCCTCTGCGAACTTGGGCAACTGCCCCGTGCCATACATGGACGCGCTGTTCACCATATAGGGCGGCAGCACCTCCGTATATCCGTGCTGCGCCGTGTGCAGGTCGAGCATGTAACTTGCCAGCGCCCGTTCCAGCCGCGCCCCCTGCGCCCAATACACGGCAAAGCGCGCCCCGGAGAGCTTGGCGGCCCGCTCCAGGTCCAGAATGCCAAGCGCCTCCCCCAGCTCCCAGTGAGGCTTGGGTGTGAAGTCGAACCGTGGCTTCTCTCCCCATGTCTTCACCTGGACGTTGTCCTGTTCGGACTGGCCGACTGGCACGCTGGCCTGGGGAATATTGGGAATCCGCTGCAGAATCGCCCGCAATTTCTCGTCAATCGCGTCCGCGGCCACCTGATCCGCCTCGATCGACTCCTTGAGGCCCCTCACCCGCTCCATCAGGGCGGTGGCGTCCTGCCCGGCTTTCTTCAGGCTGCCGACCTGCCCGGACAACTCATTCCGCAGACTTTTCAGCGATTCCAGTTGAGTAATCGTGTCCCGGCGCTCTTCGTCCAGACGCCGAAAATCGCCCAGCAGCTCTGCCGGGTTCTGCCCCCGCTCGCGCAGCTTGTCTTCCACCAGCGCCAGATTGGCTCTCACAAATCCAAGATCAAGCATAAGTCTCTAGCTTACTACTTCCCGTTCCCCCGCCAGCATCTTCATGAATCCTTGCTGCTTGCCGGAACTAAAAGTCTTGCAAACAATATCGCTGGAGGAGTAGATAGACCATAGACCTCCCACGATGAATCCAGACGGACCCGTGTTTTCCGGGATCGCCCTTTCTATGCAGGAGGATCTGCGCCCGGGTCTTGCAATGGTGGGTTTCGCCGCATGTTTGCGCACGAATTCAGCCATTTAGTTTTCTTAGTTTTTCGTTACCTGAAGTGGCCGAAAGAGCCGCAATATGATCTCTCTGAAGAAGTATCTGGACCAGGATTCCGACAAGTTAATCGCTTCCACGGTATCCGCCTATCGCTCCGCTCTGCATGCCATGGGAACATGGTCGGTTGCCAGCTACCCCTCCACCGGCGAAAAGCTGCAACAAGCCTTGCTTGGGGTCGAATCCAACCTGGGGGAGCAGCAGCTCACGCCAGAGGTCGTCGCCAGCGCCGAACGCGAGACAAACCACCAATTGGAGGCATGGGGGCACCATACCGCCCGGTGGATGAAGGAATCCGCCAAAAGAGTCAAAGGCCTCCTGCTTGAGCTGGCCAATACAGCGGAAGCCGTTGGCGAGCGAGACCAACGCTGTGCC
Organism: Acidisarcina sp.; assembly: GCA_035539175.1. NCBI lineage: Bacteria > Pseudomonadati > Acidobacteriota > Terriglobia > Terriglobales > Acidobacteriaceae > Acidisarcina > Acidisarcina sp. Next base: position 62,524 of record DATLIY010000006.1, on the reverse strand, counting down.
GCGAAGTTGTCTGAGGTTTCGCACACGCTGGAAGCCATCGCGCAGATGGACGATCTCACCCGCATGCAGGATTCGATACTGGCCAGCGCAACCCAGTTGAGGGGCTACGTTCGCGAGATGGTCGAAGGGAACGCCAGGACCATCGAGCGCTTCCAGTCGCTACTTTCCGGCTATCAGACGCAGTTGCAGGAGACCGAAGAGCGCACGCTGCGGGATAGCCTGACCGATCTCTTCAACCGCCGCGGGATTGAGAAGATCCTGGATCGCCGGGTAACGCAACCAACGCCTTTCTCGCTCGTCGTCATCGATCTCGATAACTTCAAGAACGTGAATGATATGTATGGGCATCTGGCGGGCGATCAGATGCTGCAGCAGTTCGCGGAAGAGTTGCGCAACTCCTGCCGGTCCACCGACATCCTGGGACGATGGGGTGGGGATGAATTCATTCTGATTCTCGATTGCGATCTGCAGGAAGCCAGAACCCTGCTGCGGCGGATGGATCGCTGGGTCTTTGGCGATTACCAGATCCATATCGGAGCCAAGCAGCATACAGTCTCCGTCGGCGCCTCGTTTGGCGTAGCGGAGTGGAAGCCAGGGGAGCCGGTTCACCATTTGCTGGAGCGAGCCGACGCGGCGATGTATGCGGAGAAGCACCGTGACCGGACCGATGCGAACCCGGTTCCATAGCCAGTGCCGTTAGCCTGAACTCATGGCCCAGACTCGCACCGCACCAGAGCCGCCGACCGTGCGTGGGTATGCGTGCATCTGCATCCATTTCTTCATTGCTTGATAACATATCGAGGGAGTCCGCTCCTGCGATACTGGGAAGTATCTATGCTCAAGATCCGCCGTTCCCTGATACTGTTGCTTGCCTGCGTCACTATGCTTGGGGCCGCTCTACAGGCCCGGGCCGGTGCCTATGATGGACGTCCCAAGCTGGTCGTGATTCTGGTCATCGATCAGTTTCGCGGAGACTACTTGGAGCGGTATCGCGCCGACTTCAAAGGGCACGGCTTCCGCCTCTTCCTCGATCGCGGAGCCTACTTTCCCGACTGCTACTACGACTACGCAAACCTGCAGACAGCGCCCGGCCACTCCACCCTGGGCACCGGGGCCTATACCGATGGTCACGGTATTGGCACCAACGAGTGGTGGGATCTCAGCCGCAACAAGGAGCGTCCAGTCAGTTCCGTAGAAGATGAGCGCTACCGGCTGGTAGGTCTGCCCGATTCCAGCATTCCCGCCAACGCCCCCGGGGCACCTCCCAATGCTCTCAGCTATGGCATTGGATCCTCGCCGCGGAATCTGCGCGCATCCACCATAGGAGACGAACTGCGCCTGGCCACCCAGGGCCAGTCTCATGTCTTTGGAATCTCTCTCAAGGACCGCGCCTCCATTCTGCCCGCAGGCGCAACCGCCAACGCCGCCTATTGGATCGATCCTGCCTCCGGATACTTCGTCACCTCCACCTTCTATCGTTCTCAACTGCCGGAGTGGGCCACGGCATTCAACACCGGCGGCCGCTCCGAACAAGCGATGAAGGACGCGAATGCCACCGGAACAACCATGTTCTACGACCTGGTGGGTCGCACACCGGCAGCCAATGCGTACGAACTGGACTTTGCGCGCGCTCTTATCAAGGGAGAACAGCTAGCCCAGGGGCCGACTCCGGATCTGCTCACCATCTCTCTTTCGGCCAACGACATCCTTGGCCACCAGATGGGTCCGGATTCCACCTATGAAAAGCAGATGGTCGATCACCTGGATTCGGATCTGGACAGCTTCTTCACCTGGCTGGACAAGAATATCGACGGCGGGCTTGCCAACGTCTGGATCGCTCTATCCGCCGATCACGGCGTGGCCCCCATTCCATCCGACGCCGCCAGACTGGGACTGAATGCCGCGACCCTGGACGTCGACCGTTTCACCGCCGCCTTGAACGAGGCGATGAACCAGAAGTTCTCTCCCGGGGAGAAGGTCAACTACCTGTTGCCGCACCAGAATCTGCCATATATCGCTCTGAACAATCCTGCCTTTGACCGGGCCGGCATCAACGAGGCCGAGGCCGAGCATGCGGTGCAGAATGCCATTCAGCCGGCTGTAGTCGAAGCCAGCAAGCCCCGCGAAGACGCGGACACACCGGCACAGCCCAATCCCGGCGACCCCGGATTTAAGCCATCCGAAACCCGCCTGCCGCCGCAGCCCGTGGTGGTCCGCACCTATACCCGCGAGCAGCTCGCAGCCGGGCAGTTTCCGCCAACAGAGTTCGGCTCCATCCTGGGCCACAGCTATACGACCAATGGTGGATGGTACGTGATGGTTATCCCTGCCGCCTACCAGATGGAGAACCAGAACAGCAGCCAGACAACGCACTTCAGCCCCTGGTCGTACGACCGCCATGTACCGCTGGCGTTCTTTGGGGCTCCGTTTACCCCCGGTACCTACCATGGGCGCGTCGCCCCGGTCGATCTGGCCGCCACCCTGGCCTCATTGCTGGGTGTCAACCAGCCCTCCGCCTCTGTCGGACGCATCCTGACTCAGGCGATTCACCCGCTGCCGCCGCTTCCCCCGGCTCGCTCCGCGCGCCACCGTAGCACGAGAGCGCTCCATAAACCAGTAACCTCCCCGGAGAATCAGAAGGCCCAGTGAAGCCAGATATGCGTGTTCAGCTCGCGGGTATAACCCTCACGAGCCCCGTCGTAGCCGCCAGCGGAACCTTCGGCTATGGAATCGAATTCGAAGACATTGTCGACCTGGACCGCCTCGGCGGCCTGGTAACCAAGGGTCTCTCCCGCGAGCCGATGGCCGGCAATCAGGCACCGCGCATTGTGCAGACCGCCTCCGGCATGATGAACGCCATCGGCCTGCAGAACATCGGCGTCGAGGCATTTCTCGAGAAGAAGCTGCCCCTGCTGCGCCGTTATCCCACCTGCGCCGTCTTTGTGAATGTCTTCGGCTATACCGTGGCGGATTACATCCAGGTCATCGACCGCCTCAACCAGGTGGACGGCATCGCAGCCTACGAACTGAACGTCTCCTGCCCCAACGTACACGAGGGCGGAATGGTCTTCGGAAGCGACCCGCGCCTGCTCGATGACCTGGTAACCCGGGCGAAGAACCGGGCCAACCGCCCCCTCATCGTGAAGCTCTCCCCCAATGTCACCTCCATTGCGGAGATGGCCCGCTGCGCCGCCAACTCGGGCGCCGATGCCCTGTCGCTCGTCAACACCTTTCTGTCGCTCGCTATCGATCCGGAAACACGCCGCCCGCGCATCGCCAACGTCACTGCAGGACTCTCCGGACCGGCGATCAAACCCATCGCGCTCCGAATGGTCTACGAAGCTTCCCGGGCCGTATCGATCCCCATCCTCGGCATGGGCGGCATTACCACTCCCGAGGACGCCGTCGAATTTCTCCTTGCCGGAGCCACCGCGGTTCAGGTGGGCACGGCAAGTTACGCGGATCCCAGGGCCGTCGAGCGCATCAGCCATGGACTGGAGCACTGGTGCCGCAGTCATAACGTCAAGGTAGTCTCGGAGCTCACCGGCGGTCTGCTGCTGGACTAGAAATGGTCGTTCCCGACAAATCGATGTGGCTTTCCAGACTCAAATTGACCAAATAACGGACAAAAATTAGAAAACTCACAGAAAAATAGGCCGTAGCCCTCAAAATTCCCCGCCCTCAGCCGAAATACCCAGCAAGGGGGCAAACTACATGCGAGTGGAACGAACGTCCGGCATCTCGAGCGCTCTGCCGCTGCGAAATCCCGATGCAATCCGCGAGCGGGAGCACCCGTTTCCCTCGCGCCAGGAAGAGACCGCGCACTCGGCTAGCCGGGTACTGGAAGAGATAGCGGCTCAGTTTGATATGCGCGATATGAGCACAGACGAGGCTCTGCACCTGGCAAACCGGCTGATGCAAGAGGAATTGCTCACCGCCACAGGCTATATTTGCCTGACCGGCGTACCAATGAGGCTGGTTCCGGGAGAGGGCTGCCACGCGCTGCGGAGCGGACGCTCCGGCAACCAGCGCTACAACTACATCGATGAGTTTGAGCGCTACGTGGCCTTTGAGCTCACAGAGCAGAATTCCGCCGCAGCCGAACAACTGCAGACGGTGTTGGACCTTCTCTGCTCCCTCGATACTCTGCGGCAAAATGGACCGGTGGATCTCTCCGTCTGAAGCGCAGGGATATCCGCCTGAAGCACAAATGCCCCCGGAAGATTCCGGAGGCATTTTGCGTTTCCTGCGTGGATTCGGCCCGTTCCGCGGATTCTGTCGGTTACGCGACGTTCCGGGGGTGGCGGTCTTGCATTTCCTCCGGCACGCGGCCGTGGAGTTGGTTTAATGCCATGCCTCGCAGATACATCGGAGCGGGAGTAGCAATCGCGACCAGCACCCAGAGCAATAGCGAAACCAGCAGCCCCAGAACAGCGGCGGCCTGCAAGGTCAGCGCGTAATAGTTATCGCGCACCTGGAGGTGCACCAGCGCCCAGTGCTGCAGCGGCTCCACGCGATGAATGTACGCGAGAGCCAGCAGAAACACCGCAATGGACACCGTGCTGAATCCGATGAGGGTGACATCAATCGTTCTGTGGAGTCGTTGACGAGAACGGCACTGGCTGCACTCCGCCAGATGCTGCTCGTAGTCCGTACGCATCTCCGGGCTGATGCCGGAAATGTCATATCTCCAACTTGAAAGTATGTCTCCTACGACTGGATCTGTGCATGTTTTTGTTGACATTGAATTTTTCTACACTCGTTTTCTGATTGCGTAAAAATACCGGCCAGGACTCAACTCACAAAACTCAGGATTTCTGCCGGACTCTTTATTTTAACGCGTCGGCTTACAAAGAGATAGAGTCAAGTGCATCACTTTGCCGGGCGAGCATTAACTGATTACCTAACAGGCCCATCCGGTCCCGCAGGGCCCTTTCGGCCGATACCCTGGCCAGCTCGGGTAAATTATTGCTCTCTGAGAGATGTGCCAGAATGACATACGTTGCGTGTCCGTCATAGATTTTCTCAAGAAAATCCGCAGCCGCATCATTCGAAAGATGCCCCACCCGCGACAGAACCCGCTGCTTCACACTCCAGGGATACGGCCCATCGCGCAGCATCTCGAGATCATGGTTGGATTCGAGCATCAACACGTCGCAATGCCGTAAGTGCATCTGAACATTGGGCGGAATGTACCCCAGGTCCGTCGCAACCGCTACCCGGATCCCCTCTGCGACAAAGACGAACCCGCAAGGATCGGCAGCATCATGAGGGATCGTGAAGGGGGTAACCGCAATATCCCCAATGCAGAAATCCGCCCCCGCAGTGAAGTACTCCACCCCGGGCAAGGCACACGGATCCGGCGCATCGACAATCTCTTCTTCTGCCGCATTCGCCGCCAGTTCCAGCGGCTCTGGTTCCCCGGAGGCCTCCGTCTTCTCTGCTGCCTCGTCCTTCGCCGCGGCATCGGCTTTGCGCTGTGCCAGCCAGTCCGCGTAGGTCACCCGCTTCTGGGGCGTCATCCAGCGCATCCAGGCGCGATGCGTCGCTTCGGTGAAATATACCGGAATCCCCAGCTTCCGTGCCGTAACAGAGACTCCCTGAACGTGGTCCTGGTGCTCGTGGGTGATGAGAATGGCGTCAAGTTGGCGGGGATCCTCACCCGCGGACTGCATACGCTTGAAGAGTTCTCGGCAGCTCAATCCGGCATCCACCAGAATGCGCGTGCGGCTGGAGGAGACAATTGTGCTGTTGCCTTTGGAACCGCTGGCCAGCACTGTCATCCTCACCATATCGATCAGGATACAGCGAATCGCTGTGCAAGAGAGGACACCGTTCGCTGACCGGGACCAATTCCGTTACTAGTCGATTAACAGAGAACAGGTCCTAAGCGCGCGAGCCCCTGGTACGCAAGCCCTAGTAGAGAAAGAAGCCCCGTCCCGACTTGCGGCCCAGCCATCCCGCGTCCACCATGCGCACCAGCAGCGGGCAGGGCCGGTACTTGGAGTCGCCAAAGCCACTGTGCAGCACGCGCATAATGTCCAGGCAAACGTCGAGCCCGATGAAGTCCGCCAGGGTCAGAGGCCCCATTGGATGCGCCATGCCCAGTTTGAAGACTTCATCGATGGCTTCCGGCGTAGCCACGCCCTCCATGACGGCGAACATGGCCTCATTCAGCAGCGGCATCAGCACGCGGTTGGATACGAAGCCCGGTGCATCCTTCACCTCAATGGGCGTCTTGCCCAGTCGCGTAGCCAGGCTCTTGACCACTTCAAATGTGGCCGGAGTGGTAGCCAATCCGCGGATGATCTCGACCAGCTTCATCACAGGGACCGGGTTGAAGAAGTGCATCCCCACCACCTGCCCCGGCCGCTTGGTCTGCGCAGCCAGCCGCGTAATGGAGATGGAGGAGGTATTGGACGCCAGGACCACCTTCTCAGGCAGCATTTCATCCAGTTGCTGGAAGATCTCTGCCTTCGACTCAAAACGCTCCGTAGCCGCCTCGATCACAAAATCGCAGTCGGCAAGCGCTCTTCGATCCAGAGTGCCCTCGATGCGCTTGAGCGCCGCGATCACGTCCGGCTCCGTCACCTTGCCCTTGATCGCCTCCCGCTCCATGTTGCGCTTGATGGTTTCCAGGCCACGCTCCAGGAAGCGCTGCTCCAATTCGCAGATCCGGACCTCATAGCCGCGCTGGGCAAATACGTGAGCGATACCATTGCCCATCGTTCCGGCGCCCACAACTCCGACCAGCAGGATTTCGCTCATCGCACATCCTTCTCCTCAGGATTCGAAGCGCACAAGTGTCGCTGCGACCACGCTATTCTGCGCCTCGCCCAGTGACCCGCACCAGCAGACAGGTGATATTGTCGTGACCACCGTGACGGTTGGCTGATTGAATCAGCCGTTTACATGCCGCCTCCAGATTGCACTCCTTCAGCAAAATTGTCTGTAATTCTTCTGAGCCCAACTCGCGTGTAAGGCCGTCGCTGCATAGCAAAAACAGGTCCCCGGCCACCAGGGATAGCTCCGCGATATCTGAAGAGATGGTTTTCTGGGAGCCGACTGCCCGGGTAATCACATTGCGAAGCGGAGAATGCGCCGCCTCGTCTGCCGTGATCGCCCCGACGCGCACCTGCTCCTCAACCCAGGAGTGATCGAGCGTCATCTGTTCCAGAGCGCCGCCGCGCAATCTGTAGCAGCGGCTGTCACCAACATTTGCCACCCATGCCGAGTTGCCTGAGAGGACCAGGGCAACCAGCGTCGTCCCCATTCCATAAAGACGCGGATCCTTCGCTCCCTTGCAGAAAATCGTGCGATTCGCGGCGGCGATAGCGTCCCGTAAGATCGCCGCGGGGGAGAGCCACGCTTCCTTGTCCCCCCTCCAGCCCTCAAAACTCTTGAGAATCTCGGCGACGGTCATGCTGCTGGCGACTTCTCCGGCTGCCGCTCCACCCATGCCGTCGCAGACCAGGAAGACACCGTCTTCCCGGCTGAGTCCAAATGCATCTTCATTGCCGCGGCGAACCATCCCGGGATGTGTTGCCGCAGCGACCTCGTACAACGGCTGAGCCAATGGGTTCCTTTCCTTTCGAGGACTCAATACCTCGGCCAACCCCACGAAGAAGATACACTCCCCGGCTACCGAAATGCACCCGCAATTGTGGTCCCCGGAAGCCTATGGCCTGGGTATTTCCTGATCCAGCGGAAGCGGCTTGCCGAACTCCGGCGTTCCATCCGGATTCCACGTAAACGGCTGTGCACGCGGTGCGCGATTTCCTCCGCATCCCTGATTGATCCTGGCGTTGGCGTGATACAGAATCCAGTCAGTCTTGCCATCGGCGGACCGGAAGAAGGAGTTGTGTCCGGTGCCAAAGGCTCCAGCCTGCGGATCCTGTCGAAACACCGGCCGGGAAGACTTTTTCCATGACGCTGGATCCATGAGATTACTGCTCGCGCGGGCGGTAAGCATCCCCAGTTCGTAATAGTTGGCCCAGCAGCCGCTGGCGGAGTACACCAGAAAGATCGAGCCGCCATGCTGCAGGACTTCAGGACCTTCGTTCACATCTACGTGCGGCAGATCAATGACCCGATTCTGCGGATCGAGATCGCCAACCTTCTCCCAAGGGTATTCCGGGGTCGAGATGCGGACCCGCCTTCCTTCAATCGTCCAGGGATTCTTCATCTGCGCCAGGTAGATGCTCTGCACTCCATTGGTATCGCCCTCCCATCCCGACCAGACCATGTAGAGCCTGCCTCCATTCTCAAAAACGGAAGCGTCAATGGCCCACTTGTCCGAGGGATCGGCGACCTTGCCTTTGAACTCCCAGGTGCCCTGCAACGGATCGGCGGAGGCATTTTCAATCGCCCAGATGCGATGCGTGTCGTTGCTCCCACCATCAGCAGCGAAGTAGATGTACCACTTCCCTTGAATGCGGTGCAGCTCGGGAGCCCATATCTCCTTCGAATAAGCCCCGCTTGCAGGCGGAGTCCACACCACCTTCTTCTCTGCCGTCGCAAGGTCGGCGACGTTGCGCGTCTTCCAGATCGTCAGATTGTCGCCGGTAGTGTTCATGTAGTAGTAGAAGCCATCTGCATAGGTGACCCAGGGATCCGCACCCGACGGCAGCAAGGGATTATGAAATGTGGTCGAGGTCGCGCCGGCAGCCTGCGCCCGCGCGGATTCACCCAGCGCTGTTTTATTAGGTACCGCTACCCCCGCCAGCATCACCAACGCAAAAAACGTCAGAAGATTCTTCACAAATTTCCTTTCTGCCATCGACCTCGGCCCATCGCCCTGCCAGTTACTTTGGAAGGAAGCTCGCACCAAGAAAAAGGACTCGCCATCAGGCCAGCCCTTTTTCCATCTCCTGTTGTATCTCTTCCTTGTTCGGGGAGTCCTGTATATTTCCCCTCGGAAGAGGCCCTATCACTTATGTGCGGCGCTCGCCAGGCGTGCCTGCGCCTTGTCGATGACGTCGTTCGCATGTTCATACTTCCCGGGATCGTCGCCCGCTTCAGCCCAAAGCTTATAGCCCTCGTCGAGCTTCTGCTGGGCGCGAACGGTATCGATCTCTTCCGGCTTCAAGGCGCTGTCGGCCAGAATCGTGACCCGTTCCGGAAGCACCTCAACGAATCCCCAGGCCACGTTGAAGCGCAGCTCGCCGGCGACTCCGCCATGGAGTGTCACGTCTCCCGCGCCCAGTTCCGCCAGCAACGGAGCATGACCGTAGAGTACTTCCAGATAGCCCGATCTCGCGGGAAGTTCGACCGCATCCGCCATTAAGTCGGCGAGGATGCGTTCCGGCGTTACCAGCCGGACCCTCAGTTGATTGTCTGTATCTGCCATCGCCGCCTCAGGCCGTCGTCTTCATCTTCTCAGCCGCTTCGAGAACCTCTTCGATTGGGCCCTTCATGTAAAAAGCCTGCTCGGGAATGCTGTCGTGCTTGCCTTCGATAATCTCCTTGAAGCTGCGGACCGTGTCATCCACCTTGACGTATCTGCCGGGAGCGCCGGTGAAGACCTCCGCCACATGGAAGGGCTGCGACAGAAACTTCTGCACCTTGCGGGCACGCGATACCGTCACCTTGTCTTCCTCGGAGAGCTCATCGATACCGAGAATCGCAATGATGTCCTGCAGGTCCTTGTAGCGCTGCAGAATACGCTTCACGCCCTGGGCCACTTCGTAATGCTCCTCACCCACGATGCGGGGCGACAGGATTCGTGAAGTGGAGGCCAGCGGATCGACCGCCGGGTAAATTCCCAGCTCCGAGAGCGGGCGGGAGAGCACTGTGGTTGCATCCAGGTGGGCAAACGTCGTGGCAGGAGCCGGATCGGTCAAATCGTCGGCTGGCACATACACCGCCTGCACCGAGGTGACAGAGCCCTTGTTGGTCGACGTAATGCGCTCCTGCAATTCACCCATCTCAGAGGCCAGATTCGGCTGGTATCCGACGGCGGAAGGCATACGGCCGAGCAGCGCCGATACCTCCGAGCCTGCCTGAGTGAAGCGGAAGATGTTGTCGATAAAGAGCAGCGTATCCGCACCTTCCTCATCGCGGAAGTATTCCGCGACCGTCAGGCCGGTGAGCGCCACGCGCAGACGCGCTCCTGGCGGCTCCGTCATCTGGCCATAGATCAGTGCGGCTTTTGACTTCTGCAGATCCTTGAGGTTGATGACGCCAGCTTCCTGGAACTCACGCCAGAGATCGTTGCCTTCGCGGGTGCGCTCGCCGACGCCGGCAAATACCGAGAAACCGCCATGCTTGGTAGCGACGTTGTTGATGAGCTCTTGAATAACAACCGTCTTGCCCACGCCCGCGCCGCCGAAGAGCCCGATCTTGCCGCCCTTCAAAAATGGCTGGATGAGATCGATGACCTTGATGCCGGTCTCGAACATCTCCTCGCGAGTCGACTGCTCTTCGAAGGTCGGCGCCTGGCGATGAATGGGCCGCGTCTCCTTGTTGTCGATGGGACCGAGCTCGTCTACGGGCTCGCCGATCACATTCATGACCCGGCCAAGCGTTGGCTTTCCCACGGGAACGGAAATAGGGCCGCCAAGATCGATGGCCTGCATGCCGCGCACCATGCCGTCGGTTGCTTCCATGGCGACGCAGCGCACGCGCCCTTCGCCCAGATGCTGCTCGACCTCCAGAACCACGTTCACCGGCGTCGGCACCACGAATCCGTCGCTGACCACTCTCAAGGCCTGGTAGATCGGCGGCATCGTCGCCTCAGCGAACTGGACGTCGACCGCTGGACCGGAGACCTGAATCACTTTGCCAATGTTCTGTGCCATAGACTCTTCTTTCTCTTTACAGTGCGGCGGCGCCGCTCACAATTTCGATAATTTCGTTCGTAATCTTTGCCTGGCGCACGCGGTTCATCAGGAGCGTGTAGGAATCGATCATGTCGGATGCGTTATTCGTCGCCGAATCCATCGCCGTCATGCGGGCCGCATGTTCCCCGGCTACCGACTCAAGCATCGCGTGGAACAGCAGCGTCGTGACGTAGCGTGGCAGCAGGCGGCGAAACAACTCCTCTGGTGGCTGCTCATAGATGTAATCCACTGCCGAAGTGCCGAACTTCCTGGCCTCTTCATCCAGCTCCACCGTATCTGGTTGCAGCGTGCTCACGCCTGCGGTGACGGCGGCCTCTCCCACGCGCTCCAGCTCCTCTATCCCCGGCTCCACTGCCGAGGTAACCTGGGACTTGCCGATCTCGATGATCGGCAGAATCTTTTCAATCACCACCCGCTGCGAGAGAACCGACTTGAACTCGTTATAGACCACATACGCAGCATCGATTTCTTCGTGGACATAACGCTCCGCGATACTGCTCCCCAGCTCATCGATATGTTCGAAGACGAGGTTCTGCAATATTCCCGGATGATCTCCAGTAACTTCGACCGGCGCGGTGCGGCTGCGCTTCGGCTTGTCGATGGAGCTTTCGAACTCGTTTTCGTCCAATTCGAGATAGGTAGCAGCGGGAAACCGCTTCCGAACCAGATCCCTACCCTTACGTCCAATCGCCTCAATGTCGATGCCGACGTCCTTGTGATCGTCGAGAAACTGGAAGGCCGCCTTCACGATATTTGCGTTGAACGCTCCAGCGAAACCCTTGTCCCCCGTCACCACCACCAGCAGGACATTCTTCTCGGGGCGCGTCATCAGCAAGGGGTGCCTGCACTCGCCCGAAGTGGGATCGTAGACCTCCGCACGATTCCGCAGCGATTCCAGAACGCTCGCCAGCATCCTCGCATAGGGGCGTCCCGCAATGGCGCGCTCCTGCGCACGGCGCAGCTTTGCCGCGGAGACCATCTTCATGGCCTTGGTGATCTGGCGCGTGCTCTTAACGCTGCGAATGCGCCGCCGTAAATCCAGGACGTTTGCCATGTGTCGTTCGCCTAGCTTCCTTTAGGCCTTCGCTGCCGTTGTCTTCGCGTCCGCGACTTCCGCCAGGAACTGCTCCTTAAATTCCTTCAACGCAGCGTGGATCCGGGTCTTCAGATCGTCGTCCAGAGTCTTCTTGGTGATGATGTCCTGCAGCAAAGCTGTCTGGGCTCCATCCAGGTACCTGTACAGCCCATTCTCAAAATCGCGAATCTGCCCGACCTGAAGATCGTCCAGATAGCCGTTGGTGCCGGCGAAGATCAGGACAATCTGTTTCTCGGTGGGCAATGGCGAAAATTGGGGCTGCTTCAACAGCTCCGTCAGGCGCTGGCCGCGATTCAGCTGATTCTGCGTAACCTTGTCCAGATCGCTGCCGAATTGCGAGAAGGCTGCAAGCTCACGGTATTGCGCCAGGTCCAGCTTCAACGTACCGGCAACCTGCCGCATCGCCTTGATCTGCGCGCTGCCACCGACTCGGCTTACCGACAGGCCCACGTTCACCGCCGGGCGAACCCCGGAATTGAATAGATCCGTCTCCAGATAAATCTGGCCATCGGTAATCGAAATGACGTTGGTCGGAATATAAGCCGAGACGTCACCCGCCTGTGTCTCGATGATGGGAAGCGCCGTCAGCGATCCGCCGCCATGCTCGTCACTCATCTTCGCGGAGCGCTCCAGCAGACGGGAGTGGAGATAGAATACGTCGCCAGGATAGGCTTCGCGGCCTGGCGGGCGGCGCAGCAGCAGCGAAATTTCGCGGTAGGCGACCGCATGCTTGGAAAGATCGTCATAGATGACCAGCGCATGCCGCTTGCTGTCGCGGAAGTATTCACCCATGGCCGTGGCCGCGTAAGGCGCCAGGTACAACATCGGCGAGGGCTCGGAGGCGGACGCCGCAACCACGATGGTGTACTTCAGCGCGTCGTACTCCGCCAGCGTCTGCACAAACTGCGCAATCGAGGAACGCTTCTGGCCAATAGCGCAGTAGACGCAGATCAGGTCGTTCTTGGCGTTGTTGATGATCGTGTCGAGCGCAACCGCAGTCTTGCCGGTCTGGCGGTCGCCGATGATCAGCTCGCGCTGTCCACGGCCAATCGGGATCATGCTGTCGATGGCCTTCAGTCCGGTGGTCATGGGCTCGCGCACTGGCTGACGCGCAATGACGCCGGGAGCGATCCGCTCGACCGGCAACGTCTCCGTGGTTGCGATGGGGCCCTTGTCGTCAATCGGCACGCCAAGCGCATTCACCACGCGGCCAATCATGGCTTCGCCGACCGGCACGCTTAGAATTTTGCCCGTCCGCTTGACCGTGTCGCCTTCGCTGATCTCGGTATAGTCGCCCAATAGCACGGCGCCGACCTCATCCTCTTCGAGGCTCATCGCCAGCCCGGCAATGCCATGCGGAAACTCAATCAACTCGCCCGCCATGACCTTATCCAGACCATGGATACGGGCGATGCCGTCGCCGAGAGAGATTACCGTGCCGACTTCATCGACCTGGATGCGCGAATCGTAGTTTGTAATCTGCTCCCGCAGGAGCTGCGTGATTTCGTCTGCCTTGATCTGAGCCATGCTTCACTTTCCCAACAGAATCTCAATGATTTGAAAATACGTTTTTCAGCCAGCGATGAGCTGCTCTCTTAGCTTCCGCAAGTTGCCGAGCACGGAGCCGTCGTAAACTGTGCTGCCGATCCGCACGACCGCCCCGCCCAGAATCGTCTTGTCTTCTTCAAACTGCGCTTCCACCCGCGCTCCTGCCAGCCGGGCAACATGCTCTTCCAACTCCCGTCGCTCGTCGTCGTCCAGTTTGCGCGCGGTGGTCACATGCGCCTCGGCGATCCCAAGCCGTCGATGCATCTCCCGGCGGAAATCCGCAAAGATCTCGTTGAAGCCACCCAGGCGGTTATGGTTGATGAGCACCGCGAGAAAGTTGCGCACCAGCGGAGAACATCCCATCCGGGTGTTGATCTTGTCCAGAACCGCAACCCTCTCCTTGCTGGCCACGGCCGGATTGTTCAGAACCTCGCGCAGCTCGGTGCTGCCATTCCAGGTCGCAGCAAAATCGTTGAGCTGACGGTCAACATCCTCAGGATCGAGCTTGGCAGCCTCCACCGCTTCAGCAAAGGCACGGGCATAGCGGGAAGCATAGAGTGACATTAGTTTCGGCCTCCCTGATTCTCTTTCCCCAGACTGCGGGCAAAATTCTGCACCAGCATGCGATCCGTCTCGGGGGTAAGGGAGAGCTCGCTGGTCGCCCTCTGCACGGCCAACTCAGCGGCAAAGCGCTTCAGCTCGCGCTGCGCCGCGGAAGCAGCGGCATCAATCTCGTGTCCGGCCGCCTCGACAATTCTCTTCCGCTCCTCTTCGACGGTCGCTTTGATGCGAGCCTCGTCCTTAAGAGACTCCTGCTCCACTTCCTTCCGAATCGCGGCGATCTCTTCATCCAGACGCGAGAGCCGCGCTTCGACTCCCTTCAGCCTTTCGCTGGCCACCTCGGTGGCGCTGCGCGCGTCCACCAACTGCTTCTGGATGGCGGCGTTGCGATTGCGGAAGGCCTTGGGAACGTACTTGAAGATCACGTACAGGACGGAAAAAGCGAGGATTCCGAAGTTGAGAAATTCAAACAACCGCGCTGCCGTCTCGATAGGGAGATGGAAGGCGTTGGCAAGCTTCTGCACTACGGGCGAATGGCGGAAAGCTTCGGTCTCGCTCTCCGAATCGCTGGCCTTCTTCGCTTCAGCCCCAGCCTCCGGGGCGGCGGCCGAATCTTTCGCAGATGCGGGCTGCGCTGCGGGCTCGCTGATTCCAGACTGTGCCGGCGAAGCCGCTGTCGCAGCCTGAGCAAGGGCAACATTACCGGAAAAAATAGAAAGCGAAAAAATCAGCAGAAAACTACAGGTACCGATTCCAGAACTGCGCTTCAACGGGTACTCTCCGCGGGGGCCACATCCGCCACTAAAACGGCCTTCAAAATCTGCCCCGCAAGTTGTTCCACGGAGCCCTCGATTGTCTTACGAGCCGCAGCAACCTCGGTCTCCAGTTGCGCCCTGGCTGCCTGGGTGCGGGTGTGCGCCTGCAGCCGGATATCTTCGAGCGCCTTGTCGCGTTCGTTATTCCACTGCTGAATCCGCTGCTCGCGTGCCCGCAGGATCTCCCCGCGCGCCGCCCGCAGGCTGGACTCATACTCGAGCGTCTTCGCATCCGCCTCGTTGATGGCGTCCTGAGCCCTCTCGATCGCACCTGTCGTCCGGCTGCGGCGCTCTTCCAGCATCCGCATCAAGGGCTTGTGAATCAGATACTCATACGCCACCACAAGAACAAAAAAAAGCAGAATCGTCGGGACAGAGCCGACTATAAGTTCGCCGAGTTGCTGCAGTATTTCATCCATACGGTCACCGTACTGCGGTGGAGAAGTGCTGAGAAATGTTTGCGGAACATCTAGATGTAACAGAGGAAATTTCTCATGTCAAACATGGCCGAAATAGTCGGCGAAGGCCGGCAAAGGCCAACATTCCATTTGACTTGCAGGCGATTTGCGGGTTCATTTTTTTCTGGGGAAATGCTTACTTTCCCGAGAAAAAATAGAAAAAATAAATTCAGCGCCCAGGTTGACGACGGCCTTGATCGCCATCGCCTTTCCACGAATTCCCTGTTCGCAATCAACTGCTGTTTTTCTTGAGCGGGCCGGGAATTTGCATTGACTTGAAGATTACCCAGCGTAAACTATCAGGTATTACCTAGACCCGGTTCAGGGTCGGACGGGCCGTGATCCTGGGACGTTGCTCCGCTCCCAACATCACGGCCCGTACCTGTGTCTGCGGCCACCCGGAAGCGGCGATATCTGGAGAGCAGTGAAGCCGGCCCAGCCAGCGATAAATGCACGTTGTTGCCTTCAAAACGGCGCTGGTGAAGCACGGTTCCACCTTCCAGTGCGGCCAGCACAGCACCCTCGTCCTGAGGAACGACGAACTCCTGACGGACAATGGGATCGGTCACCAGACTCGCGTCGATGCGGCGCAGCAGGTCCTCGATTCCCTCGCCCTTCCGCGCCGAGAGCAGCAGCCGCCCTTGCGCGCGTAGATTCTCCTGCTGTTCCGGCGGCAGCAGATCCATCTTGTTCAGCACTTCGATCCGCGGCTTGCTGAGAGCATCCAGCTCATCCAGAACCTTCTCGACCTCGGCCTTCTGCTCCTCAAACACCGGGCTGGATACATCGCAGACGTGCAGCAGAACCTCGGCCTTTTGCACCTCCTCCAGCGTCGCGCGAAATGAGGTTACCAGCGTGTGCGGCAGATTCCTCAAAAAGCCAACCGTATCGGAGAGCAGGATCTTCCGCCGCGACGGCAACTGGATCGCCCGCAGCTTGGGATCGAGCGTGGCGAACATCCGCGACGACTCCAGCACCCCGGCATCCGTCAGCGCGTTGAAGAGCGTGCTTTTGCCGGCATTGGTGTAGCCCACCAGCGCCACTGTGGGAACAGGCACGGACTCCCGGCGCTCCCGCTGCAGGCTGCGCACCCGCCGCACGGACTCAAGATCGCGCCGTAACTGGACCAGACGCCGCTGAATCTTGCGGCGATCGGTCTCCAACTGGGTTTCACCGGGGCCGCGGGTGCCAATGCCGCCGCCGGTCTGAGACATGAAGAGGCCGCGACCCGTGAGCCGGGGCAGCATGTACTCCAGTTGCGCCAGCTCCACTTGTAACTGGCCCTCCCGGGTTCGCGCGTGGCGCGCAAAGATGTCGAGAATGAGCTGCGTCCGGTCCACAACCCGGCACGGCAGCGCCTCCTCCAGGTTGCGCTGCTGGGTGGGCGTCAGGTCATGGTCGAAGAGGATCAGGGTAGCGCCGCACGAAGCCGCGACGGCAGCGAGCTCCTCCACCTTGCCGCTACCGATCAGCGTGGCAGGGTCGGCTTTCTGCCGGCGCTGGGCTACCTCCGCCACGACCTCTGCGCCGGCGCTGGTCACCAGCTCGCGAAACTCGTCCAGTGCCGCCTCGGAACCCATCTCCGGCGCAGGCATCTGCATGCCTTCGCCGGGAGAGGCTGCGTTCGCCGCCTCCCGTGCCAAAGCTGCGCTCCGGGGTACACTCTTCCGGTTCTGTCCCAGATCCACGGCAACCAGCAACGCGCGGTCGGGAGAGAGACTCGTATTCTTCAGTCGATGGTCATCCACGCCAACGCCGCCTGGCAGCCATATACCCGGCTGATTAGGAACGAGGGCTTCCGGCAGCGCTCTCGGAAGGAACGCCGGACGGAGTCAACGGGCTTGCCGGGGCTACAGGCCCCGTGCTCGCGACTGGCCTGTGCTCACTATGCAGGACGGCGCGATTGCTGACGACGGTGGATATCGCGTGTTTGAAGATCAGTTGCTCCTGGCTGTTGTTCTCCAACAGAACTGAGTACTTATCAAACGAGCGGATCTTCCCTGTGAGCTTCACGCCACTCACCAGGTAGATCGTGATTGGGGTCTTATCCTTGCGGACGGTATTCAGAAACGTATCCTGAATGTTCTGTGCCGGCTTGCTTTCCATGTGCCGATCTCCTGCTGTTTCGGTTTTTAATTCGTGTGCTCACGCTTCAATGCAATAAAGCTTGTGCCAGCGCCCCTTGCTTCGGGCAGACACTCAAATGTGTTCTAACACCATAACGTTCACCGCAGTCATTATCAACTGCCCCAACCTGGTTTTCCTTCCTGTGCCACAAACGTTGTAGCCAGAAGCAGATAAAACCGCTCAACGTCAGCCTTAGTAAGATGCAGAAAGCCCCCTGTAAGATGCCGCGGGCATTTCGTCACCCTCGGGAGAATCTGGACGGTGCTAGCATCGAAAATGTGCTGCCACCCAAAGAATCCTCCGGCCACTCCTCCACCCCTGTGACTCCTTCCTCAGCCAACCCGGTTCCCGTGCTCGATTTTTCCCGGCAGTATGCCGAGATCGGGCCAGAGATGCTGGCGGCGGTGGAGAGAGTCTTTGCCACCCAGCACTACATCCTGGGCGAGCAGGTCGCCGAATTTGAGAGGCAAGCCGCCGCGACCTGCAATGCTGCGTTCGGAATCGGGTGCGCCTCGGGAACCGATGCGTTATGGCTCGCCATGGCTGCTGCGGGAATCGGCGAAGGGGATGCCGTCATCACCACGCCCTTCACCTTCTTTGCCACCGTGAGCTCGATCCTGCGCGCGGGGGCTGAGCCGGTGCTCGCCGACATCGATCCGGTAAGCTTCAACCTCAATCCTGGCCATGTGGAGACGATTCTGATCGCAGCTCGCCACCCCCGGCTGCGCGCCGTGATGCCGGTTCACCTCTATGGGCAGACGGCGGAGTGGGACCGCTTCGAAGATCTGCGCCGGCGCTTTGGCTTATTGCTGATTGAGGACGCGGCGCAGGCCTTTGGTGCGGCATGGGACGGGCGCCCAGCGGGTTCGCTGGGAGACCTGGCAGCCTTCAGTTTCTATCCCACCAAGAACCTGAGTGCCTGTGGCGACGCCGGCATGGTAACCACCTCTGACGAAAATTTTGCCCAGCGGGCGAAAATGCTGCGGGCACACGGCATGCGCCGCCGGTACTATCACGACGAAATCGGCTGGAACAGCCGTCTGGATACCATTCAGGCCGCCATCCTGCTGGTAAAGCTGGCATATGTAGAGCGATGGAACGAACGCCGCCGGCAACTCGCTGCCAACTACGATCGGCTCTTCCACGCGGCAGGAGTGGTGGACACGGGCAGGGTCTATCCCGAGCATGGCGTTGTTCTGCCCGCCTGCCATCCCCGTGCAACCCACGTCTATCACCAGTACGTCCTGCGCGTTCGCGAGCGGGACACGCTGCGGAAGTTCCTCAGCGACAAGAAAATTGGCTCCGAGATCTACTACCCGGTGCCGCTGCATCAACAGGAATGCCTGAAGTTTCTCGGGTATAAGGCGGGAGACCTGCCGGAGAGCGAGCGCGCCGCCGCCGAGGTTCTGGCCCTGCCTATGTATCCCGAGCTGCGGGAAGAGGAGCAGCAGACGGTCGTCAGCGCCATCGCCGCCTTTCTCGGGTAGAGGGTACGCCGCTACCGTGCGGCTTTGTGACTTTTCCTATGCCCCGATGGATGCCCTGGCGCATGTGCGGCGGATTTCGCCTTCTCCGCTTGCCGGGTCACCACCGGCTGCCCCGGCGGACCCACCCGCTTCACCATCACGCCATCCATCCGGAAGGTCAGCGTCTCGGTCTGGCCTGGCTTCGCGATCCCGGTTGCAGGATCCACCGCAATCTGGTCGCCCGTCGCCTGCCGGAAGCTGAAGTATGGGACGGGGCCTTGATTATCGAAGGCCTTCTTGCCGACCTCTATTGGAAGAAACCCTTGCAGGCTCCGCTGGCGATAGGCCGTCTCATAACGATGCTTCTTCGTGTTCCAGGTAAAGACCCGGACCTGATCGAAGTCGTAGGGCAGGCCGTCCTTGTAGGCGTTCAGAACGGTGACGTACTCCGGCACCATTTTGTCCGGGGTCGAGGCTTCCAGGTCCTGCACCGTGGCCAGCACATAGGAGCCTACGATCTTCTGGCCCTCGGCATATCCGGCGATCGCCTCCGGCACATCGACGTCCACGCGGCGCGCCAGCAGCCACCCGACTTTCCCCTGGCTGCTGCGAACCAGCCACCAGTCTTCCAAGGGGGGAGGAGGAGCCTCGGTAGCCGCTGTCGCTGCCTGTCCTGTCGCTGCCTGTCCTGTCGCTGACTGCCCTGGAGATGCTTGTCCTGGAGATGCTTGTCCTGCGGCCGCCGGATTTGGCGTCTTTTTCACGCCGGCCTTGGCCTCCGGACCAGCGGCTTTGCCACCCTTGTGGGGTAGCGGAGTCGCGACCGGCTTGGGAAGAGCGATCAAAGGCGACTGCGGCTTGGGCACCGAGGCGCGCACCAGCAACTGAAGCTTCTCCCCCTCCGGCAGCAGAAAGAAACGCGCCGTGTCCCGCCCCGGCGTCAAATGGGCATAAAGCTCATCGCGCAGCACTCCGGTCGCAATCACGGGATCCTTCTCATGCGAAGTCCGCAGATCCTGGAATCCCTCATAGACCGTGTCATCGATCACGGCGCGCTCTTCAATCCAGCCGATCTCGTTCTTTTCGGTCTTTACTTTGAGGAAGCGGCGTCCCCGCTCCACGATCTCCAGCCGCTGTCCATTGACCACAGGAGCAACCCGATTGGAGAGCGCTGCCACGCGGTCGCGCAGATAGGTCTGCTTCACCATGACGTAGACAATGTCGTTTTTTGGATGGCGACGGAACTTGCCACACCCTGCCAAACCGGGCAGCAGCAACAGCAGCACCAGGAGGAGGTTCGTGCTTCGAGAGCCTGCTTTGGAAAGCCTTATCTGCACTTCAGAGCCGGGGGAAGAAGAATGCAAATTCAAATCACCGCGTATTCCTTTTGAGCATAGCACCGCGCGGTCTGGAGCCTCATGAAAAGACTCTAATGACTGGCAACGATGGCGAGAGGCGTCGTAGGATCCGTGCCCGTAGTCGCGTGGGCGACCGCATTCAGTTTGCCTGCTGTCGTCTGGTCGAAATTGAATAACTGCAGGTCCGGCGATCCACCGGAGCAGACCACCGCAAGGTACCCTTTCGTGCTGTCGATCGCCATATCGACCGGGGTGCTTCCTGTGGCATACGGAGAGCCTGCAAGTGCCGTCAAGGCGCCCGAGGCCGCGACAGCAAATCCGCTGATCGTGTTGTCGCTGCGGTTCGTTACGTAGACGTTCGCCCCGGCGCTATCGACCACCACCGCGGAGGGCCCCAGGCCAGTCTGGAAGGGCGAACCAGATATCTCGGTCAAGGCTCCATCGGTCGCGATCTTCAACACTCGCAGGCCGCTGCCCACTGTTTCGCCCACGTAGAGATAGGTACCCGCCGGATTCACCGCGAGCGCCGTATCTGCGCCGCGCGAATCCTTGGGCTTCAGCAATCCACTTACAGCCGCCGCACCTGAGTTGGAGTTGAAGCTGAGGATATCCACCCCCCCGGTGCCGAGAGAGACGTAAACAATCTGATTGTTGGGGGTGATGGCAATATGGTTTGGCGAACCGGTGTCCAGCGTGACTGGAGAACTGCTGGCCGCCGTAAGCGCCCCGGTGCTGGAGTTGATCTGGAAAATAGCCAGCGACGAGATCCCCGAGAACGAATTGACAGCCGCCAGCAGCCAATTGCCGGTGGCATCTACCTTCATTGCTACCGGTGCGACGGCTGTAGCCACAGGAGCCCCGCTATTCCCCGTCAGCGATCCATCGCTGTTGACTGTGTAGACAAAGATCGGCCCATCGCTGCAACCCACGTACAGGAACTTGTTGCCCGGCGTAATCGCCAGTGCGCTGGGCAGACAGCCGACAGCATAGGGACTCTGCGGCAGCACAGCCAGCGTGCTGCCCGGAGTGGAAAAACCGGCAATCGCCGGATTCGTGTTCTGGCCGCCGGTGGCAGCGTTGGCGACATAGAGGAATGCCGTGGTGCTGGTCGTCCCGCCTCCGCCTCCGCTCCCTCCTGTGCCTCCTGGAGTGTTGATCTCCGGCACGAAGAACTTTCCGCAGCCGGAGAGCAGCAGCGCTGCTGCAAGAGCCAGCCCGGCAAGGCCCCGCATCGCACGGCCCGCAACCATCCCGTTAGGAAGCATATATTTCCTGTCCACCTCTAGAATCTATACTGCAACGGAATGCACCGACATCTCTCTTTCGCGCTGTTGTTCGTCCTACTGCCCTTGAGCGGTCTGCCGCAGCATCCCGGTCCAGATCAGCACTCAGGTCTCGATGCAAGTCTCGCAGCCCCACGGCCTGTCCTCTGCGATGCCTGCATCCAGGCCGATATGAACTTCCTGGCCTCCGACGAGCTTCACGGCAGGGGCAGCGGTACTCGCGATGAACACATCGCCGCACTCTTCGCCGCTTCGCTCTTCCAAAGCTTCGGGCTGGAGCCAGGCGGAGATGGAGGCAGCTACCTCGAGAAGGCGGCACTACCCTCCCCTTTGCCCGGGGAGGTACAGAAGACTCTGCGCTCCTATGAAAACGTTCCGCGCACAGAAACATGGAACGTCGTCGGAATCCTGCGCGGTTCTGCTGATAAGACGGAGGAGCAGGCCATTCTGCTCACGGCTCACCTCGACCACCTCGGCGTCGGTCCGGCGGTGCGGGGAGATGCCATCTACAACGGAGCGGACGATGACGCTTCCGGCACCACCGCAGTGCTGGAGCTGGCGCGATCCCTTGCCCGGCAACCGCGTCCGCGGAGAACCATCCTGTTTGTCCTCTTCGGCTCCGAGGAGCTTGGCGGCTTTGGCAACCGCTACTTCCTGGCCCATCCGCCGGTCGCTCTCGATCGCATCGTCGCCAACCTTGAGTTTGAGATGATTGGCCGGCCCGACCCGGCGATACCCCATGACAGCGTCTGGCTGACCGGCTACGACCGCAGCAACCTGGGACGTGAGTTAGCCAGGCACGGAGCCCATATTGTGAAGGATCCCCATACCAGGGAAAACTTCTTCCGCCGCTCCGATAACTATGCACTGGCCAGGAGCGGAGTGATCGCGCATACCATTTCCAGCTTCGGGCTGCATCCCGATTACCACCAGCCGAGCGACGACCTGAGCCACATCGACTTCGCGCACATGTCGGGCGTGATCTCCTCGCTGATAAAGCCGATCCAATGGCTCGCGAACACCAACTGGAAGCCCACCTGGAACATCGGCGGCAAACCATAGACTCCAGCCATTGTCATCCCACAACCACTGTCATCCCCCAGCCACTGTCATCCTGAACGAAGTGAAGGACCTGTTTCCCCCCAACCAACATTGTCATCCTGAACGAAGTGAAGGACCTGCTTTCCCCCAACCAACATTGTCATCCTGAACGAAGTGAAGGACCTGCTTTCCCACCGTTGCGTTCTGGATAATAGATGCTTCGCTTCGCTCAGGATGACAACCGTTGGATTCTGGATGACATCTCCCGCAAAACAGAAAGGCCCCGTTCGCCGGGGCCTTTGCGAAAGAGACGCCCCCTACACCGGGGACTTGTCGGTCACACGCTCGGCATCGAGCACGGCTCCGATGGCGTGCACCACGGACGCGACGCGTACCACTGCCATCACGGTCTCCTCAGTTACGCCCTTCTCGCGCACAACCTTCTCGTGGGAATCGATGCACTTGCCGCAGCCATTGATGGCGGAGACAGCCAGGCACCACAACTCGAAATCCTGGCTCTCCACTCCGTGCGTACGGATGCCGTTCATGCGCAAGCGGGCTGGCATCGTGCTGTACTTCTCATTCGAAGCGAGGTGCTGAAAGCGGTAGAAGATGTTGTTCATGCCCATGAGCGCGGCTGCGGTCTGGGCAGCGGTCAGCGCCTGCTCCGAAAGCTGCGCACGGGCCGCTTCTGTCGCCGCCTTGGTGAGCGCATCGCTGCGCGTCGCCATGGCACAGGACAGAACGGTTCCCCATAGTTGCTGCGGAGTCAGTTCCGAGTTCTGGCGTACCAGACTCGAGTAGTTCAGCTTCAGATCCTTCGCGTAATCCGGAAGGCTGTCGATCAATGGATCCAACGACTGAGAATCTAACGACATGGCATCACCTGTCTCTCTATGGAGGGAAAAGGAAAACGGGAGCGCCGTCGCCGGACAGCTCCCGTTTGCCGGATGGTTGCGGATTTAAACGTGGATCGTCTCTTCACCCTTGTGCCAGTTGCAGGGGCACAGTTCATCGGTCTGCAACGCATCGAGGACGCGCAGAACTTCGGAGGGGTTGCGGCCGACAGAACCTTCGGTGACATAGACAAAACGGATAATACCGTCGGGATCGACCAGGAAGGTGGCACGCTGCGCCACGCCGGACTTGGGGTCAAGAATGCCGAGCTGTTCGGTGATCTCGCGCTTCAGATCGGACAGCATGGGGAAGGGCAGTTCCTTCAGGTCTTCGTGGTTATTACGCCACGCCAGGTGAACATACTCGGAGTCGATGCTGCCGCCCAGAATCTGCGCGTCGCGCGCCGCGAACTCGCTGTTCAACTTGCCGAAACCGGCGATCTCCGTAGGGCACACGAACGTGAAATCCTTGGGCCAGAAAAAGTAGAGCTTCCACTTTCCCGGGTACGACTCGCTGGTGATCGTCTCGAACTCCTTACCCTTGGTGCGGCTGACGGTTGCGGTTACTTCAAAGTTAGGAAACTTCTCGCCAATTCCAAGCATGTGTAACTCCTCTTCTTCTTAAATTGAATATGGCAGTGCTGCTTTGCTTCTGCCCCGGCAGGCACTGCGCATGTTGTGACTCGGGAATCAGGACTTCTCCTGACACGCCGGGCAGCGGCCCAGCACATCGACCGCATAGCGTTCTACTAGGAAACCACTGGAGAGCAACTTCGGTTTTTGCGGCAGCCCCAGCTCCTCTTCGTCAATATCGGAGATGGACCTGCAGCCGGTACAGACCAGGTGATGATGAGGACGGCTGTTGACCTCCACCCGCAAAGAGCCGTGGTGGGGGCTGACCTCGCGAAACATACCACTCTCAATGAAGAGATGAATGTTCTTATAAACGGTTGCAAGAGAAACAGACGGGATGCGCCGCTTTACCTTCGCATAGACCTGCTCCGGGCTTGGGTGCCCGGTCATACCCTGTAAAACTTCGAACAAAATCTGCCGCTGATGCGTCGCCGTCAGGCCATGTTCGGCACATAATTCCCGGAAACGGATTGCAGCGGCACTGTTCACAAGATCTATTAAACGATAATTATTATCGTTCGTCAAGATGGCAAGGTCTGCGAAGGGAGCTGCCGCTCTCTTCCCTCACCGGGCTATTTTTTAGTTGGGTTTGGTGCGCTGAAAACGTTCGTCGATGAGCTTTCTGCCGCGGAATCCATCGCTCACGGTATGCCAATGCGTGATGCGCTGCTCCCCTTGTTTCCAGCAGAGCAGCACTACTTCATTCTCCAGCTTGCAGGGGAAATCCAGCAGCCCGTGTTCGAGATCCTTGACCTCCACTCCAATCGAATCGATCTCGGAGACGATCTCCCTGGCGCGTTGCGTTTGCTCCTCATGCGCCAGGCGCTGGCGGTTCACGGCGCGAACATCGATGTGCATGCCACCGGCGAGAAAGATCCGCTGGCTCAATTGCTGCAGTTCCCCTTCAATTTCCAGGGCGGCGCGGTGAGCCTCCATGGCGCGCTCCAGCAGCGACTCCACCACCGGCAACACCGCCTGCGCCTCTTCCAGCGTAAAAATCTTCACTGCTTAGCTCCGAATCTCCAGCATCCTGTCGAGCGCCACGCGAGCCCAGTTCTTTACATCTTCGCGCACTTTGATCTGGTTGACGACGCGCCCCTCGACCAGATTCTCCAGCGCCCATGCCAGGTGCTGCGGTGAGATGCGATACATCGTCGTGCACAGGCACCCGGTGTCGTCCAGCGTGATCACGCGTTTGTTCTGCGCGGCAAAGCGTTGCGCCATGCGGTTGACGAGATGGATCTCGGTACCCACGGCAAACATGGTTCCCTCGGGCGCATCGTTCACCAGCTTGATCAGCCGCTCGGTGGAGCCGAGCGCGTCGGCCTTCTGGCAGACCTCCCAGCGGCACTCGGGATGCACGATCACCTGAATCCCCGGATAGCGGGCACGCACCGCGTCCACATGATCCGGCAGAAAGCGCTGATGCACCGAGCAGTGGCCCTTCCACAGGATCACCTTTGCTGCTCGCAGACGCTCCGGGGTCACTCCGCCGTGAAGCTGGTAGGGATCCCATACGACCATCTCGTCCAGGGGAATCCCCATGGCCCATGCGGTATTGCGGCCAAGGTGCTGGTCGGGCAGAAAGAGAATCTTCTCTCCCCGTGCCAGGGCCCAGCGAAAGGCTCCCTGGGCATTGGAAGAGGTACACACCAGCCCGCCACGCTCGCCACAGAAGGCCTTAATGGAGGCCGCCGAGTTCATGTACGTGAGCGGCACCATCGTCGCAGTCAGCCCAAGGCGCTCGAGCGACTCCCAGCAATCCTCCACCTGGCTGATGTCGGCCATGTCGGCCATGGAGCATCCCGCATTCAGGTCAGGCAGGATAACCTGCTGCCCCTCGCGGCCCAGCACATCGGCGCTCTCCGCCATAAAATGCACGCCGCAGAAGACGATATAGCGCGCATCGGTTTCGGCTGCAATCTTCGAAAGCTTATAGGAGTCGCCGGTAAAGTCCGCGAAACGAATGACCTCATCGCGTTGATAGTGGTGGCCGAGCAGCACAGTGGTCGTGCCAAGGCGTGCCCGTGCGGCCGCGATGCGGTCGTCCATGGAGTGGTCGGGGAGCGTGAGATAGTGTTCGAGCGAGCATTGTTCACCCGCCGTATTCTCGCGCGCTGGTGCGGTTAAAACTTCCGTCAATACGCTCAAAATACCCGCCTTCAGTCCCGCTCAAATCTGCCGCAGGACGGGGATGTTGAAAGCAAATGCAAGGCTGCAGTGGATTCGCTGCGCTGAAACGGAGAGCGCCCAGCCCACGGGGATGTTGCAACCCTGTAACATTAGATGTGCGCCTCATAACGGAGTCGCAGAAATTCCGGCGAATCTGTAAGGAGCAGATCTTTTCCTATTTTAATACAGACGTAACAGGCCCAGAAACGCTATCTCCCCAGCCGCACGGTGTTGCGGTAATTCTGGTCGGGCGAGAGGGTGGGTTCACCCAGTTTGTGGGCATTTACGAATCGCAGGTATCATGGTGACCAATGCATTTCATGGACTCCATTTTTATATTTGGACTGATGCTGGTCCTCTTCGGCCCTAAAAAGCTGCCGGAAATCGCGCGCCAGGCTGGCAAGCTGATGATGGAGTTTCGCCGCGCCAGCAACGAATTCAAGATGCAGATGGAGGACGAGTTACG
Organism: Acidisarcina sp.; assembly: GCA_035539175.1. NCBI lineage: Bacteria > Pseudomonadati > Acidobacteriota > Terriglobia > Terriglobales > Acidobacteriaceae > Acidisarcina > Acidisarcina sp. The sequence continues at coordinate 35,763 of DATLIY010000006.1, read as the reverse complement.
GGCCGCCGAACAGGCGGATCGGCAGAAGAAGATCGATGCCGAGATCCAGGCCGCCCACGCCGCTTCCGCTGGCTCTCTTACCGACGGAACTACGGCCGCCACCGCAACCCCTGAGCCGGCATCTGCCGCCGGGCAGGCGACAACTGAACCGGCGACAACCGAACCGGATACAGCGCCATCCATTCTGCCGCCCTCGGTGGGAGAAACGGTGAGCAGCGAGCCTCCCAACCGCTACCGGACGGATGCCGCAGCGAACCCCGGAATCGCGAACCCTGAAGTTACGAATCCCGAAGTTGCTCCGGTAGGGCCTTCGGACACAGAAAGCGCCTCCGCAGCAGGCAATTCAGCGGAAGACTTTTACGCGCAACGCGAGGCGGAACTCCGCGCTACTGCGGAGACTACCTCTGTCTCCGTGGCAGAGTCCGTGACGCAACCCGCGGCGCAGGCCGCATCGGCAAATGGATCTGCTGTGACCGAGAAATTGCCGGGCACGGAAATGTATCCCGATACCGCCCCTATGGCAGAGAGCGAACAGGCCCCTATCCATCATGGCTGACATGATCGACCGCGCCCGCACGGCAGTGAATGAACGCGCGGAACTCCCCGGCATGAGCCTCATGGAACATCTTGAGGAGCTTCGCCGCCGCATTATCCGCTCGGCGATTTTCATCGTCCTCGCCTTCTTTATCGCCTACGCTTTTCACCAGAAGATCTTCGAATTCATGCAGAAGCCGATCGTGACCGCGTTGACCGCGCATCACCTCGATCCGCAACTGGTGTACCACAATCCGATCGATCCCTTTAACCTCTACCTCAAGATCAGCTTTGTGGGTGGGGCGATTCTCGCTGCGCCGTTTGTGCTCTACCAGGTGTGGATGTTTATCTCGCCCGGCCTCTACCAGAATGAGAAGCGCTACGTCGTGCCGTTCATGTCCGCCACGGTCGGGCTCTTTCTGGCAGGCGCCTACTTCGGCTATCGATTCGTGTATCCACATGCGCTGGAATTTCTGATTGGATACGCCGGAGACTTCAAGCCGCTCATCGAGATCAACGAATACACCGATCTGTTCATGACCGTAATCCTTGGCCTCGGCCTCACTTTCGAGCTGCCGATCCTGGTCATGTTCCTGGCCCTGTTCGGAATTGTGAGCGCGGGCTTTCTATGGAAGAACGTCCGTTACGCGATCCTCGCAATCTTTATCATCGCGGCCATCATCACACCCACGCCCGACGTGTTGACGATGTGCGTCTTCGCCGCGCCAATGGTGATTCTCTACTTCATCAGCATGGGCGTGGCGTACCTGGTTCATCCCGATCACAGAAAGAAGAAGGCAGAGCAGGCATGATCTCCATGCGCCTGATATCCCTTGCAGGCCTCCTCACATTCTCGGCGGCAACCCTCGGACTCGCGCCATCGGCAAGCGCCGCTTCTGCGCCTGCGGCACATTTCAACGGCGCTCGCGCCCTGGAGACGACGCGCCAGTTTGTCGCCATCGGTCCTCGCTGGCCCGGCAGCGAAGGCCATCGCAAGGCGGAGGCCTTTCTGAAGAAGCAGTTCGCCAAGGATGCGCTCGAGGATGACGCCTTCACCGCGAATACGCCCGTCGGCCCGATGCAGATGCACAACTTTATCGTCCGCTTCCCCGGCAAGAAGGATGGGGTGATCGTGCTGGCGACCCACTACGAAACCAACTACTGGCTGCGGGATACCGGCTTTGTTGGAGCCAACGATGGCGGCGCCACGACCGGCCTGCTGCTTGAGCTGGCCAACTACCTGCGTGGACGAAAGCTGGAAGGCTACAGTGTCTGGCTGGTTTTCTTCGATGGGGAAGAGGCAATCCGCGAGTGGTCCCGGTCGGACTCGACCTATGGCAGCCGGCATCTGGCCGCGCGTTGGCAGAACGACGGCACGCTGAAGCGGATCAAGGGCCTGTTGCTGGCGGACATGATCGGCGATCGCGACCTCAACATCTGGCGAGAATCCAACTCGACGGGGTGGCTGCTCGACCTGGTGAAGCAGGCAGCAACGAAATATCACTACCAGGGCTCTTTCTACGCGAAAGAGGGCGCGGTGGAAGACGATCATCTGCCCTTTATGCAGCGGGGCGTACCTTGCGCGGACGTGATCGATCTGGACTACGGGCCAAACAACTCCTGGCATCACACCACACAGGACACCATGGATAAGCTGAGCGCCAGAAGCCTGACCATCGTGGGCGATACGTTTCTCGAATCCATTCGGCTGCTCGACCAGCGCTAGGTTTGCGGATCGCCGGGCGGCATTCGCCTGTCCAGCTTGGAAGGAGATAGCAACTCTCGATGATCGAAGGCACGCCTGTCTCCTCCTGGATCGGCTTTCATATCGTGGTTCTTCTGCTCCTGCTGGCAGATATGTTCCTGCTTCAGGGCAAGAGCCATAAACTTCCTGCCCGCCTGGCCTGGGGATGGACGATATTTCTGGCGGTTTTCGCCGGAGCTTTTGCGTTTTGGATCCTGCGCACCCAAGGCCACCAACCCGCGCTGGAATTCGTCTCCGGTTACCTGATTGAGACTTCGCTCAGCGTCGATAATCTGTTCGTCTTCCTGCTGCTCTTTCGCAGCTTCTCCCTGCGGCCCGAGGATCAGCACCGCGCCCTGCTGTGGGGCATTGGCGGCGCCATCCTTATGCGGGCGCTCTTTATCGCCGGGGGCGTCTCCCTGCTGCAGCGATTCGACTGGATCCAGTATGTCTTCGGCGGGGTGCTGCTGTTTGCCGCCCTTCGTTTGCTGCGCCACCCGGCAGAGGCCGCCGATCCCTCCAGCCCGGAGGCGCGACCCGCCTGGATCCGCTGGATCGAGTCACGCAGCGCGTCTCAGGGAAGCCGCCCTGGCCTGCGCACCTTTCTGCTGATTGTTCTCGCCGTCGAGATCTCCGACCTGATCTTCGCGCTCGATTCCATTCCAGCCGTGCTTGCGGTGACACGGCGGCCATTCATCGCCTACACCTCGAATATCTTTGCGATCCTGGGCCTGCGCTCGCTCTTCTTCGCGGTCTCCGGCTTCCTCGATCGATTCCGGTTGCTACATTACGGATTGGCGGCGATTCTCGCCTTTGTCGCTCTTAAGATGCTGGCGGCGCATTGGATTTCGATTCCGGTGACCGTCTCGCTCGGCGTGATTCTCGCGATTCTTGCGGTCGCCGCCACACTGTCCCTCGTCATCCCGGCAAAGCGCAAAGCCGTCTCCCGCTGATAGCCTGCGGAAGCCTGCCTCTACACAAATTTCACTGGATCCTTGCCGCGAAGAACCGAGTGCTTTTGGAACCGGGCATCGTCCCGCTGCGGAAAGTCGTTGCGGAAGTGTGCGCCCCGGCTCTCTTCCCGCGCCAGCGCCGAGCGAACAATCAGCGAGCCCACGGTTTGCAGATTGCGCAATTCAATCATGGCCCGGGTATCCACGGACTGGTTGCGCTGCGTATCGAATTGCGGGATTGCGCGCGCGACCTCGCGTAGATTTTCCGCGGCACTCTCCAGTCCCTTGGCATCGCGCAGCAACCCAGCCTTTTCCCACATGGTGTGCTGAATGGTTGTCACCAGATCCGCAGCCGAAGAGGAAGAAGATAGAGCAGACGGCCGCCCAGACGAGGCTGCGGAAGCAGGCTCCGGCAGCGTCGTGATGCTTCCCGAGAGAGAGGTCTCCTCGCGCATCTGCGCCGCAGCGCGAGCGCCAAAGACCAGCCCTTCAAGCAAGGAGTTACTCGCCAGCCGGTTCGCTCCGTGTACTCCTGTGCAGGCCACCTCTCCGGCAGCATAGAGCCGCTTCAGCGAAGTCCTGCCATGCACATCCGTTTTCACGCCGCCCATCAGGTAATGAGCCGCGGGGCGCACAGGGATCAGGTCGCGTCCCAGGTCCAGTCCCTGCTCGCGCAGAAATGCAGTGATCCCAGGAAAGCGTTGCTGCAGATTCAGGCCCGTGACGTGGCGCATATCCAGGTAGACGGGCAGGGTTTCGCCCGGATGCGCTCCCATTCCCTCGCGCGTAATCGCTCGCGCCACAACATCTCGCGGAGCCAGCTCGAGCAGCGGATGATAGCGCTCCATGAAGCGCTCCATTTTGGAGTTGCGCAGCCACGCACCCTCGCCGCGCAGCGCTTCACTCAGCAGGAAGCGCGGTACTCCGGGCAGGCTCAACGCTGTGGGGTGGAATTGGTAGAACTCCATGTCGGCAATCTCGGCGCCGGCACGCCAGGCCATGGCAATTCCATCGCCCGTCGCTACCGGAGGATTCGTCGTATCGCTGTAGACCTGACCGGCGCCGCCGCTGGCCAGCAGCACCGCGCGCGCACGCACCGCCTGGCGTTCCCCCTCACGCGTCACCAGCACCAGACCCACGACAGTATCGCCGTCAACGATCAGATCTTCGCAGGCTCTCCACTCGGCCAAGGTAATGTTGGGAATGGTGCGAGCGTGCTGCAACAGGGAGCGGCCAATCTCCGCGCCGGTCGCATCTCCATTGGCGTGAAGAATTCTCGAGCGGCTGTGCGCGCCTTCGCGAGTCAGCATGAGCTTGCCGCCTTCGCGGTCAAAGCGTGTTCCCCACTGCAGCAGCTCTTCTACCCGCAGAGGACCTTCCTCCACCAGCACGGACGCAGCTTCCTGGTTCACCAGGCCATCCCCGGCCCGGGTCGTGTCGTCCAGATGCAGGTGGATATCCTCTTCCCCACCCAGAGCGACTGCGATTCCACCTTGCGCATAGTTGGTGTTCGACTCTCCCAACTGCTCCTTGGTGACGACCAGCACGCGGCCAACTCCAGCAAGTTCAATAGCCGCGCGCAGCCCTGCGATTCCAGCTCCTACAATAAGAAAATCTGTCTCCAACGTACTGTCCATCCTTCGAGGCTATCAGAATCGCATGGGCCCTCAGCCCGCTTGCGATCAATGAATCAGCAGAACCGACGCGGCGCAAATCACACCTGCCAGTCCACAGATCCAGCCGAAATACATGAAGAGCTGCTTGCGCGTCAGCAAGGTAATGGAAGTAATCACCAGCGCAATCTCCAGCAGCGCCTCGCCCAGGTCGTAGCGGCTGGCGCGTCTCTCGATCAGCCCTACCTCATCCTGAAGTTCCGTGGCTTTCTTCTGCTCTTCGGCCAGATCTTCGTTCCACTTTTCCTGGTGCGCCTTGTAGCTCTCCGCCAGCTTTTTTGCGGCGGCTTCATCGCGCAGCGCCATGGCGGAGAGCAGATCCGTGGCAAGTGCAGTGTCCGTCTGGCGAATCTTCTTCGCCTGGTAAAGGTTCCACTCGTCGGTCGACCGGTTCTGCACCAGCACCGCCTCGGTGTGAGTGCGATGGCCAAGGACCGTGGTCAGCGCAACCAGAATCGCGAGAAAACTCATCGTGAAGGTAGCGGGACGCAGGGAGGCATCGTGGCCCGCATGCTCGCCGTGTTCTTTAAGCTCCATCGCTTCGTTCGCTTCCATGGTGTCGGACCTCCTTTCGAGAAATGCCTGCCGATTGCAGAAAACAGCGCTGCCCCGGCAGATGTTTTACTGGCCGCTGGCTTGCGGATTCTCGCGCCAGCTACTTTCGCTTCCAGCGAACTCCGTCCTTTGAGTCTTCGAGTACGATTCCCTTCTCGCTCAGCTCCTTGCGAATCGCGTCGCCCCGTGCAAAATTGCGGGTGCGCCGCGCCTCGTTCCGCTCTGCGATCAGCGCTTCAATCTCGGAGTCGCTGAGCGATGCCTGCACCAGCACAGACTCTGCAACCTGCTCCATGCGGCCTTCACGCTCTGCCCACTGCAGAGCCCCGCGGGTAAGATTGGCGTCCCGATCCTGCAGTACGGCAAACACCGCGTCAAACTTGTGAAGCGCATCGAGCATCTGCCTGGCATTCTCCGCCAGCAGCGAGCCGGAATCGGCAGCAACGTTGCCAATCCGCACCAGATCGAAGATCGCCGCCAGCGCCTCGGCGGTGTTCAGGTCATTTTCCAGTGCGGCCATAAAGGCGTCGCTCGCCTTGCCCGTCTGCGCCGCCAGTTCGGCGTTCTGTCCCTCGGGGAATTTGCCCGTCGACACACGCTGGTAAAACGTGCGCAGCCGCTCGACGGAGCTGGTCGCATCCTGCAGCCCGTCGAAGGTGAAATTGAGCTGGTGCCGGTAGGGATTGGAGATCAGCAGCAGGCGGATCGCCGACGACTTGTAGCCCTTCAACAACAGGTCGCGCAGGGTATAGAAATTGCCCTCCGACTTCGACATCTTCTTGCCTTCCACCAGCAGGAAGCGAACATGCATCCAGTGGCGGGAAAATGTCTTGTGGGTGGCGCCCTCCGACTGCGCGATCTCGTTCTCGTGGTGGGGAAACATCAGGTCCTCGCCACCCGCATGCAGGTCAAAGCTCTCGCCGAGATACTTCATCGCCATGGCGGAGCACTCAATATGCCAGCCCGGCCTTCCCGGCCCGAGTTCGGTGTTCCAGTGAAATTCTCCTGGCTTGGGCGCCTTCCACAGGGCAAAGTCGCGGGCGGAATCCTTGTCGTACTCGTCCAGATCGACGCGCGCACCGTCGCTGATGCCGCCAAAGTCCTTCTTCGACAGCTTGCCGTATTCCGGATCGCCGGCGATTCGGAAGTACCACGATCCGTCCTCCGCCTTATACGCGAGATCCTGTGCCGCCAGCCGCTGGATAAGGGCGACCATCTCGGGTATGCACTCGGTGGCGTGCGACATCACTTCAGGCCGCTCTACGGCCAGTGCATCGAGATCTTCAAAGAATGCCTTCTCGAAGCGGGGCGTATATTCCGCGATGGACAGATTCGCCGCAGCGGCATTGCGGATAATCTTGTCGTCCACGTCGGTGATGTTCATAACGTGGCGAACCGCAACCCCCTGCAACTTGAGAAAGCGTCGCAGGACGTCAACCTGCACAAAGGTGCGAAAGTTCCCGATATGGCCATAGTCATAGACCGTGGGGCCGCAGGCGTACATGCGGAGCGTCTTGCCATCGCCGGGATACAGCTCTTCGATCTGGCTGGACAGCGTGTTAAAAAGGCGAATCGTCATTGCGGGCAGCGTTCTTTTTAGGAGCGGCTAAGTAGCCACGCCATTGGATTTAAGCCAAACGCGATTTTATCAGCCCAGCGGGGATTGACCGGGAACGACGCCTCTTTCCCCCGCCTTACCGCCCCAGTGCAAGCGACGGATCTGCCGAAAGATTGGCCGGGGCGAGATCGCCCGCGAGCAACTTGGGCCACGCCGCCGCTGCAATCATGGCAGCGTTGTCGGTGGAGAGCGCCAGCGAGGGAAAGGCAATCGGCAAGCCGCGTTTCGCGGCCTCGGCTGTAAACCGGGTGCGCAGCTCACGGTTCGCCGCCACTCCACCCGAGACCAGAATGGAGTGCGCGCCGAGCTCTTCGGCTGCGCGGAACGTCTTCCGCTTCAGATCCCCCACCACGGCCCTCTGGAAAGAAGCGATCAGGTCCAGCGTTGGGGCATCACAGAGGGCAAGAACATCGCTCAGCTTGGGATGCTCGATTGCCGCGAGAGCACGATGCCGCACATCGATCGAAGGCTGCATGCCATGGACCTGAACATAGTGCAGGACGGCGGTTTTGATCCCGCTGAAAGAGAAGAGGAAGCGGGGCAGCGCGGCACGCTGTCCGGGGCGGTGAGCCTTCGCCTTCACCTGCGAGAAAGAGAACGGAACCGCGCTGGAGTTGCCATGCGGCGCCAGACCGTCGATCCACGGACCGCCGGGATAGCCCAGCCCCAGCAGCTTGGCCACCTTGTCAAACGCCTCCCCGGCTGCGTCGTCTACGGTACGGCCAACATTGTGGTAGGTCCAGCCTCCGTCGCGGGAGGAGCCCTGCTGGCGGGTGAGGTAAAGATGCGTGTGCCCACCGGAAACGACCAGCGCCAGCGCCGGCAGCGGCATCGGCTCCTGCGTCGCAGAGAGCTGACGCTGCTCCAGCAATACCGCGTGGATGTGCCCCTCGATATGGTTGACGGCAACCAGCGGCTTGCCCGTGGCATAGGCCAGGGCCTTGGCATAGCTGATGCCCACCAGCAGCGCGCCCGCCAGCCCCGGGCCGGAGGTCACGGCGATGGCATCCAGATCGCTGAACCTGCAGCCTGCTTTTTCCAGGGCCGCGCGAACCACCGGCACAACGTTGCGCAGGTGCTCGCGGGAGGCCAGCTCCGGCACCACTCCGCCATAGGGCGAGTGGATGGGAATCTGCGATGCCACCACGCTCGAGAGCGTGCGCGAGCCGCGTTCCACCACGGCAGCCGCGGTTTCATCGCAGGAGCTTTCTACGGCGAGGATCAAGCCGCCATGGGTAGACCTGTCCTGTGTCGATGGGTCTTCGGCCAAAGCTGACCCGGCATGTGAAGAATGCGTCACACTTCTATAGTAGTGGAGAGGGATCGATGGCAGGCAACGGAGCGGGCAACGGGGCAGGCAAGCGCGCGGAGCAGGCAGCCTACGAGGTTGTGGCCAAGCTGCGCTCCGCGGGCTATCAGGCCTACTATGCCGGCGGGTGTGTCCGGGACCTGCTGCTTGGCCAGGAGCCGGCAGACTTCGACGTTGCCACCGATGCGCAGCCAGAGATTGTGCTGGACATGTTTCCCCGAACCTTCGCCGTGGGAGCGCACTTCGGCGTGGTGCTGGTTGCGGCAGAAGAGAGCGGGCGCGAAATCGTAACCGAAGTAGCTACATTTCGCAGCGACGGCGCCTACTCCGACGGCCGGCGCCCGGATCAAGTAAGTTTTTCCGCCAGCGCGGAGGCCGATGTCCAGCGGCGCGACTTCACCATCAACGGCATGCTGCTGGATCCGCTGCGGCTGGCCCACCCGCTGGATACGGTAAAGCCGGGTGAGATGGCCAGTGCCGTGCTCGACTTCGTTGGCGGCCGAGAGGACCTGGCCCTCCGCCTGGTGCGCGCCATCGGCAATCCGCACACGCGCTTTACCGAGGACAAGCTGCGCATGCTGCGTGCCGTGCGCTTTGCCGCGCGCTTCGGTTTTGACATCGAAGCCGGCACCATGGCAGCCATCCGCGAACAGGCTGCCGAAATTGTGCAGGTCAGCCGGGAGAGAATCCGCGACGAGTTGACGCGCATGCTGACCGAGGGCCATGCTCGCCGGGCCTTTGAACTGCTCAACAGTACCGCCCTGCTGCAGTGGGTTCTGCCGGAGATCGTCCGCATGCATGGAGTGGAGCAGCCACCGCAATTCCACCCCGAGGGCGACGTCTGGATCCATACTCTACTGCTGCTGGAGAAGCTGGAGGCCGGATGCACGCCAACCCTGGCCTGGGGAGCGCTGCTGCACGACGTGGGTAAGCCGGCCACCTTCCGGCGCGCTCCGGATCGCATCCGCTTCGATGGTCATGTCGAGGTGGGAGTGAAGATCGCCGAGGACATCTGCCGGCGGCTTCGCTTCTCCAACGAAGACACGGCGCAGATTGTCGCACTGGTGGCGAATCACATGCGCTTTGGCGATGTGGAGAAAATGAAGGACTCCACCCTGAAGCGCTTCTTCCGGCTGCCGCGATTCGAAGAGCACCTTGCGCTCCATCGCCTCGATTGCCTATCGAGCCACGGTGGCCTGCAACTCTACGACTATGCCCGGCAACGCTATGCGTCGATGCCCTCCGAGGCCGTGCGCCCCAGGCTGCTGGTGACAGGACGCGAACTGATCGCCGCAGGCTATCGCCCCGGAGAGTCCTTCAAAGAGATGCTGCGCATGGCGGAGGATGCCCAGCTCGAAGGCCGCATCCACACCCCGGAAGAGGGGCTGGAACTGGTGCGGCAGCACTTTCCGCAGAGTCCTACCGCGGGGAGATCACCTTCCTTGCCGCGCCAGTCTTCGTGATCCACGCCACGATCGTGTCGGCTACCTCCGGCGACATGTGCGCGGGCTGGGCATACTCGGCTCCCGTCGATTCTCCGCTCACAGAAAAGAACAGATGGTTCAATCCCGCCAGCTCCCGGGATTCACTGCCGGGTGCCATAGCCGCGGCAGAGAGTAGCTTGTAATCCTCCTGCGTGATCTGAATGTCCTTTTCTCCGCGCAGAACAAGCGTTGGCAGCCCTAGACGGGCGAGGAGAGGCGCTGGATTGCGCGCCATCCAGTCGCGCCAGTAACTCACCGGCATGGAGCCTCCAATCACGCGAATCGTTTCCTTGTCTGGGGTCTTGGGGTCGCGAATCTTGTCGAACGCAGCCTGCACGGTCGCCAGATCCGCGTCTGTCTTCGCCTGAGTCTGCCCGGCCCGATGCTCCTGGAATGCGATCTGGCGCAGAATTGTCGTATCCACCGGAGTTCCCTCGGCCGCCAGCAGCACGATTCCACGAACCGAACCCGGCTGAGCCGCCAGCCTCTGCTCCACGATGTAGGGAGCCATCTGGCCACCCAGAGAATGTCCGGCCAGGAAGATTTGCGCCGGGTCCACCCCAGGCTGGCTGGAGGCATAGGCCAGCGCCGCAACCGCGTCGAGCGTCACCTCATGATCCAGGTCAGGATGCTTCATCCAATCCGCAGCGTTGAAGTAGGTGCGCTTGTCGAAGCGCAGGCTGGCAACTCCGCGCTGCGCCAGGTCCCATGCAAGATCGCGCATCGGCTTGTTCGGCCCGAGCGTTTCGTCCCGATCCCGCGGGCCGGATCCGCCCACCAGCACCACCATTGGGACCGGCTTCCCTGCCGTTGCAGGTAGGGTCACGGTGCCCGGAATGCTGAGCTCCCCGCTGGGAAAGTTGACCGGGTGCTCGGCAACTCCGGCGGGAGGCTTTGCCTCGCTGGGCGGAGCCGGAATTCCGCCTTCCATCGCGAATCCATCCCGCAGCATTGCAAAGCCCTGCGTGGGAACCACCTGCGCAAAGAACTGGCCATCCGCGGAGAAATAGAGATCTGATGAAATCGAGCCAATCGTGAGCACATCGTGCTTGACCATGGCCGGTGAGCCACCGATCGCCGCCTTGGAGTCAGGCTTTGCCTCCAGGTGCGCCGGGGCCAGCAGTCCGGCCTGACGCGGGATCAAAACCCATAGCGCCCCCACCGGCATACGCACCAGGACTGCGAGTGTAGAAGGATCGAAATCCGGCATAAACACGGTGTGCGGATGACGGTCCAGCGTGTTCGGCGTCAGTTGCCGGTCCGCCGAGACGGAGAGAGAGAACTTATCCCCATCGGGCTTCACGCTGACTGCGATCTTGCTCTCGCCTACATTTCCGCTGAACTCCGTGGAGGCAATCTCCAGCGAGGCGTCGAGCGCCTGCCGGTCGTCCAGCGACAGCGCGGTGTTGTTGATCTTCACATCCGCGTGCGACGCCAGAGAAACGCCTCCGGCCGCAAGGCTCTGCACCGTATAGCCGGCCTTGCCAATTACCTTTCCCTGGAAGTACAGGGTGTAATTCGATGAGCCCGGAGGAAGCGCCTGCTGGGAGTAAAGCGGTATTGTGCAAAAAAGTGCAGCCGTCGCCAGGCCGCAAATGGCAGATTGCGAGAGTCGCATTTCAATCCTCTATTTCCCTGTCCTCGATGGAACCTGCCAGTTTACACACAAAAAGAAGCAGCTCCAGGATTGGACGCCCTGGAGCTGCTTTGTCTTTGCGGGTACCGAACGCGCGATCTATAAGCGCGGTCTACGATTGCGCCTTTTGGAGACGCTTGTTGATCTCGTCCCAGTTCACCGTGTTCCACCAGGCGGCGAGGTAATCGGCGCGGCGGTTCTGATACTTCAAATAGTAGGCATGCTCCCACACGTCGTTGCCCAGAACCGGGTAGAGACCGTTCGAAAGCGGGCTGTCCTGGTTTGGCGTGGTAACGATCTTCAGCTTTCCGCCCTCAAATACCAGCCAGCCCCATCCGGAACCGAACTGCTTGGCGGTCGTCTCATTGAACTGCTTCTTGAAGTCTTCAAAAGCGCCAAAGTCCTTCTTGATCTGGTCGGCAATCTTGCCGGTCGGGTCACCGCCGCCCTTCGGCTTCATCAGCGCCCAGAACATGGTGTGGTTCACATGGCCGCCACCATTGTTGCGGACTGCGGTCCGAATGTCCTCCGGTATGGCGGAAAGATTCTTCAATAGGTCTTCAGCAGTCTTGCTCGCCAGTTCGGGATGCTTTTCGATGGCCGCATTCAGGTTGGTCACATACGTCTGGTGATGCTTGTCGTGGTGCAACTTCATGGTTGCTTCGTCAATGTAGGGCTCAAGAGCGGCGTAGTCGTAGGGAAGGGGTGCTAGTTCGTAGGCCAAATCAATCCTCCTGGCAGCGTTTCCGTTTGCCTGTTGTGCTGAGTAAATTGCGCAGAGGTGACTGAGGGCATAGCCCTTTTGACACTCCACATACGATGGTATGGATGCAGAAGCGGGCTCCGGGGTGCAGTTTTCTTATCAAGCCCGCGATGAAAGTCTGGATAAATAAAATTTGGTTAGAATCGTACGCGGCAGCCGGAGAGCGAAATCGAGTTTTTCCCTTACACTGGGAGAGAGACGCCCTTCCGGGTATCCGTTCGAATTGTGCTTGTGAGAGTTACTGAGCTTGGCTCGTTCCCGTTCGATAACTGAAATCACGAGAAGGCAGCTTCTCAGACGGGCCGGCGCCACGGGTATGCTCGCGCTCGGCAGTCCAGCCCTTAGCTTTGCCGATGGCCTGCAGAACCAGCAGAAGGCCCCGCCTGTCGCGCCCGCGCAGGAGCCGAAGCCCGAGAGCCAGACGGCCACGAAATACGAGCATCCTCCGGGCGTCTTCATCAACCGGCCGCTCACCCAGATCTCCAAGCAGGCCGAGGCCTTGCTCGACGAAATGGAGGCGCGCGCCTGCGACTACTTCTATAACGAGGCCAGCCCCAAGACCGGCCTGGTGCGGGATCATGCGCCCGTCATTGGACGATCTCTCAGCCGCATCTGCAGTGCAGCCGCCACCGGCTTTGGCCTGAGCGCGCTCTGCATCGCCGCCAAACGGCACTATCTGCTGCCCTCGCAGTGCGAGGAGCGTGTAGAAAAGACCCTCGCCTTTCTGCTGGAGTCCTGCCCGCACGAGCATGGATTTCTCTACCACTTTGTCGATATTGAGACCGGAGAACGGCGCTTCGAATCCGAGCTCTCTTCCATCGATACCTCCATCCTGCTGGCCGGAGTGCTGCTCTGCCGGCAATATTTCGCCGGCAACACCCGCATCGCGGCCCTTGCCACCACCTTTTATCGCCGCGTGGATTGGGAGTGGATGCTCAACGGCGGCACCACTCTCTCCATGGGCTGGCTGCCCGACCAGGGTTTTCTGCAGGCGCGGTGGGATGTCTATGCCGAGCTGATGACGATGTACCTCATGGCGATCGGCTCACCGTCTCACCCCATTCCTCCCGCCCGATGGGACGATCTGCAACGCCCGCTCATCAATTTCGGTGGAATCGAATACATCAGCGGGCTGGCGCCACTCTTCATTCACCAATATGCCCATGCCTGGTGCGACTATCGCGACCAGCGGGACCGCCACGCCAACTACTTCAGCAACTCCATTGCCGCTACGCGGGCGCACCAGCTCTTCTGTATGGTTCTGGGGCAGAAATTTCCCTGGCTCGATCAGGATCTCTGGGGGATCACTGCCTCGGATTCGCGGCAGGGCTATCGCGTATGGGGAGGTCCGCCTGCGATGGGAGAACTGGACGGCACAGTAGCTCCCTGCGCTGTGGCCGGGTCGCTTCCCTTTCTGCCGGCAGAAACCTCCCATGTGCTGTTGAACCTGCGCGGATTGATGGGCGGCAGAACCTGGACTCGCTATGGATTCGTGGATGCGCTCCACCCCAGGAGCGGCTGGTTGTCCAGCGATATCCTCGGAATCAACCAGGGAATCAGCATGTTGATGGCGGAAAATTTGCGCACCGGCTTTGTCTGGGAATACTTCATGAAAAATCGCGAAATTACGCATGCCATGCGCGAAGTAGCGTTCCACTCAGACCCGGACAGTAACTCCCAGGTGCTCTGAAATTTCTATGCTTCCGGCCGTGACTGGCGACGCTCCGCACCGCAACTCATTTTATTTATTCCCGACCTTTCATTTATTCTCGAATTGTCCAAAGCAATCGGACGCAACTTCCCGGTCATACATCAAATTGGGGAAAATGGCATACGGGTTGGTTCTTCCTGGCATTTCCTGACATCCAACTCAGAGTAGAGTTTCATTTCATCCTGAAGAGGGTCGCCGCACGATGTGCAGCCCCGGGGGAAACACTGACAAACGGAAGAAATTCGAGAGAAGGAAGAGGACGATGAGCGATCTGGACCAACTATCCATCAATGCATTACGTTTTTTAGCTGTAGACGCAGTAGAAAAAGCAAAAAGTGGGCACCCTGGAGCACCGCTGGGAGATGCCCCTATGGCCTACCTCCTCTTCCACAAGTTCATGCGCCACAACCCCGCTAATTCCAAGTGGTCCAACCGCGACCGCTTTGTTTTGTCCAACGGGCACGCCTCGGCGCTCCTGTATTCGGTCCTGCACCTCACCGGATACAAAGTCTCCATCGATGACCTGAAGCAGTTCCGCCAATGGGGATCGAACACTCCGGGACACCCGGAATATGGCGATACCGATGGTGTCGAGGTCACCACTGGACCGCTGGGACAGGGCTTTGCGATGGCCGTAGGCATGGCCGTGGCGGAAAAGCATCTGGCCGCGGTGTACAACAAGCCGGACTTTGACATTGTCGATCACTACACCTACGTAATGTGCGGCGATGGCGACCTGATGGAAGGCGTCTCGCACGAGGCTGCTTCGCTGGCCGGCACGCTTGGCCTGGGCAAACTGATCTGTCTCTACGACGACAACCTGATCTCGCTGGATGGCCCCACAGAGCTGTCCTTTACCGAAAATGTGGAGAAGCGCTTTGATGCCTACCACTGGCATGTGCAGCAGGTAGCCGACGGCAATGATCTGGCTGCCATCTCTGCCGCCATCGAGGCTGCAAAGGCAGTGAAGGACAAGCCCTCCATCATCGCCGTGCGCACCGTCATCGGGTATGGCAGCCCCAAGGCAGGCACCAACAAAGCCCACGGAGAGGCGCTCGGAACTGAGGCCGTCGCCCAAACGAAAAAGAATCTCAATTGGCCGGTGGATAAGAGCTTTTACGTGCCCGAGGAAGCCGGCAAGAATTGGCTTGAGTCGGTAGAGAAGGGCGCGAAAGAAGAGGCCGAGTGGAAGCAGCTCTTCGCCGCATACAAGAAGGCGAATCCCGAGCTGGCCGCAGAGTTCGAGCGCGTCATGGCAGGCAAGCTGAGCGAAGGCTGGCAGAAGGCTCTGCCCATCCTCCCTGCTGACGCCAAGCCGATAGCGACCCGTGTCGCGGGCGGCAACACAATGAATGCGCTGGCGAAGGCGGTGCCTGAGCTGTTTGGCGGCGCGGCCGACCTCACTACATCCACCAAGACCCTTTTCAAGGATGGGGGCAACTTCCACCTGGACCCGACCGGCCGCAACCTCTACTTTGGGGTTCGCGAGTTTGGCATGTGCGCCATGGTGAACGGCATGGCGGTTCACGGTGGCCTGATCCCCTACGGCTCCACCTTCTTTGTCTTCACCGATTACTGCAAGCCGGCACTTCGTCTCGCCGCGCTGATGAAGGCTCACTCCCTCTTCGTCTTTACGCATGATTCCATCGCACTCGGCGAAGATGGCCCAACCCATCAGCCAATCGAGCACCTGATGGCGTTGCGCGCCGTGCCTCGCCTGACGGACTTCCGTCCAGCCGATGCGAACGAAACCTCGGCAGCCTGGGGACTGGCGTTAGAGCGGAAGGGTGCCTCCTTTATGGCGCTTTCCCGGCAGGATCTGCCGATTCTCGATGCGGAAAAGTACAGGGTATTCGACGGAGTTCGCAAGGGCGCGTATGTGATCGAGCAGGGAGGAGCCTCCCCGGCCTTGCAGATCGTCGCTACCGGCGCTGAACTATGGCTCGCGCTGAAGACGGCACAGCAACTGGCCACGGAAGGCATCGCAACCCGCGTCGTCTCCATGCCAAGCTGGCGCATCTTCGAAGAACAGAGCGAAGAGTATAAGGCGCAGATCTTCCCCGAAGACCTGCCGAAGCTTGCCGTGGAAGCTGGAGCTACCCTTGGCTGGTGGAAGTACGTGGGACGCGATGGAGATGTCGTCGGGATCGATCGTTTTGGAGCCTCCGCACCTGGCCCGCAGGCGCTCGAGCATCTCGGATTCAGTGTGGAGAACGTTGCGGATCGCGCACGGAAGCTGGTTGCAAAGTCAAAAGAAAAAGTAGCCGTCACCAGGTAGTCATTCCTACGAGGAGTCCATTATGAAGCTTGTCGTTGCCGCAGATCATGCCGGCTTCGCATTGAAAGAAGAGGTACGCGCCTTTCTCGAACACCTGGGTCATGAGGTGGTCGATCTTGGCGCGTACAAAGCCGATCCGTCGGATGATTACCCGGATTTCGCTGAAGCCGTCGGCAAGGCAATACAGGCAGGGCAGGCAGAGCGCGGAGTTCTGATCTGCGGAAGCGGCGTGGGAGTCTGTGTCGCGGCAAATAAGATGCCCGGGATTCGGGCCTCCATGTGCCATGACACCTACTCCGCACATCAGGGAGTGGAGCACGACGACATGAACGTGCTCGTCGTGGGCGCAAGAATTATCGGCCCTTCCCTCGCAGAGGAGCTCGTCACCACCTTTTTGAACGCGAAGTTCCAGGGTGGAGAAGAGCGGTTTGTGCGGCGCCTGAACAAGGTAAAAGCAATTGAAGCGCGCTACATGGTTGCTCCTCCGGCTACAAGCCGGAGGTAGCAACCCCACCTCGAGTCGCACCGCCGCGAAGCTTGAAATCACAAGGCTTGAATCACCAGGACCCAGCCACCAATGAACGAGATCAGTACAATCCTGTGGGATGTCGGCGGCGTCCTGCTCACAAATGGCTGGGATCACTGCGAACGCGATGCGCTGCTACAGAAGTTTGGTTTGGAAAAACAAGCCTTCGAGCAGCGCCACGCGAAGCTCAACGACCCTTGGGAAAAGGGTCTGATTCCGCTCGACGAATATCTGCAACAAGTCGTCTTCTACCAGCCCCGCTCCTTCACTCCGCAAGAGTTCCTTGAGGCGATGAAGGCGGAGTCCAGGATTCTCCCCGACTCTGCCCTGCGAATCCTCGCCGAGCTATCTGCATCTGAAGAATTCAAGATGGCTGCGGTCAACAACGAATCGCGCGAACTCAACGACTATCGCATCGCGCACTTCGATTTGTGGGACTATATCGATTGCTTTCTGAGTTCCTGCTATGTGGGCTTGAGAAAACCCGATCCAAAAATCTATCGCCTCGCGCTCGACGTACTGCAGCGTCAGCCCGAAGAAGTCGTCTTTATCGATGACCGCGAGGAAAACATCAACGCAGCTGCGGCGATTGGGATTCACGGGATTCGCTACACAGGCTCCAAAGCTCTCGCGATGGGGTTGCAGCAGCTGGGCATTGAGATCAACGCGGCAGGCTAGATTCTCTACTCCCCGGGTCTGGCACGTCGCAACGATGTGGAGGTTAGCTGAATGGCAACTATAAAAATTTCTCCTGAAGATCTTGAGAGCGCGTCCCACGGCAAAGAGCGTATTCCTGAGCCGGGTATCGTGGTCATCTTTGGTGCCTCGGGCGACCTGACGAAGCGCAAGCTGCTGCCGGCGCTCTTTCATCTGGAGCAGGCTGGACTGCTGCCGAAAGAGTTCGCCATGGTCGGCGTTGCGCGGCGCTCGCTGGAGGATGTCTTCGTCAAGGAGATGCGCGAAGGCATCGCGGAATTTGGCGGCGTAGCTCAGGACGATCCAAAGCTGGATGCCTTTCTGGCCAAGCTCACCTATCACGCGCTGAACTTCGACGACGTTGCAGGGTATGCCAATCTGAAGTCTATGCTGGAGAAGATCGACCAGGAGAAGGGCACGCAAGGCAACCGGCTCTTCTATCTGGCAACCGCTCCCGAGCATTTCTCCGACATCACCGGGCACCTTGGCGACCAGGGAATGGCAAAGCCGGAGAAAGGCACGGTCCGCATCATCATTGAAAAGCCCTTCGGCCACGATCTGGAATCCGCCCGCAAGCTGAATGACGAAGTCAACGCCATCTTCGACGAGGCGCAGGTCTTCCGGATCGATCACTACCTCGGCAAGGAGACGGTCCAGAACATCCTCGTCTTCCGCTTCGCGAATGGCGTCTTCGAGCCCATCTGGAACCGTAACTATATCGACCATGTCCAGATCACGGCAGCGGAAAGCATCGGCATCGAAGGCCGCGGGCCGTTCTACGAGAAAGCCGGAGCGCTGCGCGACGTGGTTCAGAACCACGTCATGGAACTCTTGTCCTTCATCGCCATGGAGCCGCCCATCTCGTTTGAGGCGGAGTCCGTGCGCACGGAAAAGCTGAAGGTCTGGAGGGCCATTCTACCGATTCCGATCTCCAACGCCGTGCGTGGCCAGTATGGTCCAGGTAAGGAGGGCGATGAGACGGTAAAGGGCTATCGCCAGGAAGACCGCGTGAATCCTGAATCGAACACCGAGACCTTTGCCGCGCTCCGCCTGGAACTGGATAACTGGCGGTGGGCCGGAGTTCCGTTCTATCTCCGCGCCGGCAAGCGGCTGGCCAAGCGCTACACCGAGATCTCCGTGCAATTCAAGCAACCGCCACAATTACTCTTCCACCTCGGGCCCAATGCACACTGCAACGAGCTTCAGCCAAACCTCATCACCATACGCATTCAGCCGGATGAGGGCATCTCCTTGCGCTTTGGAGCCAAGGTGCCTAGCCCCGACATGTCTGTGTGCCCGGTGGTGATGGACTTCAACTATGCGGCAGCCTTCGGAACATCCTCGGCGAACGGATATGAGCGTCTGCTGCTCGATGCCATGCTGGGAGATGCCACGCTGTTCGCGCACCGTCTCGGAGTGGAGACAACGTGGGCCCTCTACACGCCAATTCTGCAGAAGTGGGCAGCCGAGAAACCGGACTTCCCCAACTACGCAGCCGGTACCTGGGGCCCGAAGGAAGCCGATCAACTGCTGGCGCGCGATGGACGCAGATGGCATAAGGTGTAACGCCGAGCGCCGCGCTCCAGACTTAGTGCTTTACAGAACGGATGGGAATGTCACGAACGACCGAAGTACTCTATTTTGTTTACCCGGATGCCGACTCGCTCGCCCGCCACGCTGCTCTGCGCCTGGTCGAGCAGATTGAGCAGGCTGTCAGCGCGCGCGGTATGGCACGCATCGCGATCTCCGGTGGAAACACACCGCGGCGGATGCTGGAGCTACTCGCCGACCCCAAAGCGGAATATCGCGCTCGCGTGCCATGGCAAAGCTTGGAACTGTATTTTGTCGATGAGCGCACGGTGCCTCCCGACCACGCCGAGAGCAACTATCGGATGGTCCGCGAAGCTCTGCTGGACCAGGTTCCGCTCAAGCCGGAACAGGTGGTTCGCATGCAGGGCGAACTCGACACTGAAGAAGCCGCAGCGAAATACGAATCGCAGATCCGCATGCGCTTCCGGCTGGAAGGGGCCGAATTGCCCCGGTTCGACGTCGTTACGCTGGGCATGGGCGACGACGGCCACACCGCTTCCCTCTTTCCCCACACCGAGGCCATCGATGCCCTGGGCCGCATTGCCGTAGCAAACCATGTTCCGCAGAAAGACACCTGGAGAATCACCCTCACCTGGCCGGTAATCAACCAGGCGCGCGATGTCTTTTTTCTGATCCAGGGAGCGGACAAAGCGGCGGTGCTGGCGCGCGTTCTGCAGGGGCCATTCGATCCGGAGTCTCTGCCAACTCAGCTGATCCGGCCGGTGAGCGGTAAACTGACCATGCTGCTGGACAGCACCGCGGCGGCACAACTGCCTCCGCCGGGAGCGGAAGGTTTCGGCAGGTTGGAGAAGACTCGATGATTTTAGCTGGCGATGTAGGCGGCACCAAGGTTCACCTTGCGCTCTATGACTTTGACGAAGGCAGGCTGGAGCACGTGCGCGACGAGAAGTATCAAGCGCGGGAGTACTCCGGCCTGGAGGATATCGTCAGAAAGTTCCTTGCCAAGGGCACAAATTCTGGCGAGGAAATTACCGCTGCGTGCTTCGGTGTCCCCGGACCAGTCCGCGACGGCAGGTTGAAGCTGACCAATCTGCCATGGACGCTCGACAGCCGTACGCTCGCACAGAACCTGAAGATTGAGCAGCTGTTCCTGATCAACGATCTCGAGGCGAATGGTTACGGAGTCCCCGAACTCTCGCCGGAACAGATTTACGTTCTAAGCGAGGGCGACACCAGCCAGGTCGGCAACCGCGGGCTCATCTCCGCCGGCACCGGCCTGGGGCAGGCCATCCTGGTGTGGAATGGCAAGGTGCATGTTCCCATGCCTTCGGAGGGCGGCCACTGCGACTTTGCGGCCCGCGATGACGAGGAGATTGAGCTGTTCCGCTATCTGCGAGCCAGGTACAAGGGCCGCGTCAGCTTTGAGCGCGTCGTCTCCGGCATGGGCATCACGAACATCTACGAATTTCTGCGCGACGCCAAAGGAATGCAAGAGCCCACATGGCTGCGCGACCGCATGAAGGTGGAAGATCCCAATGCCGTGATCGGCGAGCTGGGCGTGGCCGGAAGCAACGAGCTCTGCTCGCGCGCCCTCGATATGTTTGTCTCCGCCTATGGCGCGGAGGCAGGCAACCTGGCCCTGAAGGCTCTTTCCGTTGGAGGCGTCTACCTCGGCGGCGGCGTCGCTCCGCGCATCCTTCCCAAGATGGAGTCGGGCCTCTTCATGAAAGCCTTTCTGGATAAGGGACGGCTCAGCGGACTACTGAAGCAGATGCCGGTGCGCATTATCCTCGAGAGCCGCGCCGCGCTGATGGGTGCGGCAGCGTATGCCGAGGCGCGTGCCGCTGAAATCTCCGGACGTTCGGCCAGGGCCGCCTCCATCCACGCGTCCTAGTGCCTTTGAACCCTACCCAGTCAGGTGGCGGCAGTCCCCGACAGCTGCCGCCCGTGTAATCGGCGCGCATTTGCGTTATCGTGGTCGATGCTGGTCGCCCGCCTCAGGTTGTGACTGCCAGGACTTCTGGGATCAAGGAACTCTTCTTCATGCGCTTTTTTTCATCCCCTCTTCAGCGCGGCCTGCTGGCCGGTTTTGCAGGCTTTTCGCTCCTCGCCGCGGGTCAACCGCTATCGCATGCGCAAAGGTTGTCGCCGGATGTGGTGCCGCAGCATTACTCGCTCGCGCTCACGCCCAACCTTAAGACGGCCACCTTTGCCGGACAGGAAAAAATTGACGTCGAGCTGGCCCGGCCTCTCGATGCCATTACCCTGAACGCGCTGGAGATTCACTTTCTCGACGCCTCGACCCAGGTGGATGGCAAAACCCTGAAGGCCGCAGTCACTCTGGATGAGAAGAAACAGCAGGCCACGCTGAAGTTTCCTCATACTCTTCCCGCGGGGCGGCACACGCTGGAGATACGCTACACCGGCATCCTGAACGGCCAATTGCGCGGCTTCTACCTTTCAAAGACCAAAAAGCGCAACTACGCGGTGACGCAATTTGAGTCGACCGACGCGCGGCGGGCCTTCCCCTGCTTCGACGAGCCTGCCGACAAAGCTACCTTCGACATCACGCTGGTAGTGGATAAGGGCGACACGGCGATCTCGAACACGAATCTCCTAAGCGACACGCCCGGACCCGCTGCCAGCCAGCATACCCTGCACTTTGCCACCACTCCGAAAATGTCGACGTACCTGGTGGCCTTCCTTGTGGGGGATTTTCAGTGCGTCTCCGGCCAAAGTGACGGAGTTCCTATCCGCGCCTGCGCCACTCCTGACAAGGTGGAACTGGGGAAATTCGCAGTCACCTCCGCCGAATACATCCTCCACTACTACAACGAATATTTCGGAATCAAGTATCCGATGCCCAAGCTCGATATGATCGCGCTGCCCGACTTTGAGGCCGGCGCAATGGAGAACTTCGGAGCCATCACCTATCGCGAAACGGACCTGCTGCTCGACGAAAAGACAGCCTCCGTAGACGCCAGGAGAAATGTCGCCCTGGTGGTTGCGCATGAGATGGCGCACCAGTGGTTCGGCGACATGGTAACCATGCAGTGGTGGGACAACCTGTGGCTCAATGAAGGCTTTGCTACCTGGATGGAAAACAAGCCCCTGGAACAATGGAAGCCGGAGTGGAAGATCTCCGAGATGGTTGCCGCCGAACTGGATGGCACGCTCAATCTGGATGCACAACGCACCACCCGCACCATCCGCGCCAAAGCCGATACACCCGACGATATCAACCAGATGTTCGACGGAATCACCTATGGCAAGGCCGGAGCGGTCCTGCTCATGGTAGAGAACTACATCGGCGAGGAGACCTTCAGGCAGGGCGTCCACAACTACCTTGCGGCGCACCTCTATGGCAATGCCACCGCGGAAGATTTCTGGAATGCGCAGACGGCTGTCAGCCATAAACCTGTAGATAAAATCATGAGCAGCCTCGTGGCACAGCCGGGCGAGCCCATCCTGACCTTTGGAGAGCCTCAGGGCAACAAGGTCGAGGTCAGCCAGCAGCGCTTCTTCCTCAGCCCCAAGGTCGATGCAAAGACATCGCAAACGTGGACCTTGCCTGTATGTCTGAAGGCGGGCGATGGCTCCGGCGCGCCGGTCTGCACCGTTCTCTCGAACGCACAGCAAAGTCTGACTCTGCCGCAGGCCCCGTTCCTTTACGCGAATGCAGGAGGCAAGGGATACTATCGAGCCAGCTATCCCGACGACGCCTACCAGAAGCTCGTGAGCAACGTAACCTCCCTCCACCCGGAGGAGCGCATCAGCCTGCTGGGCGACCAATGGGCCAAGGTGCGTGCGGAGAAGGCAACCGTAGGCTCGTATCTTGACCTGGTCTCCGCCATAAGGGATGACGACAGCGCAACGGTTCTGGGGAGCGCCGCTGGCGGAATCGCCGCCATCGATACGCGCATCGCAACGGAGAGCGAGCGCGAGGCGCTTTCTGCATGGGTTCGCAAGATCTTCAGTCCTGCGCTGCAAAGGCTGGGCGCCCCTTCCACCTCCGATACCCCCGAGCGGAGAGAGTTGCGCGCAGTTCTCTTCACTCTTCTGGGCTCCGTCGGCAAGGATCCGCAGGTAATCGCCGAGGCAAAGAAGATGACCGGGCAATACCTCGAGAACTCCTCATCGGTGGATGCCACGCTGGCGCATGCGGCCCTGCGCATCGCCGCAACCAATGGCGACGACGCGCTCTACCAGCAACTGCAGACGGTGAGCGCCACCTCCATCAACCCGGAGATTGCCACCGGCGCGCTCTACGCTCTGGCTCGCTTCCGAAATCCCTCGATCGAAAAGCAAACCCTGGATTACGCCGTATCCGGCAAGGTCAGGAATCAGGACTCCATTGCGCTGATTGGGTCCATGCTCAGCAACCGCGAGACCCAGGAACTGGCCTGGCAGTATGTCCAGCAAAACTGGGACAAGGTAAAGGCGCAGACCACGATCGGCTCGGGTGCACGCCTGATCGGGGCTACCGGGAGCTTCTGTACAGCGGAACGGCGCGACCAGGTCCTCGGGTTTTTCGCGTCGCACCCGCTCCCGGCAACCGAACGATCTATCGATCGCACCCGGAACCAGATCAACGACTGTATCGACCTGCAAGCCGGACAACAGAAAAATCTGCGGGATTGGCTGGCAAAGCAATAACAAACGCTTTTCGAATCTAGAGGCTGCCTTTGCACCAGACGAGAATCAGCCTCCCCCGCTACAACTCAAGCGGCGGGGGAGGAATCTCACTCTCGAGCCACATTCTCACACCGCGACTATGAGGAAATCATGATTCGAAATCGCTTTGCTTCCGTCGTTCTGGCTGGATCGCTCCTGCTGGGAGCCACGCTTGCCGCTACGGCACAAACCACCGCCACGCAGGATATGAAGGCTGCCGGCTCAGAGACGAAGAGCGCAGCGCAGGACACCGGACACGCGGTCAGCAAGGGCACCCGCCATGCCGCGCACAAGACCAAACGCGCCGCACGTAAAGCCGCGCACAAGACTGCCGGGGCCACCAGACGCGGGGCGGAAAAGGTAGAACAGAGCACCACGCCCCAACCCGAACCCGCACCCCAACCCTAACCTCAGCCAAGGCATACAACCGGCGCGGCTGCATACACCAGCCGCGCCGTTCCCTTCCATCTGGCTTTTCTGTATACCTCCCCACCGATCAACGATCCCACGAGAGAGTAACGCCTAATCACTTATTTGAGTGATCCAGATCACACCGCGAGATGTCGTATAGTCCGTAACATCTGTAGAATGTACAGCCGTACCCAGAATGAAAATGGCACCTATAATACCCGCTGCCTGTACTGCTTTATGACAGTAGGTTCCGCGGTTCCGACCGAGGCCGAGTTAGCCGAAATCGAATCGGAGCACAATTGTCCGGAAAAAGTGCTGGCGCTGTGGAATCAGGATGTTAGAGAAAAACACGCGAGCGGAAAACCCTCTTAATCTGACCGCTTAGCTTTTTTGATACCCCAAACTCTGCCGTACAACTTTTTTAGTGCGCTTTCGTCAAAATCAGTGCATTCTTCCACAATGCAGCGTGGCATTTGGAAGGAAGAATGCCTTGTTTTGGAAGCGAAATCTTTCTGACGGTTCTCGAGTGCCGAGTTGGGGGGAATATGTTCCTATCGATATTGGATTGGGCAGCGATAATCGTGGCGATCGTTGCGCCGTTTCTCGTGGGGGTCCTTCTGGAGCATCGTCTCTATCCGGTCGAACGCCAGTGGGCCGCGCGCCTGGGCCGCGGATAGCCGAAAGCTTCGGATCAACAGTCTTCGGATCTATCTGATTCGGTTAGGCTTGCTGCTTGACCGCAGGTTTGCCAGCCCTCGCGAGCCGTACCCCTCCCGACAGCATCCTGACATCTCAGGAATCGCCCCGCTCCGGCTCCCACCTATCTACGTCGTCACGGTTGATTCGATCCTCGCGGTTCTCGCGCTTTTCCAGCTCGCGGCGCTTCTCCCGCTCTTCGCGCTCCTCGCGGCCATCGCTCATAAGCCTCTCCTTTATCTCCAGTGTAAAGAGATCGAGCCCGTCTGCCGTAGCCGGGCAGAAACCCCCACTGTTGATCACTCGAAATCTGATTGGGGAAGCTGGATGGATGGGATGGGTGGTTTTGTGTGGGAGATCCGACTGGTCGGGGCGGAGGGATTCGAACCCCCGACCCTCTGCTCCCAAAGCAGATGCGCTACCAGACTGCGCTACGCCCCGACTTCCAAGATTGTATCGCAGGCCGGGCCTATCCTGGACCCTATCCTGGAGATGGGAACGCAAGTCCACCTCATCCTGCGGTCTTTGCCGCTCAAGTGCCTTCGCAGTTCTCGAATCCGGCTAGTGCCGCAGCCAGAGCACAAGCAGCAGAATCACTACCAGAGGCGCCAGGAAGATTGCGGCCAGAAGCACTCCGATGAATCCCAGGAATACCCAGTCGCGCCAGGTGTGGCGTCGCGGCTCCTGCAGATGCCGGATCAGTAGCGCATAGTTTCTGCGGTTCGCCTTCCAGGCAATATCAAAGGCGTCTCCCAGAAACGGGATGGCGCCGAGGATCACATCCAGCCCAAGATTGACCACCATCCGCAACAGTCCTATGTAAGGAATACCGCGGAACCAGGCGGCGACGATGATGATGCAGGATGCCAGACCGGCGATGACGTCTCCCAGCCCCGGGACCAGGCCGATGATTCCGTCGAGTCCAAAGCGAATGGACGTGCCGGGAATCCGAAACCAGTCATCCAGCACATGCGCCAGCAGGTCGAGGTTTTCATCCGCAAAGATGCCGCTGCCCCGCTTCACGCGTGGAGCGATTTCCTTGGGGCCTGGAGGAAGAATTTCGGGTTGTTGCGGTCTGGGCATGAAATTCACCACGAGTATCCTGCCGCCAGCACTGGCATGCCGGGCGGGGATGCTGTAATCTAAGTCTATATGTGGCGGCTATAGTTCAGTGGCAGAACGCCGGTCTGTGGCACCGGATGTCGTGGGTTCGACCCCCACTAGCCGCCCCAAAACGCAACAGCTTAGAAACTGCGCGTGTCAGCTTTGTCTCAGTTAAGCGCGGAGCGCCATGCAATCCTCCTTGCTGCCCGCCTCGGTTGAGGTGTTTCGCGTGACACGGAGCCTCTCCCTCAGATGCAATCCACTCCTTCCGGCTCAAGCCACCCGATGAAAAGTACCCCCGACGAAAACCAGAGCGAAGACGCGGCATTGCCTGTAACGCCTGCGCTGACGTGGCTGCAGGAGTTTGTGCCCCGCCGCTTCCTGTCGAATGGGCATCTGCAGACGATTGCCGGAAATTTTCTCCCCCGTGAATTCAATCTGCCGCCTGCGGAGAGCCTCTACGTCGAGGTAGATGCAGCCACCCGCAGCCAGGTATTGTGCCATTGCCACTGGCAGCCGGAGGAGGTCCGCTCGCGGCGGCTGACGGTGGTGCTGGTGCATGGGCTGGAGGGCTCTTCCAGTTCGCAGTACGTCATCGGCAACGCGGGCCGTGCCTGGGCTGCGGGATGCAACATCGTCCGCATGAACATGCGCAACTGCGGCGGCAACGATCACCTCTCGCCAACCCTCTACCACTCCGGTCTTTCCGGCGACGTAGGTGCGGTCGTGGAGCACGTCGTCGCTCAGCATGGGCTCAGCGCGGTGGCGATTATCGGCTATTCCATGGGCGGAAAT
This sequence comes from Acidisarcina sp., assembly GCA_035539175.1. Taxonomy (NCBI): domain Bacteria; kingdom Pseudomonadati; phylum Acidobacteriota; class Terriglobia; order Terriglobales; family Acidobacteriaceae; genus Acidisarcina; species Acidisarcina sp. The sequence goes on along the minus strand of DATLIY010000006.1, from coordinate 9,052 downwards.
CTAGTGCTGAAGCTGGCCGGAGAGCGCGGCCTCGGCATTCCTCAGTTAAAAGCCGTCGTCGGCGTCTCGCCAGCCATGGATCTGGCAGCCTCCGCCGCTGCGATGCACCTGCCGCCCAATCGTGTGTACGAATGGAGATTTCTGCTCGCCCTGCTGAAACGCTTTCGCCACAAGGCCAGCCTCTTTCCGCAGATCTACTCCCTCGACAGGCTCAGCGGGGTTCGATCTCTGTGGGATTTCGACGAGCGCGTCACGGCATATTATTCCGGCTTTGAAAGTGCCGCGGACTACTACTACCGTGCCGCCAGTTCGCGCGTTGTGGAGGGCATCGCCGTGCCGACCCTGGTGCTGCACTCCCTCGACGATCCCTTCATCCGCATGCTGCCGGAGACGCGCGCCGCCCTGCTGGCCAACCCGAACGTCACCCTGGTGGAAACGGAGCATGGCGGTCATTGCGCTTTTCTTGCGCCCGCCGAGGGCTACGATGGCTACTGGGCCGAGAAAACCCTGCTCGGCTTCCTGCTGGAAACCTGCGATATTCAAAACGAGGCTCTCTGAATGGAAGCAGACTGGTCCGTCGAAATCGGTGAGGATCTGCCCCGCATCGTTGTTCCCTGGGCAGCGGAAGGGCGCCGCTTCTGCGATCTTCGCAGCCACCCCGAAGACGCTGCCACGCTGCCGGAGGCGCAGTCTTATCCGGTGCTGTGCCAGGCCCTGATGGATTTGAATGCGCCATCCTCCCGGATCTTCACCTCGAAGTGCGACGTGTGGCAGGTCGGCGAAGGAGATCTCGACTGGATGGAGATGGAATCGACCGTCGAGGATACAAAGATCGGCCTCACCTGCTACATCGACCTGGTGCGGAGAAACGAGCTGGCCTTCGCTCCCTTCTCCCAGCAGGAGGAGTGGTTGCGCAACGTCACAGCGGCCTTGCAGGCCGTTCCCACCCGCTTTGCCCGCGCAGACCTTATCCTGCGGCAACTCATCTCCCACGGAGATGATGGCAAAGACCGCGATGGCTTTGCGGCCACGTTCTACTTGACCGGCTGCGGCCGGGACGAGAAAGCCGCCCTGCACAACTGGGAGATGGCACTTGCCGCAGGAGTTCCGGTGCTGATCCGCGCAGCCTGAGGACTGGCTGTGGATGGGAAGAGCATTGGCAACCAACTCTTGGTTACAATAGCCTCACCGAGCATCACACGGGCGAGTAGCTCAATTGGATAGAGCACCGGCCTTCTAAGCCGGGGGTTGTGGGTTCGATCCCCGCCTCGCCTACCACTTCAAATCAATCCGCTAAACAATTCCCTGCTTTGGGAGTGCCGCATCGCCTACTCCAGACCCACTCCAGCCGCTCTAATTGGCTGGTGGAGGCGCGTCGGAGGTTAGGGGAGCCTGGGTCTGCTGTATATGGCTGACCCGCTTTACGGAACGATGGCGAGCCCCTTGCGCGCTGGTTCGCCTGGAACCATGAGTGTGCCGTTTCACCGGGATAGCTGGGGGCGGCGCTACTGGCGCAGCTACCGCCGCCGGTGGCGTGGCTGGCGGAGCAGTGGGCCTGGGAGAAAAGATGTGGGTGAGCAGCAGCACCAGCAGACCGCCGGCAACAAACATCAGAAACAGCATCCCGCCATTCCCTGAGCGCGGCTGGGAATCCGCGCCAGAGCCCGCATCCACGTTGGCGGCGCTGTTCTCCCGCGGTGGCTTGCCCTTGCCGGAATATTGCCTGCTGTAGAGGCCCGTACCGGGAATGGAGGCCGACGTGTACGACCTGCCCCGCGCATCCTGGCCCACGCGAAAGCCACGGCCACCAACCGAGTACCCTATGCCGGACTTCGAGAAGTTCAGCTTGAGCGGTCCGAATTTCAAACTGCGACGGAATCCCCAACCCATGTGCTGCCCAGTCTACTGCACTCACGCCCGGAGCGGGCGAGAGACGTTAAGTGTATTTAGCAGCAAGAGTATTTAGACCGGGCAATCCCGCAGCCTCCCCTTTCCACGGTCCTTATTTTTTCGTGCGCGGCGGCAAGTCTATGCATCCAACCGGTCATGCAAAAACTATGCACTCATCTGGATGAAATTCGTGATGTCTCCCCCAGGACGAATGGCTGTGAAGAATGCCTCAAGATGGGGGACACGTGGGTTCATTTGCGGATGTGCCTGATCTGCGGGCATGTCGGCTGCTGCGATTCTTCAAAGAACCGGCACGCCACCAAACACTTTGCCAAGACCAGCCACCCGCTGATGCGCTCGATTGAACCGGGCGAGGATTGGGGCTGGTGCTACGTAGATGAAATGGAGATCGAGCTCTAACCCTTCCGCGCGTGCCCCTTCCGCTACCCGGCAGGGGCACGCGAAAACCTGCTAGCTCTGCCCTTCCGTCAACACCAGCTTGGCGATTGTGGCGAGTTGCATGTTTGACGTGCCTTCATAGATCTTGCCGATCTTGGCGTCACGGTAGTACTTCTCCACCGGGTAATCTTTGACGAAGCCATATCCGCCGAAGATCTCCACGGATTGGCTGGCCACGCGCTCGGCCACCATCGAGGCGAAATACTTCGCCATGGCTGCCTCTTTCAAAAAGGGCAGTTGCGCATCCTTCAGTCGAGCCGCGTTGTAGACCAGCAGCCGGGCGGCTTCGATCTCGGTGGCCATCTCCGCAATGGCGAACTGCACTGCCTGAAATTCGCCGATCGCCCTGCCGAACTGTTTGCGTTCCTTGGAATACTCCTTTGCGTGACTCCATGCGCCGCTTGCCAGGCCCAGCATTTGCGCGCCAATACCGATGCGCCCTTCGTTCAGCGTCTCAATCGCTATCTTGTAGCCCTTACCGGGTTCGCCGAGAAGCCGGTTCGCGGGCACCCGGCAATCCTCCAGAATCAGCTCGCAGGTAGAAGACGCGCGGATGCCGAGCTTGTTCTCCTTCTTGCCCACGGAGAATCCAGGAGAGTTCCTATCCACCAGGAACGCGGTAATTCCCTTGTAGCCGGCTGCCGCATCCAGCGTGGCAAAGATGATGAAGACGCCTGCCTCCCGGGCATTGGTGATCCATAGCTTCTGGCCGTTGAGCAGGTAAAAATCCCCGCGTTTTTCGGCGCGCGTCTGCAGGGCGAATGCGTCCGAGCCAGACGCAGCTTCACTGAGCGCGTAGGCCCCGATCATATCGGCGGCCAGCCGCGGCAGGTAGAGCTTCTTCTGCTCCTCCGTGCCCCAGCGCAACAGCGCATTGATGCAGAGGGTGTTCTGCACGTCCACCAGCACGCCGACCGACGGATCGACGGTGGAGATCTGCTCCACCGCCAGAATTGCCTCAAAAAAACTCCCCCCGGAGCCTCCATAGCCGACCGGAATCTCGATCCCCATCAGCCCCAGGTTGAAGAGCTGCGGAATCAGGCCCTCGGCAAAATGCTGTTCTTCATCCATCTGCGAAACCAGTGGAGCGATGCTCTGCTGGGCAAACTGACGCACCGTATCGCGGAAGAGTTCCTCATCCTCGGTCAGCCTGGTAAGAGGCGCCGGCATCGGCACTGACTCGGTCTCTGCATTCGACATACTGAAATCCTCGCGGGCTGCAAGAGCGCGCCTACAAAACGGTCAGAGTTTAGCACCGTAAGAGAGCCCCTGCCAGTTGCAGGATCAGGGCTGCGCCCGGCGCAAGGAAGGTGCGTTTCCGAAGGAGGAATCAAGGAGGAATCGGGGGAGGAAACCTGGAAGAGAGGGTCGGGGAGAAATAGCCGGACCGTTTTCGATTGCAAATGCATCGAAAAGAGGCAGTATCTTGTATGGTTCGGATGCAGAGGGAAAAATTTCGGGATAACTTTTTCCCGGAAAAGCTGTGGATTTATCAGTATAAGTTACTTATCATCTGCAACTTACGATAAGGCAGCCGGGTTCCGCTGTGGAAAACCGCTTCCTGTTTTCGATGAAAAAAGGGTTGACCCATGGCGCAAACCTATTTACCTTCGATCCTGCCGAATGCAAAGCGCGGCTTTACGCGGAGTCGGCAGCTGCCGCTCCGAATGCGCCGTTCTAGTCCCACTCCAGTTGAACTCCATCAAGGAAATCCCGGATGAAAGTCTGTGTTTTCCATAGTTCTGTGGAGCGTGGATCAATACCCTGCTATCGCTTACTGTGAGGCATATACGCAAGCGCGAGGAAACCGCGCATGAATAGAAGCGCGATATCAGGTGCTCAGGCTCAGAAATATTGAAAAAAAGTTTGAACAAGATGCCATCTTCGAGCGTCTAAAAACAAACGACACCGACCGAACTTGCAACGTATGGCTTCTGTGCCCCGGTTGTCTCCCGAAAAAAACGGGACGGTCAAGCATGAAGGAGATTCCAGATGCGTTCTGATCTGATTTTTGGGGCTCTTGCCCATGTAACAAATCGCTATCAGCTGTGCCAGCTTGCTTCCAAAGCAACGCGCAAGCTGCACAAGCCCAACACCCGGGTGCAGGACACGACCAATGATGTTCTGATCCGCTTCCACCACGACAGCCCTGCCTCTTCTCTCGGAGAAATGCAGGATGCTTCTCAGATTCAGCAGCGCCGCGCAGCTTAAGCGCGGCCCTGCTTCACCCTTTCACTTCTAACCTTACGAAGTCCTGCTCATAACGGCTCGATTCCTTCCCGGCAACCCCCTCCAAAGCTACCCACCGCAGGTGACAATGACCATCTCTGAACTCAAAGAAAAGAACATCACGGAACTGAGCCGCATCGCGCGCACGCTGGAGATTCCCGGCGCCAGCGGCCTCCGGAAGCAAGACCTCATCTTCAAGATCCTTCAGGCGCAAAGCGAAAAAGAAGGACACATTTTCGCCGAGGGTGTACTGGAAATCCTGCCGGATGGATACGGTTTTCTCCGCTCGCCGGACTACAACTATCTGCCCGGACCCGACGATATTTACGTCTCGCCCTCGCAGATTCGCAAATTCGATCTCAAGACCGGTGATACCGTCAGCGGCAACGTCCGCCCGCCGCATGAGGGTGAAAAATACTTCGCGCTCGTCAAGATCGAGGCTATCAACTTCGAGTCTCCCGAGGAGACCCGCAACAAGATCCTCTTCGACAATCTCACCCCGCTGTACCCCGAAGAGCGGATCAAGATGGAGACCGTCCGCGAAGGCATCAGCGGCCGGGTCATGGACCTGCTTACCCCGGTAGGCAAGGGCCAGCGCGGCCTGATTGTAGCCCCTCCCCGCACCGGTAAAACGATGCTGCTGCAATCCATCGCCAACTCCGTCACATCGAATCACCCGGAAGTAGCGCTGATCGTTCTGCTGATCGATGAGCGTCCTGAAGAAGTGACCGACATGCAGCGTTCGGTAAAGGGTGAGGTCATCAGCTCCACCTTTGACGAACCAGCGGCACGCCACGTACAGGTGGCCGAAATGGTGATCGAAAAGGCGAAACGGCTGGTCGAGCACAAGCGCGATGTCGTCATCCTGCTGGACTCCATCACCCGTCTGGCCCGTGCCTACAACACGATCGTTCCGCCCTCGGGCAAGGTGCTCTCAGGCGGCGTCGACTCCAATGCGCTGCAGCGGCCGAAGCGCTTCTTCGGTGCGGCGCGCAACATTGAGGAGGGCGGCTCGCTTACCATCATCGCCACTGCGCTCGTCGATACCGGATCGCGCATGGATGAGGTCATCTTCGAAGAGTTCAAGGGCACCGGCAACATGGAAGTCATTCTGGACCGCAAGCTTGTGGACAAGCGTGTCTTCCCTGCCATCGATATTCAGCGCTCCGGAACCCGTAAGGAGGAGTTGCTGATTCCCAAGGAAGACCTGCAGCGCATCTGGGTTCTGCGCAAGGTTCTCAATCCGCTGTCTCCCGTCGAGGCAATGGAGCTGCTCGTCGACAAGCTGGCAAAGACCCGCAACAACGCGGAGTTTTTGCTGAATATGAGCTCCATCTAGCTAAAAATTACCGGCAGTTTGAAAAACAGCAAAGAGCGGTCCGCGGAGTCGTAGCTCCTCCGCGGGCCGCTTTTTTGCTTGCGGCTTATTCGCTGACAGCGCTTCCCTGCGCTCCTGCCCGTCAGTATTCGGCGTGAACGCTGTCCAGAGCGGGCAAAAACGTTGGATAGATCTCGACCGCCAGCCGTCCAGCCTTCACGGCAGGATCGAGACTGGCAAGCGCAAGGGCGTCCTGCGCAGTCTTTGCGTCGATGATCATCATTCCGGCCAGCCGCCCCTCGTCCAGCACCGGGCCAGCGACGAGGTACCGCTGCGCCTCCAACTGCTGGCGGAGAAAAGCCAGATGTTGCGGCATCAACTCCGCTGCCTGCTCTCCCTGGGTGTCATTCCATCGCTCGCCCTTGACCAGCAATCCCAGAAAATACTGCTTCAGATTGCGCGGCACGTCTTTGATGCGGGGTATTTCGTCTGCTTGAGACAGCTCTTCCGGCATGGGAAACCATTCCTCGGTACAGAAAATAGACACATGAATCGATATAGAAAGTCTCTATAGGAAATCGCTACTGTTACAAATCGTAAGAGACCAGATCTGCCGCCCGCCTGAAAACATACCGGCAGGAAGCAGAACTACTGGCCTTAGAATAATAGGCAGCATGGTTGAGCGTCTCTACTATACGGATTCTTTTCTCTCGCGGTTTCCCGCCCGCGTGACCGATGTGCGCGAGGTATCCCGCACGGCAGGTCAGTCCCTCTGGCAACTGGCCCTGGATCGCACCGCCTTTTACCCCACCAGCGGCGGCCAGCCCAATGACACCGGCACCCTGCTCGCAGCCTCGCGCAGCGGAGCGACCCTCGAGGTGCCCGTCCTCGATGTTCAGGAGGATGAAAGCGGCGAAGTGTGGCACTTTACCGAGAAGCCACTGGCATCCGGCACGCAGGTAGAAGCTGTGATTGACTGGCCCCGGCGGCTGGACCATATGCAGCAGCACTCCGGCCAGCACCTGCTCTCCGCCGTCTTTGCAGCGGAGTTCGAGGCCCGGACCGTCTCCTTTCACCTTGGCGAGGAGAGCTCGACCATCGATCTGGCTGCGGAAAACATCTCCTCGACAGGATTGGAGAAGGTCGAGCAGATAGCCAACGCGATGATTGCCGAGGATCGGAGGATCTCCGCCACAACCGTCAGCCGGGATCAGGCGGAGGCGCTGCTCGCCGCCGGACGTCTGCCCAAGCTGCCCGAACGCTCGGGAACCATGCGGCTGATCGAGATCGATCACTATGACCTGAACGCCTGTGGCGGCACGCATTTGCGGTCCACCGGACAGATCGGCGGCATTCATCTGCGATCCACCGAGCGGGTCCGCCAGGGCGTACGCGTGGAGTTCGTATGTGGCCAGCGGGCAGCCAGAGCGGCACGCCACGATTACTCCCTGCTCATGAAGACCTCCGCGCTGCTGTCGGTCGGTGCGGCGGAGTTGCCGCCAGCGGTAGAACGGCTGCTCGGCGAAGCAAAATCCTCTGCCAAGGAGCGCCAGAAGCTGCGCGAGGAACTCTCCGAGTACCATGCAGCGAGGCTCATTGTGGAAGATCCCATGCAGGATGGGCTGCGTGTGGTGCAGCGCGTCTTTGCCGATCGCGATGCAGCCTATTGCAAGCTGCTGGCCTCGCGTGTGGCCGCTGCCGCTCCGCGAACCGTGGCCCTGATCGGCTCCGCACAGCAGGAGCCTGCCACGGTCGTCATGGCCGCGAGCAAGGGACTGCACTTCTCCTGCGCCGACCTGCTCCGGGATCAGCTTGCCCAACTCGGGCTTCGCGGCGGTGGCTCGCCGGAGATGGCGCAGGGACAGGTTCCTCGCAAGCAACTGGAATCGCTGCTCCACACGCTGGCCGCGGAGGCGCGGACCGGGCAATAGATGGGCAGGGATGGTTCCAGAGGTGCCAGGATTCGTCCGGTAGCGGAATCCCCTGGCAACCGGCTTTGCTTAATTGCGCTGCGCTGCTAAAATCACTGGAGTGTTTCCGCCCGCTCGTGGGGCTATAGCTCAGCTGGGAGAGCGCCTCGTTCGCAACGAGGAGGTCAGCGGTTCGATCCCGCTTAGCTCCACCAAATTTGGATTTTCGATATAGATAGAACTTAATATATAGAAAATAGAAGATTTAGACCGGTTCAAAAAGCCAGATTTCTTCGAGTACTCCAAGCCGCCTTCGAAAAGCAAATTTTGAACCACTTGCAAATGTTCGGGCTTGGCAGCCTTCCACACCTGGACCAAATCCGTCTTAACCAGCTGAACAGCTTTCGCGATCACCTCGGATGCCGATTCAGACCGATTAAGACGGCGGATGTCCTCCTCAGTTGTATGGATCTCATTTGCGTTCAGTTTTTTTGCCTCGTCGAATTCCTCAAGTGACAGTTCCTTTCGACTGCGCATCTTGACCAATTCGGCCTTCTCCAGTTTCTGCTCCTCCAGAACTCTGGAAAGCCGGCTCATCTCGCTCCGGAGTTCATCCTGTTTAGCCATGGAGATATTCTTCGCAATTGTGGGTAAGTCCGCCAGGGTGTCCTGGGCGGGACGCAGGCGGCGAAGGTGCGCCATGAAGGCCGTCTCGAGGTCCGCCTTTGTCTCAGAGACCCGGCAGGTGCACTTTGAATTGGCGCACCAGTAGCGGGGATACAGCTTAGTCCGTCCCTTGCAAAAGGCGCCAGTGATCGGACGACCACAGTTCGCGCAGTGTGTGATGTGCCGCAAGGGAAAGTCTGGATTGAACGCTTTATTCTTCTTCGGCGGCTGTGGCTTTCTGCCTGTCAAAATTGCCTGAACGCGATCGAACAGATCCTGGGGAACTATCGCTTGGTACTGGCCCTTGACCGGCTCGAGTTCCGGATTGCTGGGCAATGTAACCCATCCTGCATAGAGAGAGTTGACCAGAATATGGTCGAATGTCTGCGCGCTCAACTCTGCCCCACCGACAGTTCTGAGCCCCTTATCGGTGATGATTTTTAGCGCAGTTGCCTTGCTCTGGCCTGCATCGATCAGCTGGAACCCTTCGAGGATCAGAGGAGCGCGCACCGGATCCGGCTCTATGTTGGCTCCGGCCTTGCTCTGAACGTTGAGGTAACCGAGCGGCGCCCGCCACGGG
>DATLIY010000005.1 GCA_035539175.1 Acidisarcina sp. | reverse complement strand
TTCTCTTCAACCGTGCGCCAGCGACGTCGGGGCTCAGTGGTCCCAACACCAACTTCAGAACCTGCAACAATGCTCTGCTCCATACAGGCATCGTCTACAGATCCATCACCAGCGTCCAGACGGTCGGGACCAAACGCTTACTTTCTATCCCCATGTCACCAGAATTCAAGCCCTGGCTGCAGCTACCGTCTTCAACTGGCTTCGTACTGATGTTGCGGAGATGCGTGCCCGGTTCAGCGATTCATGAACGAGGTTTGCGAAAATACCCTTATGTCCGACTCTTATTACAGAACCCTACTGATTGATGGAAAGAATAGGAAGCTGCAGGAACTTGCCGATCTTGCTTCGAAAGAGCGAACGCCAGCGAAGGCGAAGCAATACGCCGATCAAGCGCAGGCAATTCTGCGTGACGTGGATGAGATTGACGCGAAACTCGCCTTCGAGGAAGGGCCTGCCGGACTGGATTACCGGGATGATGCGGAGATGAACTTTTCCATCATCCGGTTCCTGACCCATAGCAACAGGCCAGCATCCGAGGAGGAGATCACAGCAGATCTCATCCGGGGGCAGTTCCGAGGCTACAAGGACAAGCGCAAGATGGCTATACGCGTTGGGCGCTGCGTCCGGGCCTATGCCGTTGGAAGGGCGTCGTCGATGCCTAAGCTAAGGGTCAGGAACAATCTTGTCGGCCTGGCGGATTGGCCGAACGAGATGTTCTCCTGACCCTTAACCGCTACAGCTTCCCCTCAACTCCTGATCCTCGATGTAGCGCATCCGCGCTACACACGCTTGGTCACACAGCAGTTGCGCAGTTACTGAGCTCAGAATTAGCGTGGTTGCTGATAGGACGAATCGGTTCAATAGCAGCCAGCGGAAGCTGCTGAAGTTCGGAAAGAGAGCGTGAAAAGTGGCCGAAACCCATCATTGATATTTTGTAGTGTAGAGTCTAATTGATTGATTTCAGATGGCTTATATGGTGCGCCCGGAGGGATTCGAACCCCCGGCCTGCTGATTCGTAGTCAGCCGCTCTATCCAACTGAGCTACAGGCGCACATCCATAACGGCTTACGGACTCTCTTAAGATACCAATGATTTGCCGGTTTCGCAAACCTGCTGCGCGGCGTCCTGGCTACTTTGCCGGAGCAGCATCCTTTACTTCGGCCGCCGGTGGAGGAAGCAGGGGAGGAATCAACGACACCTCCTCGGTGATCGAGATTCCCGCTCCACGCAGCAACCTGGACACGGCTGCTGCATTGAGGCGCGTGGCGTCATATTCGACGAGAATCGTCATCTCCTGGCGATTCACCTTCAGCCGACGCATGCCGTAAACCTCGAGTGCATTGCCGAGCGCCAGCATCTCCGCTTCCGTGGGATGCGTGGCATAGCGATAAACGACATCAAGCGTAGTCATGGGAAAATAATAACAGCCCGCAACGGGGCAGAGAACTGCAGCCCTTCGATTCCTTCGGAAGAACGTTGCTACCCGCCACGGAACACGGCTCTCTCGCTGCCGCAGAGGAGTTTACAGGCCCTTCAGATAGCTCACGATCTCCGGGCTGGTCCAGTTCTGCGCTCCAACGAACTTGCGGCGCAGGATCCCCCTCCGGTCGATCACATAGGTTTCGGGAAATCGAACCGTCCCATAGAGCCGGTTGGTCTCCTGCTTTCCATCGCGCACGGTGACCATGTCCATCTTGTGTTCGGCAAGGAACTGGTTGTACGCAGATTCATCCTGATCCGTGCTGACCGCGAGGACAACGACCTCCGGCAAACGCTGTTGCAGAGTAATCAGGGTGGGCAGCTCTGCCAGGCAGGGAGGGCACCAGGTCGCCCAGAAGTTGAGGACGACGACTTTGCCGCGATAGGAGCTGAGACGCACGGTTTTTGTGGCGTCCGTGACGGTGAAATCGGGGGCTTTCTTGCCGATCTGCGATGGATGAGAGCCGCGATCGCAGCCCGCCAAAGGGATCAACAACGCCAGAGCGAAAAGGATTGTAGAAAACTTGCGAGATCGCACAATTTCTATAATACGGATAGAAGAGCGGTTGAGCGAGGTCATGGTTGGGTGATTTGAAGGGGATGGCGTTGGCGGCGGAGAAGGCGGGAGGCAGCAAGGATCCTCGTCTGTTGTCGGTCATCATACCGGCCCGGAATGAGGAAGACTGTATCGCAGAATGCCTGCGGTCGCTGACCAGCCAATCGGAAGAGGGCTTTGAACTGGGCAAGGAGTGGGAACTGCTGCTTGCCGACGATGGCTCAACCGACAGGACCCGCGCAATTGCGGAGGGGTTCGTGGGAATCACCCTGGTCACGCCCGGAGCGCCCCCGAGCGGTTGGACCGGAAAGGCGAACGCGGTTTGGAGCGCGGCAAAGCTGGCGACTGGTCGCTGGCTGCTCTTTACCGATGCAGACACGGTTCACGAGGCTGGCGATTTGCGGCGCGCGATTCATGAGGCGGAGAGGGCAGGCGTGGCCATGCTGTCCTACTCGCCACGGCAGATTGTCATTGGCTTTTGGCAACGGGCGCTGATGCCCTTGGTCTTCAGCGAACTCGCGCTTGCATATCCACCGCAGAAGGTGTCCGATCCGCAATCGCGTCTGGCTGCGGCCAATGGACAGTTTCTCCTGATCCGGCACGATGCATATCTCCGGATTGGTGGTCACGAAGCCGTAGCAGGCAGCATCCTCGAAGATGTGGATCTTGCGAGTCTGGTGAAGAGCGGTAAGCTGGGATTGCGCTTTCGCTACGCGCCGGACGCGCTTTCCACTCGCATGTATCGAACCTTTGGACAGATGTTCGAAGGGTGGACCAAAAACCTTGCGCTGCTCTTTGGAAATTGTCTGACGCTGGCAGCCTGGCGTCTTCTGGATCTGGTTCTGCTGGTGGGCCTGCCCTTGCTGGTCGTGGCTGTGCATTACCGGCCTTTGGCAATGTGGGCTTTGATATTGTTGTGGTTCCGCGCTTTGTGGCGATTTTATGCGCGGGTGGCCAAGTCAAATTTTCCGGCAGCCGACTGTGCGCTCTCCGTCTTTGGGTTGCCTCTATTTGCGGTGGTGCTGATTCGGAGCTGGTTGCACCACACCATAAGAAAACGGGTTGTCTGGAAGGGACGCGAATATTCTACTTAAACTTGTGAAGCTGCAAGGCTTGGCAGCACATCCATTAATGACGAACGTATGATTCTATTGACACGCAGGGCGGAGTTCTCCGCGGCTCATTACTATTGGAATGACGACTTCTCCCCTGAGGAGAATGTGCGCGTCTTTGGAAGATGCGCGAACCGAAATGGCCACGGACACAACTACACGCTTGAGGTCACGGTAGAGGGCGACGTGGATCCGGTTTCGGGTTTTGTAGTCGATCTGAAGTGGCTCCGCGATGTGATCGATAGCGAGATTCTTCAGGTGTATGACCATCGCCATCTGAATCTCGAAGTGCCGGAGTTCAAAACGATGATTCCGACGACTGAGAACATCGCCATCGCGATCTGGAATAGGCTTGCGCCCAGGCTGGGAAGCACCAAACTGCATCGGGTTCGTGTCTATGAGATGCCCGACTTGTTTGCTGATTACTACGGGGAGCCATGAAAGCCTATCTGTCGCGTCGTTATCGCATCAGCGCCTCGCACCGCCTCCACACGGAAGCCTACGACGAGCGGCGCAATCGTGAGGTGTATGGCAAGTGCAATAACCCCCATGGGCACGGGCACAATTATGTTGTCGAAGTTACAGTTTCGGGTCAGGTCGATCCTCAGACGGGAATGATTTGCAATCTCGGAGATCTGGACGGCTTTATGCAGAGAGAGGTCATCGACCGCTTCGACCATACAAATTTGAATCTGGATGCGAGCTTTCAGGAGCAGGTGCCCACCACGGAGAATCTGTGTATTACAGTGTTTGATCTTGTTTCCGCTGGATTCGACAAGGCAACCCTGGTGAGCATCCGAATCGAAGAAACGGCAAATAATTATTTTGAGTATCGCGGAAAGAGTGAGAGAACCCAGAACCGCTATGCCTGAGCATACGGAGCCTGCCGTTCGATACGGCGGCGGAAAAGGACAACGAATGGCTCAACCAGCAATTGTGACAAAGCCCGGAGCCCGGATCGGCGCAAAGAGCGGCCTTGCCGAACACACCACGCAGGAGCTTTATCGAGAGATCCTCTCTCGCCTTGGCGAAGATCCCAGCCGCGACGGGTTGTTATTGACGCCCGAGCGCATGGAGAAATCTATGTCCTTCCTCACCAAGGGTTATGAGGAAGACCCCACCAAGATTCTCCGCGGTGCGCTCTTTGATGTGGACTACGACGAGATGGTAATCGTGAAGGATGTAGAGATGTTCTCCCTCTGCGAACACCATCTGCTGCCATTCTTTGGCAAGGTTCACGTGGCCTACATCCCCAAGGGCAAGGTGATCGGCCTGAGCAAAATACCGCGCCTGATCGAGGTTTTTGCCCGCAGATTGCAAGTGCAGGAGCGCCTGACACGCCAAATTGCGGATGCCATCCAGGAAGCTATCGAGCCTCAAGGCGTCGGCGTGGTAATCGAGGCGCGGCACCTCTGCATGATGATGCGCGGGGTAGAGAAGCAGCACTCCTCCACGGTGACGTCCGCGATGGTGGGTGTGTTTCAGCAGCAGAAGACACGAAGTGAATTCTTGTCCCTGGTGCGGGAACGGACGACGACAACCTTCTAAATCACGCATAGCAACGCAGCATTTCCACCCGCGAAGCAACTATAGTGGAAGGTGTGAACGGGCTCCTTATAGTAGATAAGCCAGGTGCGATGACTTCGCACGATGTTGTCGCTTTCGTACGTCGCTTCACCGGGGAGTCTTCTGTCGGCCACCTCGGCACACTTGACCCGATGGCGACCGGTGTTTTGCCATTGCTGCTTGGCAAGTACACCCGCCTCGCGCAGTATTTCGGCAGCATGGACAAGACATATACCGGTACGATTCGTTTCGGTTTTGCGACGGATACCTATGATGCCGAAGGCACGCCGCTCTCTGCTCCCTGCCAGGTCCAGCTGTCTCCCGATCAGGTGAGAGAGGCAGCCGCCTATTTCCATGGGGAGATGGAGCAGGTGCCGCCGGTGTTTTCCGCTAAGAAAGTCGGCGGCAAACCGGCCTATAAATCTGCGCGCGAAGGAAAGCCAGTTGCGTTAAAACCAGTACGGATCAGCATCTTGAACTTCGAAATTACTACGGTCGCGGCAGATCGTGCCGACTTTGTGCTGAGTGTCTCATCAGGTGGGTATGTTCGATCGGTAGCGCATGAGCTGGGCCAAAGGCTTGGCTGCGGAGCGCACCTCGCCAGCCTGCGAAGAACCCAGGCCGGTCCCTTCACTCTGAACGATGCAATGAGTCTTGAGAGAATTGCGAGCTTGCCGAACGCCGAGGCATTGGAACAAATGCTGCCTCACCCGCGCAGCATCTTGCCGGCGCTTCCATCGGTCAGCGCAGATGAATTGGCCGCAGGACGCATCCGCAATGGGGGAGCAGTCAATCTGCCTGAATACTCGGATGCTCCACTAGTGAAGATCTTCAGTGGCCAGAGGAACCTGTTGGCGATTGGAAAACGTGTGGCAGGGACGCTGTTTCAGCCGGTAGCAGTCTTGTGCTAGCTGGCTTTCGATTGCGGTTTCTTGAGCAGCGGGGAGACCAGCGCCAGAACATTTCTGGCCACCTGCTCATTTCCTTTGGCTGTGGCATGGGTCTGGTCTGGCTGCATCGAGCCAGGCACGCCGTAGACTCCCTGCAGTAGAAAAGGAAGCATCGGCACCTTGTACTTTCGCGCGATCAGGATGTAGTTCTTATTGAACTGCTCGATGTAATCGGCGCCATAATTTGGCGGTAATGTGATGCCTGCGAGGACAACTTTCATGCCAGATTGCTTCAATCCGTGCACAATATTGTCGAGATTTTCGCGGGTGCTGGTGATGGGAAGCCCACGTAAGCCATCGTTCCCCCCAAATTCGACAATTACCAGCGCAGGTTTCAGCGCGATGACGTCTTTTAGCCGCTCCACTCCGTCTTTAGTAGTGTTGCCGCTGATGCCAAGGTTTACGACACGGTACCCGTAGTGTTCCTCGTCCAACAGCCTTTGCAGGTAATCTGGGTAACTCTGGCCCGGTTCCGTGCCATACCCGGCTGTCAAGCTGTCACCGAATGCGACGATGATTGGTCGAGTATCCTTCGTGAGCTTGACGGGAGCAGCTTCTGGAACGGGAGGAATATCTGCTCGAGCACTCGGCTGCGCCTCCGGCGGCCGTGAATCTCGGCAGCCAACCGCAGCGGTTAGGGAGAGCACAGTAAGCAGAATTGGTGCCAGACAAATTCGCAGCGAGGTCACACCAGTAACTGTAGCAAAGGCGGCGAGAGACAGGGGACAGCCAGAATGATTGAAGTTCGCGATTTGAAAAAGTCGATTCGCAATGGCACAAAAACAGTGGACATATTGAAGGGAATCGACCTCGTCGTTCCTGCCGGAGAGTTCGTCGCGATCATGGGCGCCTCGGGTAGCGGCAAGAGCACCCTGCTGGGCCTGCTGGCTGGCCTGGATTCGCCGACGGAAGGTCAGGTACTGCTGGACGGGACCGACATCAGCCAGCTTGCAGAAAATGAGCTTGCCCAGGTGCGAGGCCGGAAAATTGGTTTCGTGTTTCAGTCCTATCAATTGATTCCAACTTTGACGGCTCTCGAAAATGTGTTGCTTCCCTACGAGTTGAATGCGGCGGGTGACGGCCTTTCACGCGCGAGAAATCTGCTCGCCTCCGTTGGATTGGGAGATCGCATGCATCATTATCCGGTCCAACTTTCTGGTGGAGAACAGCAGCGTGTTGCTTTGGCCCGTGCCTTCATCGTGGAGCCGCCTATCGTAATGGCCGATGAGCCGACGGGAAATCTCGACTCAAAGAATGGCGAACACGTGCTGTCTCTCTTGTTGGATCGGAACCGCGAAACCTCCACAACCCTTGTATTGGTTACCCACGATCCTGCGATTGCAGATCGTGCGGACCGAAGGATTGTGCTGCGAGATGGCCTGATCATCTCCGATGAGAGACGGGAGAACCTCTGAAATGAAGACCACCGTGAAACCTGCTTTGCCGTGGTCTGTCGCATCAAGAATTGCGTGGCGGGAACTTCATGCGTCGCGAGCCAAGTTTTTCTTTGTTGTGCTCTCGGTGGCCATCGGAGTAGCTGCGCTCACAGGCGTACGCGGATTCAGCGAGTCTTTCCAGCGAACACTGCTGGCAGAAGCCCGCACCATTATGGCTGCGGATCTTTCTGCGCGGATGTTTCGCCAGCCAACAGAGCAGGAGGATCAGCGCCTCGCCGAACTCTCTGCCAGGGGGCTTCAACAAACAACTGTAACGGAAATGGTTACAATGGCGTGGCTTCCGGAGAATCCGCAGCCTCTGCTGATCTCGCTAAAGGCTGTTGACCCCGCCAGATATCCATTCTACGGCGCTGCTGTTCTCGACTCTGGCGCCGATTTGAAATCGGCGCTCACCGATTCCTCGGTCGTGGTTGTCGATGATCTGCTGGTGCGACTGCATACTTCGGTAGGGAAGACGCTGCGCATTGGCAACAAGGACTTTCGAATTGCCGCTGTTCTTGCCCGCGAACCGGATCGGATGAGCGCAACCATGAGCCTCGGTCCGAGGGTAATGATCACTCGTGCAGCTTTGGCTCAGACGGGATTATTGCAGGCCGGCAGCCGCTCTGGAGAACGCCTGCTTTTTAAATTGCCGCCGTCCGCCTCCATTGCACAGGTGAGCAAACAGATCGAGCGAATCCTTCCCGATGCACAGGTCACTGATTTTCGCGAGAGCAATCCCGCTTTAACCCAGGGACTCGAACGCGCCACTGCGCTATTGAGTCTTATTTGCCTGGTAGCCATGGTGCTTGGTGCGATTGGCGTTGCGATGGCAATGCGCGCACACCTGCAACAGCGAATCGATATCCTCGCGATTATGAAGTCACTGGGCGCACGATCGTCCGACATCCTGCGAATTTACTTGTTTCAGACATTATTGTTGGGTATCGCCGGTGGACTCCTTGGCGTGCTTGCAGGAATGGGAGTTGAGTGGATCTTTCCTGCAGTACTGGGCAAACTCCTGCCGATGCGGCCAGCGTTTCACCTTCCCATGCGCTCCGTCCTTGCTGCACTTGGCACGGGTATTCTTACTACCCTCCTGTTCTGTCTACCTCCGCTGCTCGATATCCGTAACGTTCGTCCGAGCCTGGTCCTGCGGCGTGCAGTTGACGGCGGCAGCGAGGGAAGGCCAACTCTCTGGCAGCGTGTCAAGAATAGCCGGTTGCAGTGGATTGCCACAGCTTTGGTGTTGCTGGGACTCGGGGGGATAGCCTCAGCGCTGTCTGACTCCTTTGTTATCGGAAAGTGGTTTGCGATCGGGCTGGCTGCGGCGCTCGTTGTCCTCTTGACCCTCGCGTCGATTACCTTGCGGGTTTTGCGAATCGTATTGTCACGGACGCGGTTGCAATTACCTGCTGCGCTGCGGCATGGACTCGCGAACCTGTACCGCCCAGGCAACCAGTCAGCAGCGGTGCTGGCTGCCTTAGGAACGGGCGTCATGCTGATTCTCACCGTATTTTTAATGCAGAAGTCTGTTGTGCGGGAGATGAAGGTCTCCGCTTCTCCCACTACGCCAAATGTATTTTTAATCGATATCAGCACGCAGGAATTGGATGGCGTTCGCAGTTTGCTGACAAGGCAGCCTGGCGTTCGCGGCCAATTAGAGACACTGCCGGTTGTTTCAGGCAGGATTGCAACGGTGGATGGGGTGCCAATCGATCAGCTAAAGCTTGCAAACTTCCCGAAGCGACTGCTTCAGTCCGTGGCGTTGACCTGGGCCGATCAACAGCCCGCGGGTGTGAAAGTGCTCTCCGGAAAGTGGTGGAACCGTGAGTCTTCCGCTTCGCTTGCGGTGAGCGAACGCATTGCGCAGCGTCTGCATCTCAAAGTTGGATCGCATCTTACATTGGTTAGCGGCGAGCGGATGCTGCCTCTTCAGGTGGGAGCCATCTTCAAGAGCGACGGCCAGCATGTCTACGGAAGAAGCGAATTCATTTTCCAGCCCACGGATCTTAGCGGATTGCCCGTAGTCTGGTACGGAGCCGTGCACGTAGACGGATCGCAGGTACCGGCGATGCAGCGTGCTCTATTTGCCGCATATCCGACGATTACCGTCATCAATATCGCCGATGTGCTCGATACCATCCAAGGCTTTGTGGGACAGATCAACGGGGTCATCAGATTCCTTGCTGGTTTCTCGATGCTCTCCGGTGTGATTATCCTTGCCTCCAGTGTTGCCAGCACGCGCTTTCGGCGGATTCGCGAGGTGGTCGTTCTTAAGACGCTGGGAGCAAGACGTGGCTACATCATCAAAGTATTCAGCACGGAGTTTCTCGTCCTGGGACTGCTGGCTGGAGTTGTCGGCGCTATTTTCGCAAATCTCCTGTCGCGTATTCTCCTTCACAGACTCGACGTGATCTACCGCTTCGATCTGCGTTCCGGCGTCGTGGCGGTCTTGCTGACCGCCATTCTCGCCGTTGGAACTGGGTGGATCGCCAGCATCCATATTCTTGGGCAGAAGCCGCTGGAGGTTCTGCGGGAAGAATAATAGGGTTGGAGTGGTGCGCAACGAGCGGCGAATCAGCTACTGGTTCGCCGTCTCGACTGTTTCCGCTGGCACGTCCTTGCGGGTAAATTTCTTTACTAGTAAGGGCATTACGAACAGAATTGCAAGCAACGTTGTGATCATTCCGCCGACTACGACACGGGCAAGCGGTTGCTGTGCCTGTGCTCCTACACCATTCGATAGCGCAGCGGGCAATAGTCCCAGTCCTGCGGCCATACATGCCATCACAACGGGGCGCATTTCGTCGAGGCATCCCTGCTCAATGCCCGCTTCAGTGCCCTCTTCGCGCTGCGCACGGCGAATTCCTTCCAGGAAGACAACCGCTCCAAGAGTGGCAACTCCGATCAGCGAAGTAAATCCAACCGCAGCAGAAATACTGAAGGGAGTGCGTGTAATAAACAGTGCCAGCACGCCACCTATCGCTCCGAAGGGAAGGGTGCCAAGCACAATCAAAGCGTCAATCCATGAACGGAACTGGATGTAGAGCAGGACAAAGATCACGAGGAGACTGACCGGAATAACGAGAGATAGCCGGTGCTGCTCTTTACGAAGACTGTCGAATTCGCCAGCCCATGTGTAATTGAATCCCGCGGGAAGCTTTACCTTTTGCAACAATTGCTGTTGCAGATCCTGCATTGTAGTGGCCAGGTCCCGTCCACGCACGCTGAACTTTATCGGAATATAGCGCCGCCCATTTTCCCGGTAGATCATGAAGGCTCCATCTTTCAGGCCAACGTCCGCGATCTGTCCGAGTGGAACCCGTCCGCCATCTGCTGTTGGCACCAGGATGGACTGAATTGCCTGTGGATCGGTCCGGTATTGTGCCGGATAACGTACCGTGAGGTCGAAGCGGCGATCTCCCTGAATAATCTGCGTGACGGCCGCACCACCGATCGCTGCCTGTACACCGGCATTGATGTCTCCCGCAAGGATTCCATAGCGTGCGGCTTTCGCACGGTCGATTTGAATCAGAAGGCTGGGCTGGCCTCCAACGCGAAAGACACCCACATCCGCTACGCCCGTTACAGAATTCATGACTCCTGAAATTTGCTCGGCCGTGCGGGTGAGGGCATCAAAGTCATCCCCGAATAGCTTGAGCGAGTTCTCGCCCTTTACGCCGGACATTGCTTCCTCGACATTATCCTGAATATTCTGCGAAAAATTCAGATCGATGCCAGGGAAGGGAGCAAGTCGCTTACCGATTTCTTCGATAAGCCCCTGCTTGGTTAGGCCGGCGCGCCATTTATCACGCGGCTTCAGTGCGACGGAGATTTCAATATTGTTGAAGGTGCTCACATCGGTGCCGTCGTCCGGGCGGCCCATCTGGGAAACAGTCTGCGTCACTTCCGGCGACTTCGCAATTTCGGCGCGCAGTTTATCGGCCATTTGCGCTGATTCGTCAAAGGAGATGTCCTGCGGGAGCGTAGCTCGAATCCAGAGATTGCCCTCTTCGAGCGGTGGCATGAACTCGCCGCCAACAAAGGTGAATAACACGATGGAACCCACCAGAGCTGTTCCTGCGATGATCCAGACAAGGCTCGGGTGAATAAGGGATCTACGAATCGCAGCGTCGTAATGCCGGCGGAGAAAGCCGCTCAGCCATGTCTGCGATTCAGCGTTTTTATATTCTTTGGGCGCGGCGATGAATCCGAGAACTGGCGCAAAGATGAGGGCAAAGATGAGGGCTCCGGTGAGAGCGAACCCGTAAGTCACCGACATCGGTGCAAAGATTTTGCCCGGAACCCCCTGCATCGTAAAGAGCGGAATAAATGCTACGAGGATGATGAAGGTTGAAAACAAAACCGGCTTGGCGGCATCCGCAACGCCTTCAATTACCAGATCCGCAGTCTGTTCTCCTTCGACTCGACGCGTAAGCTTTCGGTAAATGCTCTCAAGAACGACAATCGACGCGTCTACCAGGATTCCAAAGTCGATAGCCCCGATCGAAATAAGGTTGGCTGAGCGCCCGGTGAGCACCATCATCGAGAAAGCAAAGAGCACGGCAAACGGTATGGTGATGGCTGCAATGAATGTGATACGCAGATCTCCAAGCATCGAGATCAAGACCAGGGTCACGAGAACCAGACCGGTCAGGATCACATGCTGGACCGTATGCGTGGTTGTATGGATCAACTCCGTCCGGTCGTAAATTGTGCTGATATGCATACCCGGAGGAAGCAGGCTTCCATTGTTCAACTCATGAATCTTCTTCTTAAGCGCCCCTAATGCTGGGAGGGATTTCTCCTCTTTCTGCAGCAGTACGATGCCAAGGACTATATCGTTTTCGCTGCCTCGTCCCACTTTGCCAAGGCGCGGTTGGAATCCCTCGCTGATGCGAGCAACGTCTCTCACCAGAACTGGAGCTCCTTTACGTTCCGCGATGACGACGGAGCCAATGTCGTCGACATTCTTCAAGAGTCCGAGTGCCCGCACGTTTACATTCTGGTCGCCCAGTGCCAGGTAGTTTCCACCAGCGTTTGCATTGCTGTTCTGGACGGCGTTGAGCAATTGCGCCAGGGTTACGTCGAAGGCCTGCAGCTTGGTGGGATCGGCCTCCACCTGGTACTGGCGCGTGGTGCCGCCGAAGGTAGTGATGTCAATAATGCCGGGGACCTGCTTCAATTCACGGCGAACAAGCCAGTCCTGCGTCGCCTTCAACTCATTCAGCGAGTATCCCGGGCCCGTAAGTTGATAACGATATATTTCGCCGATGGGGGACCAGGGCGAAAGCTGCGGTTGTAGATTGCCAGGAAGCTGGAGCGTTTGCAGGCGGTTCAGAACCTCCTGCTTGTCATGAAAGTAGTCGCTATCGAAGGAGAAGTAGAGCTTTACGTCGCTTAGCCCAAAGATGCTGATAGAGCGCACCTGGTCCAGATGCGGTGTGCCGTTTAATGCCGTCTCCACCGGCACTGTAACCTGCTGCTCAATCTCCTCGCCTGACCATGATGGATTTTGCGTGATGATCTCCACCAGCGGCGGAGAGGGATCGGGATACGCTTCAATATCGAGTTGCACAAAGGCAAAGACACCCACCGCCAATCCGGCAAGGAAGACCATGAGAACGATCGCGCGATACTGCAGAAGAGCTCGAATAAAAGCCTGCATGTTAGTCTCCCGCCGGCGCGCGGAGCAGCGCGGCCCCTGTCGTTACAACAGAGTCACCATCATGGAGTCCGCTTGTGACCGCAATCGTATCCCCGTGGCTTTGGGCTGTGGATACTATCCGTTTTTCATACTTGCCGGGAGACTGCTGTACAAAGACATAGCTCGCGGCGCCTTCGTGAATTACCGCCGTCGCTGGGATCACATAGGCGGTAGAAGTGGAACGGTCGATCGTAATCGTTGCGTACATCAATGGCTTATAGCGGTGATTGGGGTTATTTAGAACCACTCGCACTTTGAGCGTGAGGGAGGTTGGGTCGATAGCATCCGATACGTTTGCAATCTTTCCGTGTACAACTTCCTGCGGGTAGGCAGAGAAGGTGACGTCAACTGCCGTTCCTGGCTTTACCGATGCCAGGTCGCGCTCGTAAACATCTCCCAGCACCCATACCTCGTCGAGATTCGCGATTGTTGCGATGGATGCGGCGTTGTCCAGTGACTTCTGCATTTCGCCCGTGGCGCTGCCAATATCCAGCACTGCGCCGCTGATCGGAGCTTTGAGGATGGCTGTGTCGGAGCTTCCTCCAACAGAGAATCCCAACATGTGAATTCGCTGTTCCGTACGACTCATCTCCGCGTGGGCTGCTTCCGAAGCGGCCTGGAGATCGTCAAAATCCTTCTGGGCGATGACTTCATGTTGCAGGAGAAGCTTTGCTCGATCAAGTTGGCGATCTGCGCGCAACGCCTCGATCTTTGCCTTTTCATAATCCGAGCGGGCGGATGCGACGTCGCTGCTCTGGATCAGCCCAATCTTCTGTCCGCGAGCTACGTCTTGCCCCGGCCGCACATAGAGTTCTGCCAGGCGCCCGGAGATTTGTGAAAAGACATGAACTACCCGAGTAGGGTCTGGGCTGACGCGGGCTGGAATATCCAACTTGTTCACGATTTGTTGCGAGTGCACAACTGCCGTCTCCACAACGCTGGATGCAGAATTCGGCGAATCTGCAACGGGCGTGGCCTTCTGGTGGCATCCGGCTAAAACAAACAGCAACGGAGCGGCGAGGAGCCGGGCGCGGGTCCCCGAGAACAAGATGGAGCGAACTGTAGTGCGGCTCATGGCAGGATCTCCGTGGCGGCTGCGTAACTGAGTTGGTGGATACTGAGCCAGACCTGTGCGTTTGCATTGAGCGCATCCAGATGTGTCTGGCGGTAGTCGCGGAGAGCATCGAGATAATCCAGCAGAGTGCTGCCACCGTGGCGATAGCTGAACTCGAGATTATCGCGGACACGCTGCGACTCCCCAAGATAGTGGCTGTTGTAGCGGCGTGCCTGCGTCAGCGATGTTCCGTATGCCGCCCATGCCTGGTCAACATCGGAGATGACCTGGCTGCGCACTGCAGTCTCTGCAAATCTGCTGGACTCAACCTCGTAGCGAGTGCGCTGCTTTTCTCCCTGGTTTCTGTCGAAGATGCGCAGGGGAATATTCAGGCTTGCCCCAAATGTGTTGTCTTTGCCGCTTCGCTCGTATTCGGAAGCGATGGTCGGGTCGGTGGTCCCCATCGAGTCGGCAACTTTTACATTAGCCCGCGCAAGCGACAGCGATTCCTGCGCCGCGCGGTAATCCGGCCGGGCCGCCAGAGCCTTCTGCTCTAGGTCATCGAGTGTGGCGGTGAGTGCCGGGGGATCCAGCGTTCCGGTAATGTCGAAGGCGCGGTCGGGCCGGGAGACTCCGAGGAGAACCTGCAATTGATCGCTTGTCTGGAGTAAGTTCAGCCGAGCCTTGTCTTCGTCGGATTCAAACGAAGCCAGTTGCAGATCGATGCGCTCGAAGTCCGTCGCACTCATGTCTCCGGCCCTCAGTCGCTCCCGATTCAACTCCACCGTGTTCCGATAGCCGGCAAGGTTCTCCTCCGCCAGGGCCAGCGCCGCCTTGGCGAGAAGCATGTTCGTGAACGCTGCCTTCACATTCAGTAGAGTCTGCCGCTCCTGATCTTCATATTGACTGGTCGTGACGGCAGTCGTCGCGCGGGCGCTCTCCAATCTCCACTGCCGTTTGTGTCCGCGCTCAAACAGGCGCGACACATTGGCCGAATAGAAGTAGGGATTGCCTGGATTGTCCGATGGCAGCGTAACATCCTGGCCCAGGAGGGTTACGTTCGGATTCTGACGAAGCCCCGCAGTGACCTCCGCCGCGCGAGTGGCGGAGAGATGCTGTTGAGCCGCTAAAAGGGTAGGGTTCTTGCTGCGCGCAAGATCCAGAGCCTGAGCCAGCGAAATTGGAGCCGGAGCCGGTCCGTTTTGGGACTGGAGCATGATTGGCATCATCAAGGCCAACACTCCGGCAATGACCGAAGATCGAGATAGTTTCATACGCAAATTCCTGTATTCACCAAGTGAAGGAGGCGAGCACGCCGAGTCTGCAGCGCTTCAAGACGAAACGAACTTCAGAGGCAAACTGGGGGAGGACGGTTTTCAAGCGGATGCAACACACCCATCTGCGGCTTGCAGGAGTCGGAGTCGATAGCCAATTGGCCGGAGGGGTGAGCAGCCGGCACGAATGCCGTCAAAAGGGCAGGGAACCATGGGACGGAAACTTGAGACGCCACAGCAATTGCCAGGGTTGAGTCCGCGCGGCGCAATTCATGCGCCACTTCCGCGGGAGCAGTCCAGGCTTGCAGATCGTCCGTCAGAGAGACAACAGGAAGTAAAATGACCAGCAATATCCCGAGGGCAACAGCCTGACGCCCCCATTCGGACCACCATTCCCTAGAATCGCGGCGGGTTGGTGGATGCGCCCCGAAAACCCAGCCGGCGACCAGGGAAAGGGAGAGCACCACCCAGACGAAATTTAGGAAGACTTCCACCGCTTCAGATTGTATCGCACGATAGCGCAGCGGACACTTGCGCCTGCTGTTGTGAAGAGGACGTTGACCGAACACACGACAGCACTTACTATGGTTAAGGAAGGTTGATGCGTCCTCCGCGCCCTTCCATTAATTAAGTGCATTGCCCCCTCGTTCAATGGTAGGACAGCTGCCTCTGGAGCAGCATATCGGGGTTCGAATCCCTGGGGGGCAACCAAATAAGTATCTCTCCGTAACTTTCCTGATCTTATAAGTTCTGTCACTCGGCCAGAGGTATTGGAAGAGAGTGCGATAACGACGGCAAAGACGATGAGATTTCAAGCAGCGGCAGTGTCGAGCACCTCTTGGCTGCCCCATGGTGAAGGCTAGGCCCTTGATCCAGGTCATGTAGATGGCTTGAATCACGGTGTTGCTCATAAATTTATTAGAATGAGCGCGCAGGTCCGCCTGGGACGACCGGATACCCGGTAAGAATTGAATGGATATTATGCGGTTTCGGTTTGCCCGTGTTGGGGCCTTCCTATTGCGT
Source organism: Acidisarcina sp. (assembly GCA_035539175.1). Lineage (NCBI taxonomy): Bacteria > Pseudomonadati > Acidobacteriota > Terriglobia > Terriglobales > Acidobacteriaceae > Acidisarcina > Acidisarcina sp. The sequence goes on along the minus strand of DATLIY010000005.1, from coordinate 14,182 downwards.
CGCTCCGCGTTTCGGGGTACGATCCCACGCACGTACTATGTATGACGCTTTTAGATCCCGCTTCATGATTCGAAAGCAAGAATACGGAGACCCCAATGAGAGATCTCGCATCCCTCCTCGCGATCGCAGGTTTGATCGCGTTCGTTCCCGCCCTCACAGCCCAAAGCCAGGGTTCCCAACATGCCGCGGTATTGATTCCTGATTCCAGCATTGAGCACGCTGAGGATATCGGCGTACGGGCGCACACGAACCACCTGATTCATGTCGATGGGAAAGCTGCCAGCAGTGGCGGTCCCACGGGTGAAACTCCATCCTCGATCGCTGCCGTGTACGCCTTCACTCCAGCGGGTTCGCAGACCATAGCCATTGTGGACGCCTATGACTACCCCACCGCAGAGAACGATCTCAACGTGTTCTCGGCACAGTTTGGCCTGCCGGCCTGCACCACGGCAAACGGATGCTTCAAGAAGGTCTATGCCAGCGGCAGTAAGCCCCGGGCAAATTGCGGATGGTCGCAGGAAGCGGCGCTCGATATTGAGTGGGCGCATGCCATGGCTCCAAACGCCAAGATTGTTTTAGTCGAAGCCGCCAGCAACAGCTTCGCCAATCTGTTTGCCGCCGTGGACACAGCCACCGGCCAGGTGAACGCTTCAGGGCAGAGCGGAGAGGTATCCATGAGCTGGGGCGGCAGTGAGTTCTCAGGCGAATCGAGTGACGACACACATTTCACCGGGAGCGCAAGCGCGGGAGTCGTCTATTTTGCCGCCAGTGGCGACACCGGTGGTAAGACAATCTATCCCGGCGTTTCTCCCGATGTGGTCGCAGCAGGTGGTACTACCATCAATCGCAACAGCAGCGGAGCCTTTGTCAGCGAGACGGGGTGGAGCGGCAGCGGCGGAGGGCCCAGCACCTATGAGCCCATCCCTCTCTATCAGCAAAACGTGCCGAACGCCAGCACGACGCAGCGCTCGGTTCCGGATTTCTCTTTCGACGCTGACCCGAACAGCGGTGTCTCTGTATATGACAGCACCTCGTGTCAGGGCGTCAGCGGCTGGCTCGTTTTTGGCGGTACGAGCGTAGCCGCACCCTCTCTTGCAGGGATTGTGAATACGGCGCACAGCTTTGCCCCCAGCAGCTTCTCCGAACTCACAACCATCTATACCAATCGCACCAATACCGCTGATTTTCGCGACATCCTCTCCGGTACAGCAGGAAGCTACACAGCAGGCCCCGGATATGACTACGTGACGGGAGTTGGCAGTAATCAGGGCTTAAACGGAAAATAAAAAGTTCTTTTAAGCTTGAGGCCAATGGGCTCCCTTTGCGGGAGCCCATCGCTTTTGGGGAGACCATCCCGAGCGCCCAGGATAGTCGTCCCGGCAACCCCGTCTCTTCCAGTCCGCACGCTCGCACTGCTGCTGAGTGTGTTGGATGGAGCAATACGCGTTCCGTTATCCCTCTTCCTTTCCGAATGCCCTCCCTCTGAAGTTCAACGTAATCCTGCCGATACAAGAGTAAGAATCTTTGGTAATAACCGCGTTTCGGAAGTTTCTGCTCATATCTGCCCCGGGCGGTGAGCGCCAGGCGCTATTGATAGAAGCGCCGCTCTTCGCGTCCGTTGGAAACTGGAGGCAACTCATTATGCAGTCGACCGTGATGGCCCGCGCGATAACGCAGCAGCCGGCGGAGATCGATCCACGCTCAGGGAAATACCTGATTTTTCGTTTGGGAAACGAAGAATTTGGGGCTGGAATCCTGCACGTCAGGGAGATTATGCGGATGCAGGAAGTAACCGCTGTGCCCCAGACTCCTGCTTACGTGAAAGGCGTCATCAACCTGCGCGGTAAAGTTATCCCGGTCATGGATCTGCGAAGCAAATTTGGCATGTCGGCCGAGGAGTATACGGAACGCACCTGCATCATCGTAGTCCGTGCTCACTCCGCGGGCGTCGAACTTCCGGTTGGTCTGGTGGTGGATGGCGTGGTTGAGGTGCTCACGTTGTCCGCGGCAGAAATTGAGGATGCTCCCGACTTCGGCCGTGGAGAGGCCTTCGCCTACTTATTGGGTATGGCCAAGGTCAAGGGCAAGGTGAAGATCCTGCTTGATATCGAACAGGTATTGAGCAGCGGCGCGATGCAGGGGCTTGAATCCCTGCTGCAGTAGAGATTCGATCAGCGAACAGACTCAGGAGAAGCAGTATGACCCTTAGCAGGAAGTTGTATGCAAGTTTTGGCGCAGCGTTGACGATTGCCTTAGTTCTGGGAATCAGCGGACTCTACGGTACCAGCCGTATTCAAAGTCAGGTCGATGCAAATCTACTGAATGCTCACAAGGTGCATCTCGCAGGCGAGATCAAGGCGGTCGTCGCCGATATGCTGAGTGATGAACAGGGCATGTATCTCCGAGCCATCTTGCAGGATAAGTCTGCACTCGAAAAGTACAATGCGGACTTCCGGCAAGGCTCGGACAAATTTCACGCGCTGGTCAGTGAATACGCGCCATTAGCGTCGACCCCTGAGGGGAAGCGCATTATTGCCGAGATGCAGAATAGCCAGGCGGTCATTCTTCAGAATCATGAAGATTTGTATCGCATGTGCGCAGGCGATGACTTCTCGAATGCGTCGGAGCAGATGACGAGTAAGGCGATACCTGAGGCGCAACGAGTAGTGGTTAACGCGGATGCCCTGGTTGTGGCTGCCAGCGCACTGTTGGCGGCATCTGGTAGATCCGCCGAGAGTATAGTCGCGCAGATTCGCTGGATTTCTGCCTTTCTAATGATACTGGTGCTCGGAGTTGGCGCAGTGGTCGTATTCGTTGTGCGGCAGATCAACCAGGCTCTCTCCCGCAGCCTCGTTGAACTCGCTGAGGGCGCAGAGCAGATTGCCAGTGCAGCATCTCAGGTTTCCTCCTCCAGTCAGTCGTTGGCGCAAGGCTCCTCGGAACAGGCGGCATCGCTGGAAGAGACGTCTTCCTCCTCTGAAGAGATCAATTCCATGGCGCGTAAGAACTCGGATAACGCCGGAGTAATGTCGCAGCTTGTGACCGACTCGGAACGGGAGTTTGCACAGGCAAATCAGCACCTGACTGACATGGTAACGGCGATGGATGCAATCAATGATTCCAGCGCAAAGATATCGAAGATCATCAAAGTCATCGACGAGATCGCATTTCAAACCAACATACTGGCGTTGAATGCTGCGGTAGAAGCGGCCCGCGCCGGGGAGGCGGGGATGGGATTCGCCGTGGTTGCGGATGAAGTGCGCAACCTCGCGCAGCGCTCCGCCCAGGCCGCCAAAGACACCGCTGGTTTGATTGAGGAATCGATCGATAAGTCCGGCAGCGGAAAGACCAAGATGGGGAACGTTGCAACCGCCATCCAGCGGATCACGGAACAATTCTCAAAGTTCAAGATCCTCGTCGATGAGGTAAGCCATGGAAGCAGAGAGCAGACAGACGGAATCGAGCAGATAGGCAGAGCGCTGTCGCAGATGGAGCAGGTTACCCAGAGCACAGCGGCAAATGCTGAAGAGAACGCGGCGGCGGCAGAACAACTGAATGCTCAATCTGAAACCCTGCAGGGTATCGTGGATCGTCTCAACCGAATGGTAGGTGCCGACATCAGCTCTACCGGAACGCGCCGTATGCCCTCCCGCGATGTAAATACATCGATGCGTCGTGGTCTTGCGCCGCGAAGCCTTGAGGCACCTGCGGCCTTCGCGAAGACCACTCCTGCTGCCCCGGCCAAGTTGGATAAGAGCAGCTTTCCGCTGGGAGAGCAATTTGTGGAATTCTAAATGACAACCATTGCTGAACTTGCAGGACGGAACCAGACGTATTCTTACGACTAGTCTGCGCCAGTTTAGTTCCATTGAGCAATTTGGAGACGGCCATGCCTGAAGTACTGGGTGGCGAGAGTAGCAGCTCTCTCATGCTGAACAAAATCGATGAGTGGGTCGTTCGCCTAATGGTGAGTGGCCCCGCGAGTCTACAACCAGACGAGTTCAAGGCGTTGCAGGAAGATGCCGGGAAAAGAGGTTGCTTTCGTGTGGCGAACCTCGCAGCAGACCTCGCAGTGCTCACCAGTAGCAGGGAACAATCGAACTTGTCGGAAAAGGAGATTCGAGAAAGTTTGACTGCACTGAGAGAGGCTATCGAGGACGAGAATCGCGGCACGGAATCGGCACGGCAGCAGCCAGCCCCCAATTCGTTTGCTGACGATGCAGAGTTGGTGGGCGACTTCCTCGTAGAGTCCCGTGAGCATCTTGCCAAGGTGGAAGGACTGATGCTTGAATTGGAAGCAGATCCATCCTCCACTGAAGCCGTTCATTCTGTCTTCCGCACCTTTCACACGATTAAAGGGCTGGCTGGTTTTTTAGAGTTTGGCAGTATTCAGGAGCTTGCTCACGAGGTAGAGACGTTGCTGGATCTGGCTCGCAGTTCCAGGCTTACCATCACGACGCCCGTAGTCGATGCGGTGTTAGAAAGCGCAGATCTTCTTAAGCAGGAGTTGGACAGCATCGAAGGGAGGCTGACAGGCAGGCCGTCGGCACCCATAGAGAATCGCTTCCTGCTGGAGAAGCTGCAACGACTCGCTAGATCCGGCGCGTCTACTGATTTGGAGAGCACGCAGCTCAAAGTAGACGAGGCTTTCGAGGCGCCGACTCATGAGCCTGAAGTGGTTATCAAGACGGAAATTGTGGAAGCAGCACCGGCCCTGGAAGAAAAAGAGTTGGAGAAGACCCAGGCTCTCACGCACAAGCCGGCGGTAAGTCCAGTAGCTGCACATCCGGAAGCTTCCCGGTCCGCCGATACCTTCTCTGTTCGTGTGGAGACTGCAAAACTGGATCACCTGATGGATACGGTAGGTGAGCTGGTCATCGCACAGTCTCTGATTCGCCATAATCCAGTCTTCGTAGCACAGCAAGATCCTCGGCTGCTGGGTGATATTGCTCAATTAACCAGGATTACTACCGAAGTGCAGCGCGCCGCGATGGAAATGAGAATGATCCCCATCGGTCAACTCTTCCACAGGTCAACGCGGTTGATACGAGATCTATCCCGGAAGACTGGAAAACAAATAGTGCTGGATATATCCGGCGAAGACACGGAAGTTGATAAGACGATTGCGGAAGAGTTAGCCGATCCTTTGCTGCATATGATGCGAAACTCCGTCGATCATGGAATTGAGACTACCGAAGAACGTGCGGCAACCAGTAAGAACGCTGTTGCGACTATTCGTCTTTCGGCCTACCACCAGGGTGGCCAGATCGTGATAGAGATCTCCGATGACGGGCGCGGTCTGAATCGGGAAAAGATTTTGCTGAAGGCGCAAGAGCGCGGGTTAGTGGGGGACGGTGCACAACTATCCGATAACGAAGTCTTCCAGCTAATCTTTCAGCCGGGATTTTCAACCGCGGCGCAAGTGACGGATACCTCAGGACGCGGTGTGGGGATGGATGTCGTTCGCCAGAATGTGCAAAAGCTGCGTGGCAGGATCGAGATTCATTCTACCTATGGACAAGGAACTACTTTTTATCTAAAGCTGCCACTCACGTTGGCGATTATCGAAGGACTGGTAGTGGTCGTCGGCGACAGGCGCTATATCATCCCGATCTTTGCTGTAAAAGAGATGTTCCGTCCAACCGAAGATTTGTTATCGACGGTGCATGGACGGGATCACATGGCGATGGTTCGCGGCAGGCTTTTGCCCATTGTGAACCTGGGACAGCGGTTGGGAATTGAGTCTCGTATTACCGATCCTTGTGAAGGATTGCTGGTGGTTGTGGAGAGCGAGGGCTCGCAATTCTGTCTCCTGGTCGACGATCTGATCGAGAAGCAGGAAGTCGTAATTAAAGGGCTAGGAGATGTATTCCGCGATGTCACTGGCATCGCTGGGTGCGCCATTCTCGGAGACGGACGCGTGGGCTTGATCCTTGACATAGACGGGATTGTCCAAGGACGAACCCCATGACGGTTCAAGCTCCCAACGCGACGTCCGCCATGAGTGAGCACGAGTTCGAAGAGATTCGCGAGATGTGCTATCAGCACTGCGGAATCAATTTGCAGGGCAAGGAAGTTCTCGTTTTCGCAAGACTGAGTAATCAGGTACGGAAGATGGGTCTCTCTTCGTTCAGGGAGTATTGCGAGAAGGTTAAGGGCGACTCCAGCGGTCAGCTGATGGCATCGATGATCGATGTGCTTACCACCAACCACACCAGCTTTTTTCGCGAACCGCAGCACTTTGAATTTCTGCGGAAGAAGATCCTGCCTGCGCTGAAGCCGAGTGATTCTATCTCCGTATGGAGTGCGGCGTGCTCCAGCGGAGAGGAGCCTTTCTCGATCGCAATTTCGCTTCTGGAAGAGTTGGGAGAGAAAGCGGCTTCGCGCATCCATATTCTCGCTACAGATGTATCCACTCGGATGCTGAAGAAAGCAGAACGCGGTTGCTATCCGGAGGATAGTTTCAGTGGCATCCCCATGGAGATGTTACATCGATATCTACTGAAAGGGCTTGGGCCATCTCGTGGCGTTTATAAGGTTAAGGAAAAAGTACGTGCGCTGATCGAATTTCGCCATGCGAATCTAATGGAGAGTTTTGCGCATCTGGGACGCTTCTCGGTGATCTTTTGCCGGAACGTCATGATCTATTTTGACCAGCCAACGCAGCAGCGTCTTGTCCATCGATTGGCCGACTGTCTGTTACCTGGAGGCTATCTGCTGGTAGGGCACTCGGAAAGCCTGAATAGCACTCGCCAGCCTCTGCGGTACATCGCACCTGCAATCTATCGCAAAGATGGAGGCGTCTGATGCGTCTGGAAGCAGAGGGCCTGGATAAAGCAGCCTCAATCACGGTTGGCGTAGGAGATTGCCAGGTAAGCAATAATCCAGACGCATCGCTGGTGACCTATGCATTGGGATCCTGTATGGCGGTTACGATTTACGATCCTATGGCGAGAGTAGGTGGCATGCTTCATTACATGCTGCCGGATTCCAGGATCGATCAGACCAAGGCATCGCAACGCCCCTGGATGTTTGCGGATACGGGAATCCCATTACTCTTTCGCTGGGCATATCGCCTGGGGGCGGTGAAGTCGCGCCTGTTGGTTGCAGCCGTTGGCGGAGCTCAGATGGTTGGGACCGACGGCGTCTTCGACATAGGGAAGCGGAATCAGCTTGCGCTTAGAAGAATCTTTTGGAAAGCGGGCGTGCTCGTTCATTGCGAAGAGGTGGGTGGCAATCTTCCCAGAACTCTATGGATGAATCTGGGCAACGGACGCATTCTCCTGAGGCACGCGCAGCAGGATCGCGAACTCAGAAGTCTGGTTGCAGAGGAAAGGAAGGCAGCCAATGACGTTTAATGTGTTGATCGTAGATGATTCTCCTGCCATGCGCAAATTTATTTGTCGAGTCCTTGGCATGTCACAGTTTTCTATCGGTGAATGTTTTGAGGCGAGTAATGGGCTGGAAGCTCTCAGCGTATTGCGAACAAACCGCGTGGACATTGTGCTAACCGATATCAACATGCCGGTGATGAATGGCGAAGAGTTCCTTCGACAGCTTCATGCAGATGCCAGGCTTCAATACCTTCCCGTCCTGGTAGTTTCTACCGATCGCAGCAAAGACCGTTTGCAACAGATGTTATCGCTGGGTGCACAGGGCTATATCACGAAGCCATTTCTTCCGGAGAAGTTGAGTAGTGAGATGGAAAATCTACTGCGGAGAGGGAAGTATGCAGACAGTAGCATTTGAGCCAACGCTGGCGGATGCCGCGGCTGAGGTACTGGAGAGTATGTGCTTCACAGAGATCCTCGGTGATGGACCGGAAGGCTTTCTTGGCGAGTCGCAGTGGGTATCCTCGACGATGGAGTTTCAGGGCGTGGCCCGAGGGCGGTTCGGACTTCAAGTGTCGGCGGATGCGGCACGTACACTGGCAGCCAATTTTTATGGACAGGAACCCCATGAAGTAAATGCCGATCAGATTTGCGATGTCATTGGAGAGTTGACGAATATGGTCTGCGGCGCGGCTCTAAACCGATTGGAGAAGGCAAGCAGCTTTCACCTGTCTCATCCAGAGAGCACAATAAGGGTCGGTAAACTTCAGCCCTTTCATTCCGACAACTGCTCGTCGCGCATCCTTCAACTGGAGGATGGGTTTCTTTCCGTCTGGCTGGAGTTAGTGCCAGAGTGATGCTCAATTCCGCGCGAAAGATAAAGGTCCTTGTTGTGGACGATTCTGCTATCGTCCGCAAGATCCTTTCCGATGCTATTGCCGCGGAGAGCGACTTGGAGTTGGTAGGGACAGCTCCCGACCCATTCATTGCACGAGATAAAATCCTTGCGCTGCAGCCCGACGTGCTGACGCTGGATATTGAAATGCCGCGCATGGATGGTCTTACTTTCCTGAAGAAGTTGATGCAGTACCATCCCATGCCGGTGATTGTGATTAGTTCTCTTGGACACGCCTCCTGCCAGGCTGCAGTCGAGGCCCTGCGATATGGAGCGGTAGAGGTTTTGGCAAAGCCCCAGGGGCCGTATTCCGTGGGCGAGTTACGAGCCAGCCTGATTGCCAAATTGCGTGCGGCCGCTCGCTCCCGTCCACTTGTCCACAAGATAGCCTCACCCATTGTTCCACCTGCAGTCGAGCCGCTGAACCGTTGTCATCCCTCCACCGTCATCGCCATAGGCGCTTCAACAGGCGGAACGCAGGCCATTCGTGAAGTGCTCGCAGGATTGCCCCCAAACCCTCCAGGCATCGTCGTGACACAGCATATTCCACCCGTGTTTTCGACGGAGTTCGCGAAGCATCTGAATGAAATCTTCCCCTTCGAGGTGAAAGAGGCAAGTCAGGGAGACGAGGTTTTTCCTGGAAGAGTACTGATTGCGCCAGGAAATTTCCATATGCTGCTTCGCCGGGAGGGCTATCGCTATTGGGTTCAGGTGCAGGATGGTCCCCAGGTCTGTTACCAGCGCCCATCGGTGGATGTGCTCTTCTCCTCGGTTGCAGATTCGGCTGCCAAACACGCGATAGGTGTGCTTCTTACAGGAATGGGTGCCGACGGAGGCCAGGGGCTATTGCGGATCAAGCGTGCTGGAGGCAACACGATTGCGCAGGATGAGCAGAGCAGCGTGGTCTATGGCATGCCACGCGAAGCGGCTCGGCTCGGCGCCGCAGACCAGATCCTTCCCTTACATTCGATTGCCAAATCCATGCTGGATCTGGCTGCAAGAATGGCATAAAAGCATCTGTATTACAGTGCTTGAATACTCTTCGTTAGCGGGTCTTTTACGCGCTGCATCAGTATGGCCGCAACCAGCATGAAGACTCCTCCAGCAATCACAGCCAGAATGCGATTGTTATGGAGAAGATGATTCATGATCCATCCAAAAAAGAGTGAGGCCAGGATCTCCGGCGTCACGATAAAGAAATTAAAAATTCCCATGTAGACGCCGGTCCTCGCAGGAGGCAGCGAAGCTGCTAGCACGGCATACGGCATGGAGAGTGTGCTGGCCCATGCAATGCCGACTCCGAGCATCGTGAAGAGCAGCAGATACTTGTTGTGCATGAACGCCACAGCAATAAGGCCTGCAGCGCCGCATAGCAGGCACAAGCTATGCGTGTTCTTCCTGCCAAACATCCGAGCCATCTTCGGTAATAGAAAGGAGAATCCAAAACAGACAACCGAGTAAGCGGCGAAACAGATGCCCGCCCACTCAATGCCAGCCTTATAGGTCGGCGAGGCTGGATCATCCGCACCGAAGACGTTATGTGCAACAGCGACTGGAAAGTAAAGCCACATGCAGAAGAGTCCGAGCCAGGTCAAAAGCTGTACAGGTCCAAGCTGACGCATCGTCTCCGGCATTTCCGCAATAGCGCGGAGGATATCCTTTGCATTCTCTGCAATCCCAATCTTCTCGGCCTTTAACTTCTTAAAGGCTTCGATATCATCCGGCGGATATTCAGGCGTCGTAAAGATGGTCCACAACACAGCACCTAGAAAGGCGACGGCTCCTATATAGAAAGACAGGCGAACGGTGCTCGGGATAGCTCTCGTATCACCTGCTGCCTGCGTCAGGTGAAAGACGTTGGTCAGCAGCCATGGAAGAGCCGATGCAACCACAGCTCCCAATCCGATGAAGAGACTCTGCATCGCAAAACCGCCGGTTCGCTGTCCTTCCGGCAGAATGTCGGCAACAAATGCGCGGAACGGCTCCATGCTTATGTTGATCGATGCATCAAGGATCCAAAGCGCCCCAGCTGCCATCCACAGGCTGGAGCAGTTTGGCATCAGAATCAGCATGAGAGAGCTGAGAATGGCGCCTGCAAGAAAGTAAGGACGGCGTCGTCCTAGTGGTCCCCATGTGCGATCACTCGCGTGACCTATGATCGGTTGAATCAGCAGGCCGGTGAGCGGAGCCGCCAGCCACAGGATAGGTATCTGATCCGCTCTTGCACCCAGATATTCATAGATGGCGCTCATATTCGCCATCTGCAACCCCCAGCCAAATTGAATTCCTAGAAAGCCAAAGCTCATATTCCAGATTTGCCAGAAGCTACGCTGTGGTTTGTCGTACATGCTCATTTGTTTTTCACCAGTAGGGTCTTTCTGCGGCATAGCCTCTAGCGTTCGTACAGCAGAACTAATTGTCTTAACTGTTTGGCCAGTTCGGGAGTCAGTGCTCCGGGTTTGCAACGCCATCTCCAATTTCCACTCGAAGTTCCAGGAAGATTCATTCGTGCGTCAGTGCCAAGTCCAAGCAAGTCCTGCAGCGGCACGATTGCCGTGTTTGCCACAGACGCCAGCGCCGCGCGGATAAAGGCCCAATGCACGGGCTGGTCGCCGAAGTTCAAATACCTATGTGCGAAGTCGTGCTCCTTCGCCACATCCTCGGGAGTATTCACGCTATCGCCAGCATCGCCCTTGCTTGTCCACCATCCAGTAATCGTGTTGTTATCGTGCGTGCCAGTATAGGTCACCAGTTCGCGAACAAGATTGTGGGGACGGAAGGTGTGCGCCTGCTCGTCTGTTCCAAAACCAAATTGCAGAATCGCCATACCGGGGAATCCGAATTGGTGGCGAATTGCTTCCACTTCGGGAGTTATACGGCCAAGGTTCTCTGCAATCACTGGCAGCGGCCCTAGCTCTGCCTGCAATACCTCGAACAATGTTGCCCCCGGCCCTTTCACCCACTGACCGTTGATAGCGGTAGTTTCCGATCCCGGAACCTCCCAATATGCTTCGAATCCGCGAAAGTGGTCGATGCGCACGATGTCATAGAGGCGCAGTGCGGATCGGAAGCGGTCGATCCACCAGCGGAATCCCGTTTGTTCCAACAGTGGCCAGTTATAGATTGGGTTGCCCCATAACTGTCCGGTTGCACTGAAGTAGTCGGGCGGCACTCCCGCCATCTTCAACGGATTCCCCTGCTCGTCGAGATAGAAGAATTTTCGATTTGTCCATACATCGGCGCTGTCGTGCGCGACATAGATTGGAATGTCTCCTATGACCTGCACGCCGCGATCCTGCGCATAACTCCTCAGGCTTTGCCACTGACGAAAGAATTCAAACTGCCAGTATTTGATGACTTCGATTTCGCTGGCAAGCTGGCTCGTCCACTCGACGAGCGCTGCTGGCTGCCGTGCTGCAATTTCAGCCGGCCATCTCGTCCACGCCACGCCTCCGAATTGGTTCTTCACTGCCATAAAGAGCGCAAAGTCATCCAGCCACATCGCATTTTCAATGCAAAAGTTCTGGTAGTTGCGGCGCAGGTCTGCCGAGGACGACTGAAAAAAAGTGAGAGCAGCCTTGGTGAGCAGGCCAGTCTTGAATTCAATAACCCGCTGGTACTCTACCTGCTCCGCCGCAAACAATGGCGCTGAATCGAGATCGTTTTGCTGCAGCAATCCATCATCGCGAAGCCTCTCAAGACTGAGCAGCAGTGGGTTGCCCGCTGTGGCGGAAAAACATTGAAACGGAGAGTCTCCGTAGCCAGTCGGGTTGAGCGGAAGTACCTGCCAGAGCTTCTGGCCCGAAGCCTTCAGAAAATCGACGAAGCGATATGCTTCGGATCCAAAGTCGCCAACGCCATAGGCGCCGGGCAAGGACGTGGGGTGAAGTAAGATCCCGCTGGATCGGGGAAACTGCATGCTGCTCTCCATCGTGTCCTGCGGTCCCAGGAGTGCGCATCATAAGCCGGATTTCGGCGTCATGGGAGCATAGCAAAATAGGAAGAAGCCGCAAGAACACTCGAAAATACGTTTGTATCGCGTTACTGTCAAGCGGCCGCTGGAACACTTACGGAAGATTCAGGCCGGGCTGGTTTGCTTCAGATGGTTGCGATTGCCAAGTGTGCAGCGATTCCCGGTTGCTTTTTGAAAAAGGAGCTGTCATCGACAGATCCTTTTTCAAAGTAGAGTTGACCTTAACACCGTCCGATGTCATTGATTGATCAAGGTCATCAAGTTGGGCGCATACCGCTCTCCAGATGCGGCGTCTGGAGGAAAGATGGCATTCAACTGCGCCAATTGATCGGCAGTCAGGACAATGTCAACCGCAGCCACATTCTCCTCGAGATACTTACGCCGTTTTGTTCCCGGAATCGGAACAATGTCCTCTCCTTGAGCCAGCACCCAGGCGAGAGCCAGTTGGCCCGGTGTGTGACCACTTGCCTTCGCAATCTCCTTCACCTTTGTGACCAGCTCAAGATTCTTGTAGAAATTCGCTCCCTGGAAGCGTGGGCTGGTGCGACGGTAGTCATCGGCATCGAAGTCCTCGGGAGATGTAATTGCCCCGGTTAGAAAGCCGCGTCCGAGCGGGCTATAGGGAACAAATCCGATTCCCAGCTTACGGCAGGTAGGAATCACTTGGGGCTCGGGATCCCGTGTCCAGAGCGAATACTCTGATTGAATCGCGGTGATGGGATGTACCTTCTGGGCGCGTTCAATCGTCTGGGGCGATGCTTCGGAGAGCCCGATATAACGGATCTTGCCTTCACGAACCAGTTCGGCAAGGGCTCCGACGGTCTCCTCAATGGGTGTCTTCGGGTCGATGCGATGTTGATAGTAGAGATCCACCGTATCGACCTGAAGCCGCTTCAGGCTGCCTTCTATCGATTTCCGGACATACTCCTTGCTGCCATCAACTCCGCGTTTGGAGGGATTCAGCGGATCGCGCAGAATGCCGAACTTGGTAGCCAGAAAAACCTGGTCCCGCTTGCCCTTGATGGCTTTGCCGACGAGTTCCTCGTTGGTGTGAGGGCCATAGATATCAGAGGTGTCCAGGAAGTTGACGCCGAGTTCGAGAGCGCGGTGAATGGTAGCAATCGATTCGGTATCGTCGCGATGGGAGTAAAAATCACTCATTCCCATGCATCCGAGCCCGATGGCAGATACAAGTGGTCCGTTAGCACCGAGTTTGCGCATCTTCATAATGACTTGTCCTTTGCTTACCGTATTACAGGAGCCAATTGCGATACGTCAATCGTCAGCGATTACCGTATCGCGCATAGAAGAGGAGAGTTCTCATTTTGCAGGTTAGATGCAGTTGCCTGGGGAGCGGAAGCCAAGATTCCTCTCAGCACCCTGCGCGTCACTGTCACCTTTCCCATGCATTCTTATGGGATGATCGAGGAATGAAGTTCGACTGGACTAGCGGCGGACTCGCCGAAGGGCTGCGATGCTATCGCGCGTGTAAATTCTTCGACGCGCATGAGCATTGGGAGGGTGTCTGGCTTCATTTGCCGGAGCCGCAAAAGACGTTCCTTCAGGCATTGATCCAGACCGCGGCAGCATTCCATCACCTGCAGCGCCACAACACGCAGGGCACCATCTCGCTGCTGCACACCGCGCTGCGGCGACTGGAGCTTTATGCGGATCCTTACGAAGGTATTTCCGTCGCACCTCTTCGTGAGGAAATTCGCAATTGGTTGCGATTGCTGGAAGCAGGCGACGCTTCGGTCCAACTACCGTTTCCTGAAATACGCCAGCACAGCTAGAGCAGCTCCTGCATCAATGGCCAAGGCTGCCCCAGGGTGTATCGACATATAGGGATGGCTGCCGACGGGAGGCCGTTTCTCTCAGTTCGAGAAGGGAGGAGCGACAGATACCGGGTGTATCTTAGCGACGACCGACGAAGAAATGAGGGGAACGGACCCCGTCCCGGAGGGTTGGCAGGAATCCGGCCAA
>DATLIY010000004.1 GCA_035539175.1 Acidisarcina sp. | reverse complement strand
TTGGCCGGATTCCTGCCAACCCTCCGGGACGGGGTCCGTTCCCCTCATTTCTTCGTCGGTCGTCGCTAAGATACACCCGGTATCTGTCGCTCCTCCCTTCTCGAACTGAGAGAAACGGCCTCCCGTCGGCAGCCATCCCTAGTCGATACACCCTAGGCTTCCCTCTCACCTTCAAGCCTTTTCTCTACGAGGATGCCGCTCCTTTATAGATGAAGTTTTGGTTCTGTCTTCATCTACGCAGTACTTCTGTCTCCGGCAACGCCAGTAGAATGGAGCCGCTGCGATTGAAGCCGATGTGAAACTGATTGCCGCTATCATTGCTGCGCTCCGGTAATCTGCAGAAGGACTGTAAGGAAGGCATTTACACGATGAAGAGCAAGCTCACTCCGCTCTCCCATGGAGCGCAAAACCATTGCTTTGGATGTGGCGATGCCAACAAAACCGGGTTGCGCCTGAAATTCCTGACCGACGAGACGGGTCGCGTCCTCAGCCGCATCAAGATACCGCGGCGATTCGAGGGGCCTCCGGGATACATGCACGGCGGAGCCATCGCAACTCTTCTGGATGAAGCCATGAGCAAGGCAAATCGAGCCCGCGGCGTAACCGCCATGACCCGCCAGATGGAGGTGGAATATCTTCGTCCTGTGCCGCTGGGTGTTCCCCTGCTGCTTGAGGGGCGGTTGCTGAGAGCCGACGGGCGCAAACACTATTGCGAGGCCGAGGTCAGCGACGCCGACGGGCGGCCTCTGGCACGCGGGAAAGGGCTTTTTCTTGCGATCGATCCGGAAAAGTTCAGGCAGCAGAAGAATCTGGTCGAGTCGTAACCTCTCGCGGGAACGTGTTGCCGGTGTCTTTGCCACGCAAATTGGCCTGCGAGTGACTATCGCCAATCTCTGGCGGCACGCCTGCGAAATAGACGCGCCAGAAGCTGCTAAACTGGTGCTTCACCAGTAGTCGCCCACCAAGCGCATCCGGAACATCCACCCCCGACTTTTGAGCGCTGCGGGCACACTTGAGGAGGCAAGACCATGGCAGAGCTGAACACAAACGGCAACCATTCCGGCAGCACCGGGCTACGGCTTAAGGTCGGCTTGGCGGAGATGCTCAAGGGTGGCGTCATTATGGACGTCATGAGCGTGGAACAGGCCCGCATAGCGGAACAGGCCGGTGCGACCGCGGTAATGGCGCTGGAGCGGGTTCCGGCAATGATCCGTGCCGAGGGCGGCGTCGCTCGCATGGCCCGGCCAAGTCTCATCAAGGCCATCATTTCTACCGTCTCGATCCCCGTCATGGCCAAGGCACGCATCGGGCACTTTGCCGAGGCGCAGATTCTTCAGGAACTTGGCGTTGACTTCATCGACGAGTCCGAGGTGCTGACTCCCGCCGACGAGGCGCATCACATCGATAAGCACGCCTTCAAGACACCATTCGTCTGCGGTGCGCGCAACCTTGGCGAGGCTCTGCGGCGCATTGCCGAGGGTGCGGCCATGATCCGCACCAAGGGCGAGGCGGGAACCGGAGACGTGGTCCACGCTGTCAAGCACATGCGCCAGATCGTCGGCGAGATGCGCGCCTTGACCGTGCTCAGTGAGGAAGAGCTCTATACCGCTGCCAAGAATCACCAGGCTCCTTACGAACTGATCCGCATGGTTGCCAAGACGGGCAAGCTTCCAGTACCGAATTTTTCCGCTGGTGGTATTGCGACTCCCGCGGATGCCGCACTGATGATGCAACTGGGCGCCGAGGCGGTCTTCGTCGGCTCCGGCATCTTCATGAAGGAAGGCTCGACGCCACTGGATGTTGAACTCGACGATCAGGGCAACGTGCGCAATCGCAAGGAGCGGGAGGAGGCGGAGTCACGCGCCAAGGCTATCGTTATTGCCACGACGCACTATAACGACCCCAAGATCCTCGCCGAAGCCAGTGAGCAGGTTACCGGCTCGATGAAGGGCCTGGCGATTTCAGGCATCGAGGAATCCCAGCTCCTGCAGACCCGTGGCTGGTAACGGAGCGGAGACGGTGCCATCGGACCCCAGGGACAACTCAGCGAGCACGCCGGTGACGATCGGTGTGCTCGCCATTCAAGGCGACTACGCGGCACATGTTCAGGCGCTCGAAGAGGCTGGTGCGAACGCTGTCCTGGTTCGCAAGCCTGAACAATTAAGCGGCCTCGACGGGCTCATCCTTCCGGGCGGCGAATCCACCACCTTCCTCAAATTTCTTGAGCGGGATGGCTTTCTCGCGGACCTCGCTGCCTTTGTCCGCTCCAAGCCCACCTTCGGCACGTGTGCAGGATGCATTCTGCTGGCGGACGAGGTACTTCACCCGCAGCAGGAAAGCCTGGCTGTTCTGCACGCTACCGTCGAACGCAATGCCTATGGCCGGCAGATTGACAGCTCCATTGAACAGGGCCCATCCAAACTGCCTGGAGGCCCACTGGAGATGGTCTACATCCGGGCTCCGCGCATCACGCGGGTCGGTCCTGACGTAGAAGTACTCGCCGAGCGCGACAGCTTCCCTGTCCTGGTGCGTCAGGGAAACCTGCTTGCTGCCACCTTTCACCCGGAGCTCTCCAGCGACAGGCGGATTCATCGTCTCTTCGTTGAGATGGTGCAGCAGGCAAAGACGCAAAAATCGCACGTTTAAGGCAAACCTCCCATGCCGCTGGCGACACCCTTTCCGGCCATCGCGATCTGCACTGGATCTAGCTATGCGCGGTTCTCGCCGCTGGCGGCCAGCTCGCAGTGGTGGATGCCTCCAAATGCCTCGCTGCATGGCGTCGTTGTCGATCATCTGATGCGCTGGAACCTGGCGGCCCTGGGCCTCTGCTTTCTGCTCGCCCACCTGTTGCTGCTTATCGCAATCCTGCGGCGCCCTCGTCCGGGCACACCGCACGCTCCCAGCATGTGGATCATGGAGGCGCTTCCTCTCACGCTGCTCTGTGCTCTGTATATCTGGATGGCAATTACGGCGCAGCGGCTCTGGGCGGCAAATCGCTTCGAAGGCGCGTCGCCGGGAGCGATGCAGGTCGAGGTCGTCGGCGTCCAGTTCCAGTGGTATTTCCGCTATCCCGGAGAGGACGCTACCTTTGGGTTAACGCGGCCGGAGCTGGTCAACGCAGCAGCAGGCAATCCGCTGGGGCTGGATCGCAGAGACCCTCGCGGCGCCGACGATATCGTCGCCAGCGAGCTCGTTCTGCCCGCCGGACGCGAAGTGGACGTTACATTGCGCGCGCACGATGTCATTCACGGATTCTTTGTACCCGCCATGCGGCTCAAACAGAACACCGTGCCGGGGATGGTGCTGCATGTGCACTTCACTCCCGAGGTGCCAGGCGAGTACCCCATTCTCTGCAGTCAGGTCTGCGGCCTGGGCCATGCCAGGATGCAGGCAAAGCTGCGTGTGCTGCCGCCCGCCGAATATGCTCGCTGGCTGGCCGGCCGTGAGGCCGGAGTACGCGCCGTGAACGCCGCCACGGGGAGCGCACAGTGACAGGCCCCCTCGAATCCGCGCAGGTGCCCCAGGACTCCGATGCTGCCCCGCCGCAGCGGCCTTCCTGGATTCGGCGATACATCTTCACCACCGCTCACCGCACTATTGGCATCCAGTACCTGCTGCTCGCTCTGGTGGCTGTCGTCGTTGGTGCTTCCCTCTCGCTGCTGATGCGCATTCACCTGGCATGGCCGGATGTGCCCATGCCGTTCTGGGGCACGATGAAGCCGGAGGATTACCTGGCGCTGGTCACCATCCATGGCACCCTGATGGTCTTCTTCGTGCTCACTACCGCGCCGCAGAGTGGATTTGCGAATCTCGTGCTGCCGGAGCAGATCGGCAGCCGCCAGATGGCTCTGCCCATCGTCAACGCCATCTCTTTCTGGCTGACTGCCCTTTCGCTGCTGGTGCTGTTTGCGGCCTTCTTCGTGCCCGGGGGAGCGCCGATCTCCGGCTGGACCAGCTATCCCCCCTTCAGCGCCGTCGCCAGTGCGGGGCCTGGCCAGGCTCTCGGCATGGATTTCTGGCTGATCAGCATCGGAATCTTTTGTGTGGCCTCCACTCTGGCTTCGGTGAATATGCTCACCACCATCGTCGCGGAGCGGTGCCCGGGGATGACGCTTGGGCGGATGCCTCTTACCGTCTGGTCGTGGCTTGTGGCTTCGATGATCACGGTGCTCGTCTTCAGCGTGCTCTTTGCCGCGGCGGTGCTGCTGCTGTGCGACCGCCACCTGGGCACGGCATTCTTCGTGCCGATGGGCGATCTGGTCAACGGGCAGATCGTGGGCCACGGCGACGGCACTCCGCTCCTCTGGCTACACCTCTTCTGGTTCTTTGGCCATCCCGAGGTCTATATCGCTATCCTGCCGGGTATGGGGATCACCTCGTCCCTGCTAGCCAACTTCAGCCGGCGTCCTGTTCTCGGCTATCGGCTCATGGTCTGGACCACGCTGCTCATCGGATTTCTCGGATTCCTGGTCTGGGGCCATCACATGTTCGTCAGCGGCATGAATCCCTATGCCGGAACCGCCTTTGCCCTTACCACCATGGCGATTGCCGTCCCCAGCACGGCAAAGGTGCTTAGCTGGATAGGGACCATCTGGGGCGGCAACCTCCGCCTGACGACACCCATGCTCTTCTCGCTGGGCTTCCTCTCGCTCTTTATCGCTGGAGGCATTACCGGACCCCTGCTGGCTCTCCCGATCCTCGACGCCTATCTGCACAACACGTTCTTTGTGGTGGCTCACTTTCATCTCATCATGGGAATGGCGGCGATCTTCTCTGTCTTCGCCGGGATCTACTACTGGTTCCCCCTGATCTCCGGGCGGCAATTGCACGAAGGCCTGGGCAAAACGCATTTCTGGCTGACATTTGCGGCCGCTTACTCCACCTTCTTCCCCATGCACTTTGCGGGACTGGCTGGAGAGCCTCGTCACTACTCCCAGTTGTCGGGCGGAGCGGCGTCCATGGCCGCCTTGATACCCTTGCAGCGATATATCAGCATCTCAGCAATTGTGCTGGTCTCCGCACAACTGATTTTTCTTGCGAATCTGGTTTGGACCCTGCTGCAAGAAGGCTCTTCTGCAGCCAACCCGTGGCAGGCTACGACACTCGAATGGTCATCACCCGGCGACGAGGAGACAACAGTCGTTCGAGGTCCCTACGATTATGGCGTTCATCCCGGTCAATCCGATTTTTTACCGCAGGATGTTCTCGAATCGAATCGGGAGTAATCTCAATGTGAACGGAGTTGATATGCCAGTCACCTTCACTCGAAGCCCCATCGACACGGAGCGCAAAGATACTGGCATCGGAGGCAAACCTCCTGCCTCGCGCCGTCCGACCGGCGGCGGTGGTGACGGCGATAGCTGGGATGGGCAGCGGGGCAGAAACGGTCCGCGCCAGTTGCTCACGCGCTGGCGGCTGGGTATCTTCTTCGCCATGATCGGCGACATGATGTTCTTCGTCGCCATCGTCAGCACGTTCTTCGTCAGCCAGTCTGGCGGACACATCGATCCCCGCACACACAACTACGTCTCTACGTGGCACCCCATCGCCCTGCCGTCGATCCTATGGCTCAATACGGCTGTTCTGGTCCTGAGCAGCTTCACCATGGAGATGGCTCGCAGGCAACTCTTCCGCGAAATCGATGTGATCGAGGAGTGGCTGGGGATGGGACACCCTGCGTTGCGCCGCGCCACTCCCTGGCTGGCTGCGACTACCCTGCTTGGCGTCGCTTTTCTGGCGGGTCAGTGGATCGCGTGGCAGCAGATGTGGACCGACAAACTTCTCCTTGCCTCGGACCCGGCACGCTACTTCTTTTACCTGATTACAGGTTTTCATGGAGCCCACCTGGTCATCGGAATCGCCGCTCTGGTTGCTGCGCTCCTATCGCTTTCCTTCCTTCGCCGCGTCGAATACCGGCAGATCGTCGTTGACTGCACGGCATGGTATTGGCACTGTATGGGGGTCTTCTGGCTCTTCCTGTTCGCGCTCCTCGTCTCCGCCCAATGAGTTCTTCGGTGAATCGCCTCAGGGCACGTAGAGCGGCGTCCGGCATCCTGACGTTGCTGCTTGCCGCCGTTCTCGCTGTGCCCGTGCCCGTGCACGCCCAGGGATGCAGCATGTGCCGCGACACCGCTGCTGGAAGCGCCCCACAGGTTCGCAGAAGCCTCCGCGTAGCGATTCCCGTCCTTGGCATACCGGCGCTCGTTCTCTTTCTCGCTATGCTGGGGGTGGCGTTTCGCTTCCGTGCAAAGACGGACGCCTGATCTCCTGCCGCAAACCGGACACTATCTTGCTACCAACTCGAAATGGTCCTTGTCCTCCAGCTTGAACGTCTCTGCCTTGGGGTCGGCCACGCGATACATGGTCGCCTCCATCCGCTTTCCGCGGAGCGTCAGCAGGATGTAGTGGAAGTTTGGGAAGGCCGTGTCCTGATACAAATCCTGTGGGCCGCGTA
This sequence comes from Acidisarcina sp., assembly GCA_035539175.1. Classification (NCBI taxonomy): domain Bacteria; kingdom Pseudomonadati; phylum Acidobacteriota; class Terriglobia; order Terriglobales; family Acidobacteriaceae; genus Acidisarcina; species Acidisarcina sp. Next base: position 70,922 of record DATLIY010000004.1, on the reverse strand, counting down.
CCATCACCGGGTATGGTTTCGCCCCACCGCCGCCGCTCACGAGATAGGTGACGCCGCCGTGCTGGAAGCGTTCGTAATTGTGGATGTGGCCGTTGACCACCAGAAAACGCGCCCGCGACAGAGCTGCCTTCTGCTCGAGATAGGTACGCAACTCCCACATCTCAGGCGCCGGAAGATTGGCGACCACCTGCGACTGCACATCTGCCATCAACGGCATATGCAGCAGAAAAAATACAAAGTCCACCTGTGGAGGAATGTGCGCCAACTGCGCGTCGAGCCATGCAAACTGCGGGCTTTCGGGGTCTATCTTCTGCAAGGAATCAAGAGCGATCAGCTCCACACTCCCAGCTAAGACCGAGTAGTAGCGATGCCCCTCGATCTGCGGATACGCGCTGAAATAGTTCCTGAGCGCCTGGTGGACATCTCCCGTCAGCTCATGGTTGCCCAGGGTGGGATACACCCGCACGTGATTCTCCGGCCAGGATTTCGTCTCCTCGCGATAGACGTCCCAATCGTCGGAGTTGCTCCCCCAGAATGGCATATCCCCGGAAAGAAACAGCAGATCCGGCTTCTCTGCCCCTACCTTCTCCGCCAGCCACTTGCGCACGCGCGGACTGGTATCCACCTCGTTCCTGGGATTGGTAAACCGCATATCGCCATACGCCACAATCTTCAGGTCCGCGCCAGGCGCGATGTTCGAAATCACGAAGGTCGGCTTGCCGTCGTCGCCGGAGTTGCGTGCCGCGGTCTGCGCCAGTACAGCGAGAGGAAGCAGAAGCACGAAGAGCGCAGCCCATTGGATGGGAGGGAACGGGACTCGACGGAATGACGCAGGCGAATGATGCTTCGAATTCATCTCTCGTGACTATACCGTGCGTGCCTCTACCGCAAACTCATCGCAGTGACACGGAACTTGAATCTTTGCTGAGGAATTGCGTGCTGGCAAGGCGTAAAGGCACACCCTAGCGGCTTCCACCACCAACAAAGTGAACAATCTCCAGTTTGTCGCCGGAAGCAACCGGCGTGCCAGACCACTCGGGACGGCGCACAATCGTGCCGTTGTGTTCCACTGCGATTCGGTCACTCTTTAGCGCCAGGGCTTCGATCAAAGTGTCCAGGGTTGCTCCGGCCCCCAGGGCTGGGAAGTCGCGCTCTTGTCCATTGATGGTAAAGGTCATTGCAACTTCAGAGTATCACCGGGGTGGGGATATCTGGCAGGCGAGCTCCCACGGTGTCCGCATCGCCTTGCTGACCAATGCGATGCGCTGCGGTCCACGCAATCCACACCTCCGCAGATGCTTCGCTGCGGGGCGATTCAGCTTAATCCCCGATGGCGCGACGCAGAAACTCGCGGATACGAACCCACAATGGCGGAATAACAGGGCACTCGTAGTAGACTTCGCGATTCAAAGCCATCAGCAGTTGAATCGCGGCGAGCTGCGGGCCTGTGAATCCCTCCGCGCACCCCTCATGGACATACTCGTCGGTCAGATACTCGATGGCGTGCCCGAGTTTCTCGAGCGCATGCCCGGCGACCGGGGGAATCCGCCGCCGTCCGCGAACAGCAGCCACTCCGGTCCCGATTCCGGTAAATCCCGCAGGCAGCTTCTCGGGCACAGCTTCAGCCGCACCCGGAAATACTTTCACCGCACTCGCGTGCACCGCGGAATCAGCCCCGGCGATCGTTCCCGGTTCCTTTGACTCAACTGTATCCACTACATAGCTCGCCATCGCAGTCGTCTCCCGTAAACACTGTATCGGCGGCACCCCTCCCCAGCTTTAGAAAAGGGACGAAGCTTCAGGACCGGCGATCGTTTCGGAACTCGATGATGATGATGGTTCCGATACGGGAACGAAGTGATGGCGCTCACAGCAGGCAGGCCCCCCGCTCTGATATCCCAGTACAGGTGGCCGAAGTGTAAGCGGAGTCTTCGCCAACGCTGCCGGGCAGTCTTGTGACACTGGAAAGGGGTAGAGAGGTGGAAGCAATCGAACGCGATGGCCGTATCGTCCTACGCGATGGCTCGCGATGCGCATACTTTATCCCCTCAGAAATGCGCCTCTTTTCGCTTGACGCATCTCCAGCCCTTCCGTTGGAGTCAGTGGCCAGAATGGCGGAAGAGAAGTTTGCTGCGGTCTATAGGCGGGCCGGCTCACCGCAGGAGTACCCGCTCGCCCACCGCGAAGCGATGTTCCCCATTCTCTATCCGGATCACACGCAGCAGCCCATCTCCGGCAAGCCGCACCTTGGGCGTCTGACGCTCAACATCAGCAATATGTGCAACCTTGCCTGCAGCTACTGCTATGCCGATCAGGGGCGTTATAACGCGGAGGAGAACCTCATGTCTCCGCAGCAGGTGGAGGATGTACTGCAGAGGGTCCTCGATCTTTACGGCGAGATCACGGTGATCCACTTCTTCGGGGGTGAACCCCTGATGAATCTGGACGCGATCGAGACAGCATGCTCTTTTCTGCTGGCGGCGGTCGCCGAAGGGCGCTTACCCCACATGCCGCGCCTTGCCCTGACCACCAATGGCACCTGGTCCAGCCCGGAGGTCCTCGATGTCCTCCACCGCTGGAAGATTTCTTTGACAGTGAGCTGGGATGGATCTCGCGAGATCCACGATCATTGCCGCCCCATGCTCTCCGGAGCCTCCAGCTACGAGTTGCTTGCAGATTCGCTGCAACGCTTCCGCGATCACGCAATTCCGTTTGAGATCGAGTGCACGTACAACGCGTATCACCAGCGCAACGGGATCTCCATCGTCGACCTGATGGATTTCTTCTACAAGCACACGGACCGCAAAATTTTGCACATCTCTCCGGCGTTTCTTCCCCGCCCTGCCAAGCTTCGCATGTTCGGGTCCGAATATGTCGAACTCGCCAGTCTGGCCGAGGACTATCGCGCGGCGGCACGGGTCTCGATTCAGAATATGACGCGGGGAGAAGGACCGATCCTGCAGTTTGCCTACCAGGTAGCTGAGCATCTGGCGACACGAACCCCAGCGCAGACCTACTGCCCTGCCTTCTTCACGCAGATCACCGTCGCCACGGATGGCTCTGTCTATCCCTGCTTTATGCTGGCGGGTGATCCTGGTTACTGCATGGGGAATCTGCTGGACGGAAGCTTTCCGGGGCCCGACTCCGCACGTGTTCTGCGACAGTATTTTGACGAGTTTCAAGCCCGGCCCCAGGCCTGGTATACGTGCTTGTGCGAGGGGTGTATCGCAGGGGAAGCAATCGTCGCCGGAAACATGAGCGAGCCGGTATTTGCCCCCATTCAGCGCGCCATTGCCGAAGAGTGTGTCTTGCAGCTAGCGGCTCATCTTAAACCGTGAGCTGAAAAAAGTAGTAAAGGTTCAACCAAAAGGAGAAGTCCAAATGTTGGCTCAGGAAGTCAAAATGCACGAAGTCTCAGACATGGCACTACGCGAAATGATGCGCCACGCTGGCGGGTTCAACCCGGATGCAATGGGCGATGCATGCGGCGGCGGTTGCGGCCGAGGTGCAAGCTGCTCCCCTCGCAGCGAGGAAATGCAGGCCATGCTGTCCGGCGCTGACTGAATCCTTCCTGCCCTGAGAGGATCAACTCCGCAGTGGCCATCTCTTCAGGAACCGGCCGCGTGGAAAGAACATCGTGTAACTTGCGGATAAAAATGCCGCGCCGAAGACCATTCGAATTCGGCAAGGTTTTATCTATCGCCAGAGTCAGGCAGAACACATCTCGCCTGACTCTGTTTTTCTAAGTACCTCGCGATACAACACTCGCGGTGCAACATCAGATGCAACCGGCTAATTTGCGTGTGTGACCAACGCTGTCGCCTCACAACGTTGCTTGACTACAGCCCCACGAAAACCTAAAGTCAAGAGAGCGAACCTCGTTCCGCAAAACGAACCTCGTTCCACAAATCGATCCTGAAGATCGCGAGTCGATGCCAAATGCGTAATCCCTATTTCTGGAACTACCTGCCCCTCATGATGCAAGCATTGGCTGCCGTTGCCATCGGCGGAGGCATGGTCTTTGCTTCATGGTTCATCGGCAGACATCGGAGTTCGCGAGTCAAACTGGAGGCCTACGAGTGCGGAATGGTGGCCCAGGGTGACGCACGCGGACGCTTCTCCGTCCGGTTCTACATGGTTGCCATGCTTTTCATCCTCTTCGATGTAGAAGCGGTGTTCATGGTTCCGTGGGCGGTCATTTACAAACATTTGCCACAACTGACAGGCTCGCGGCTCTTCGGTTTCTGGGAGATGCTCGTATATCTGGGTTTCGTTCTGGTCGGCATGTTCTACATCATCAAAAAGGGCATTCTGGACTGGGCTTCAGACAAGGCGGACCTGTAAGACATGACAACCCCTCTGATGAACAAGGAAGCAGTTTTTTCCTCGATGACGGATCATCCGGCAATCGCTGCCCTGCGTAACTGGAAGGACGCAGCCGTTGCCGATGCAAAATTTGCCTTCGACGAACTCATGGTGACGATCGCCCCCGATGACATTCGCGAGGCTTGCCGCACTGTACAGTCTGCTGGATACAACTTCCTCGAAGATGTAACCTGCGTGGACTGGTATCCCACCGAGCCCCGTTTTCACGTTACGTACCACATCTGGTCCCTTCCCCTGAAGGAGCGTCTGCGGCTTCGCGTCGTCCTCGACAGCGTCGATCCATCGGTGGACAGCATCACCCCGGTATGGCCCTCCGCAAATTTTTATGAGCGGGAAGTTTTTGATCTTTTTGGAGTACGATTTAACGGCCATCCGAATCTGCGGCGCATCATGATGCCGGATGACTGGGAAGGTCATCCTCTGCGTAAAGACTACCCGGTGGAGGGCTATCGCTGATGTCTGAATACCTCACAGTTCCTATCATCGAAAGCCGCCCGGAGGATCCGTCCAAGGATCGCACCATGGTCCTGAATATGGGACCGCAGCATCCCTCTACCCACGGCGTTTTGCGCCTCGGGCTGGAGATCGACGGCGAAATCGTCAAGCGCCTTGTTCCTGACATCGGCTACCTGCACACCGGCATCGAGAAGACCTGCGAAGCCAAGTTCTATCAGCAGGTTGTTCCGCTCACCGACCGCATCGACTATCTCAGTCCGATGGCGAACAACCTCTGCTATTGCCTTGCGGTCGAGAAATTGCTGCAGATTGAGATTCCTCCGCGTGCGCAGTGGACGCGAGTCCTGCTCAACGAATTGACCCGCCTGGCCTCGCACCTGGTTTGGCTGGGCACGCATGCCATGGACATCGGCGCGCTGACCGTATTTCTCTACACCTTCCGCGAGCGCGAAGAGATTCTCAAGATTTTCGAGATGGTCTCCGGCCAGCGGATGATGACGTCGTACTTCCGCATCGGCGGTCTGGCGCTTGAACCTCCGCTGGATTTCTATAGCCGGGTCCAGGCGATTCTGAACATCATGCCGGAGAAGATTGATGAGTATTCCAATCTGCTTACCGGCAATCCCATCTTCTATAACCGGCTGAAGGGCGTCGGCTATCTCAGCGCTGCGGATGCAGTTTCTCTGGGCGTTACCGGGCCGCCGTTGCGTGCCAGTGGCGTGGATTGGGATCTGCGCCGCGACAAGCCCTACTCCAGCTATGAGAAGTTTCAGTTCAAGGTACCCACCTCTACCGATTGCGATGTGTGGGCGCGCTATCTCGTACGCCTGCAGGAGATGCGCGAATCCGTCAAGATCTGCCAGCAGGCGCTCGACGGCATGCCCGATGGCCCTATCAAGGCAGACGCGCCCAAGGTTGTCCTGCCGGAGCGCGAAAAGATGAAGACGCAGATGGAGGCGCTCATCTACCACTTCAAGATCGTCACCGAAGGCTTCTCTGTTCCTGCTGGAGAGGTCTATCAGTCGATCGAGTCTCCGCGCGGCGCGATGGGCTACTACGTGGTCAGTGACGGATCGTCGAAGCCGTACCGTGTTCACATGCGCAATCCTACCTACGCCAGCCTCCAGGCTCTGGAGACAATGTGCAAGGGAAGAATGATTGCGGATGTGGTCGCAGCGATCGGATCGATTGATATTGTGCTGGGAGAGATTGACCGGTGACGGCTGTTGCCCCCAATGCGAGCGCTACCTATGCAGAGTTGTGGACATCCTTCGCATCTCTGTTGCGCAGCTATTCCGCGGCTCACGGATTGAGCCACGCTGCCCTGCCGACGGTGGAAGTCACCTCCGAATGCATCGTGCTTCGCGGCCAGAATCGCTGGCTCGAAATCACGCATCATGAGAGTGAAGCCTCCTGGCAGCGCGAGGATGGAAGTGGCGCCAGCTTCCATCTGCGATTGAACGGTCACGTGGCGATGAACGAAGGCGAAGAGGAGATGGACGCAGTGGCAGAACGGTTGGCAAGGGAGATCATGCAATGAGCGTTCAGGAGAACACCATTTTTTCACCGGAGTTAGCCGCTCGTTTCGACAGGCTGGTCACCCTCTATCCGCATCGTCGCTCCGCGCTCATCCCTATGCTGCTCTATGCGCAGGATGAGAAGGGCTATCTCTCCGACGAGGTAATCGCCGAGGTTGCGCAGCGCATCGGCATCAGCGAACTCGATACCCGCAGCGTCATCAGCTACTACTCCCTGCTGCGCACCAAGCCGGCGGGTAAATACCACGTGCAGGTGTGTACCAACATCAGTTGCATGCTGCGCGGCGGCAAAGAACTCTTCAGCCACTGCAAGAAGACGCTCGGCGTCGAGAACAAGGAAACAACGCCGGACGGTGTGTTCTCACTGGAAGAGGTAGAGTGCATCGGCGCCTGCAGCTGGGGCCCTGCCGCCCAGATCAACTACGACTACTACGAAAACCTGACCCCCGAAGAGCTGGATAAGATCCTGGAGAAGTATCGCGCCAGTGCCCAGCAGGACAAACGAAGCTAGGCATCCCAGACAGGAAAGAATCATGGCGAATCTCGTTTCCCATCCCGATGTAGTCCCCCTCCTTTCCATGCGGTTTGGCAAAGGCGCGACTGCTATCGATAAATATCTGGAGCTTGAAGGTTATCAGTCTGCGCGCAAGGCCCTGGAGAAGGGTTCCGACTGGATCATTGCCGAGATGAAGGCCTCCGGCCTGCGCGGCCGCGGAGGCGCAGGCTTCCCGACCGGCATGAAGTGGTCCTTTGTGCCCAAGCAGTCGGAGAAGGACAAATATGTTCTCGTCAATGGCGATGAGAGCGAGCCAGGCACCTGCAAGGACCGGCTGATCTTTGAGCACGATCCTCACTCCATCATCGAGGGCGTCATCATCGCAGGTCTCGCCATCCACGCCAAGATGGGGTTCATCTACCTGCGCGGCGAGTATCGCTACCTGCTCAAGATCATGGAGCGCGCCATCGAAGAAGCCTATGCCAAGGGCTTTCTCGGAAAGAATATCTTCGGCAGCGGCATTGACTTCGACATTGTCTCCCAAACCGGAGCAGGCGCTTACGAAGTGGGCGAAGAATCGGCCCTGATGGAGTCGCTCGAAGGCAAGCGCGGAATCCCCCGAATCCGTCCTCCCTTCCCTGCGGTGGTTGGCCTCTACGGTGGTCCCACAGTCATCAATAATGCCGAGACGGTTGCTACTGTCCCGCACGTGCTGCGCATCGGCGGTGCGGAATACGCCAAGCTCGGATCGGAGCGCAATGGTGGCACCCGGCTCTTCTGCATCAGCGGCCACGTCGAGCGCCCCGGTGTCTACGAGCTGCCGATGGGCTACAACCTCAAGAAGATGATCTACGATGTCGCCGGGGGAATCCGCGGCGGACGGCAGTTGAAAGCAGTCGTGCCGGGCGGATCATCGACCCCCGTACTCCTGCCAAACGAGATCGATATCGGCATGGACTTTGACCAGGTCTTGAAGGCCGGAAGCATGCTCGGTTCCGGCGGTGTGGTTGTCCTCGACGATACGGTCTGCATGGTGGAGTTTGCGCTGCGCACCATCAAGTTCTACCAGCATGAAAGCTGCGGCTGGTGTATTCCCTGCCGTGAAGGCACCGACTGGCTCAAGAAGACCTTGACCCGCTTTCACTCCAGCGGCGGCGTCAGCAAGGACATCGACAACATGAAATACCTTGCGGAAAACATGCTGGGGCGCACCTTTTGCCCGCTCGGCGATGCGGCTGCTATGCCGACCATTGCCTTCATCAAGAAGTTTCGCAAGGAATTCGAAGATCACCTCGACGGCAAGCCCTGCCCGTACGCTCACACAGCAGAACCGGCCCTGGTTTAGTTCGCCGGCGCTGCAAGTAAGGACAAGTTCAAGATGGCTGACGTAAAACTTACAGTCGATGGCAAGCAGATTACGGCTCCCGCGGGCACGCTGTTGATTGAGGCCTGCCGCAAGGTAGGCATCGAGATTCCGGCGTTCTGCTACTATCCCGGACTCTCGCTCCAGGCCGCCTGCCGCATGTGCCTGGTACGCATTGAGAAGATTCCCAAACTGCAGACCGCCTGTACCACTCCCGTCAGCGAAGGCATGGTGGTAACCACCGAGAGCGACGAGATTAAGCAGGTGCGCAAGGCCATGGTCCAACTGGTTCTCGGCAATCACCCGCTGGATTGCCCGGTATGCGATGCCGGTGGCGAGTGCGAGCTGCAGGACATGACCTTCAAGTACAGCGCGGCCGAGTCTATCTACACGGAGACCAAGCAGCACCGCGAGGAGCAACAGTGGTCGCCGGTCGTCTACTTTGATCGCCCCCGCTGTATCCTCTGCTATCGCTGCGTGCGCGTCTGCGGCGAGGGCATGGACGTGTGGGCACTCGGCGTACAGAATCGCAACGTTACCAGCATCATCGCTCCCAATAAGGAAGATCATCTGGAGTGCGAAGAGTGCGGCATGTGCATCGACATCTGCCCCGTCGGGGCGCTTACCTCGGGAGCGTACCGCTACAAGACGCGGCCCTGGGAGATGAACCACGTCGCCACGATTTGTACCCACTGCGGCGACGGATGCAAGACCACCCTTGGTCTGCGCAGCGTCGATGATGGGGTCGAGATCATTCGCGGCGACAATCGCGACAAGAGCGGCATCAACGGCGACTTCCTCTGCATCAAGGGCCGTTACGCCTTCGAGTTTGCGAACCACAACGATCGCCTGACCAAACCCCTCGTTCGGCAGCCGGACGGAAAGCTCGCTCCCGCAACCTGGGAGGAGGCTCTGGATTATGCAGGCCGGCGGCTTGCTGAGATTCGTGACGCGCGCGGCGGCGCGGCTATGGGCGTTATCGGGTCGAACCGGACCACCAACGAAGAGAATTACCTGCTGCAGAAGTTTGCCCGCAAGGTGTTCGGCACAAATAATATCGATCACCATCGCACGGCGGATTATGCCTCGTTCGCGCGCGCATTGTCCGGGCACTCAGATCGCACGGCAAGCCTTCGTGACATCGGCGCCGCCCCAGCGATTCTGCTCCTCGGCAACGATCCAACGCAGCAACATCCGGGTCTGGCGTGGAGCCTGCGTACCAATTTCCGCCACAATCGCGCACGGCTTTATATCGCCAATCATGCAGAGATCAAGCTACGGCGCCAGGCCAAGGCCTCGCTCACGATTCCGCAGGATGGATACGCCCAGCTAGTCAGCTACCTCGCAGGAAATGACGCTCCCCTCTCCGCTACCGAGGCAACCGCCGCCTTCCGCGAGGCGATCCGCAAGGAAGAAAACCTCATCATTATCTTTGGCTCGGAGTATCGCGGCCGCGATGTCGATGCGCTGATCCAGTTCGGCCTCCAACTGCCCAACACCAAGTTTGCCTGCCTCGGCGACTACAGCAACTCCCGTGGCGCGGCGGATATGGGATTGATGCCGGACCTGCTTCCCGGATATCAGCCGGTGGCGTCCCCGGCGCACTTCTCTGACGAATATGGCAGCCTTCCCGTAGCACCTGGACTCGACCTCATCGCTATGTTCGACGCCGCTGCCCGAGGCGATCTTGGCGCTCTCTATGTGGTTGGATCGAACCCCGTCAGCCGCTACAACATTTCGCCGGAGACGCTCAAAAATACCTTCCTCGTGGTGCAGGATATGTTCCTCACCGAAACGGCCGTGCTTGCCGACGTGGTACTGCCGGCTGCCAGCCTCTACGAAAAGACCGGTACGGTTACAAATACATACGGCGATCTTCAGTTGGTCAAGAAGGCCGCAGATAAGGCCGGCGTGCGCAGCGATTTCGAGCTGATTGTTCGTCTGGCGGATCGCATGGGCGCCAATCCGAAGCAACTGGTCTCTTATGGAACCGGTATGCGCGCCGATCTGGGACAGTCTCGCGGAGTGCAATCCGGCGAGGCGGACCGCCATGCCGTATGGCTTGCCGCAAATCATCTCGAACCCAAGCTCAGCCCCTTTGACCCCTTTGCGATTCTCGACGAGATCCAGCGGCTGGTTCCTGGCTACCAGGTCGACCGCCTGGCACTGCTCGCCGGCAACGACGGACACACTACTCCCCCGCTGGTGCAGATCGAAGGCATCTCGGCGGACTCTAGACCTGACGGCGTTCTTCCCGCGCAGGATACACTCTTTACATCCGGCACTCTTGGCCGCTATTGCGATATCCTCGGTGAGGTAATGGAGTCGAGGGAAACCAGGTCTGCTGTAGCCGCGGCAACAGCTCCGCTGAAAGATAGGAACGCGTAAGCATGCTGACGTTTCTGCTGTTGAGCTTGGCGAAAATTGTTGTGGTGATCACCGTCATGCTGATGGGAATCGCCTACACAGTTCTGCTGGAACGCAAACTCGTAGCCCGCATCCAGAACCGCTGGGGACCTAGCCGGGTCGGTCCTTTTGGCCTTCTCCAGCCGCTATGCGACGGAGCCAAGTCTTTCCTCAAGGAAGACATCCTGCCTGCCGCAGCCTACAAGCCGCTCTATATCCTCGCGCCAATCATTGCGCTGGGTTGTGCGCTGCTGACAATCTCGGTGGTTCCCTTCGGGCCAGAGGTACGTTTCCATGGCGTCGATCTCTTTCAGATCACCGATCTGAACATTGGTCTGCTCGTGGTACTGGGAATTACTTCGATCGGCATCTACGGAACTGCGCTCTCGGGCTGGTCCTCGAACGACAAGTATTCCCTGCTGGGTTCTCTGCGCGCCAGCGCTCAGGCAGTCAGCTATGAGCTTGCCCTCGGACTCTCTCTCGTCGGCGTGGTTCTCCGCAGCGGATCGCTTAGCCTGCGTGAGATCGTCAATACCCAGTCGGCCCACGGCATCTTTTCCTGGAACGCCTTCGGGGGCTTTCAGTTCATCGCCTTCCTCATCTATCTGATGGCGGCCTATGCGGAAACCAACCGTGCTCCGTTCGACCTGATGGAAGCGGAGTCGGAGCTGGTCGGCGGATACCACACCGAATACAGCTCGATGAAGTTTGCCATGTTCTTTATGGCCGAGTATGGCAACATGATCAACGTGGGCTGCGTGGCAACGCTGCTCTTCCTCGGTGGCTGGACCAGCCCCTTCGGAAACCTGCTGCCCAGCTTTGGCGGTCCCATTCTGGCATCGATCCTGCCGCTCTTCTGGTTCGTGCTCAAGGTATTTTTCTTCCTCTGTCTGTATGTCTGGGTGCGCGGCACACTTCCGCGCTTCCGCTATGACCAACTTATGGCCTTCAGCTGGAAATTTCTCGTGCCGCTGGCCATCGCAAACATTATTGGGACAAGCCTGTGGCTGGCTCTGCGCACTAGCTAGTGCATTGTTTTACAATGCACCTTCCGGTCCAAAGTTCTTTTGCGTTTTACGAATGATGTTGAGTGACCCAGGAACATGCAACTAGTTCTCTTCATAGTCTTTGGCGGGCTGTGTGTGGCGGCGGCACTGAATCTGCTGCTGACCCATCACCCGATTAACAGCGCGCTCTCGCTGATCGTCGTGATGACATCGCTCGCGGTCCTGTATCTGACGCTGGGAGCGGAATTCCTTGCTGCCGCGCAGGTCATCGTCTATTCGGGCGCGATCATGGTGCTGTTTACCTTCGTCATCATGCTCCTCAATGCGGGAGAAGAGGTCAGAACCCGGGGCAGCCGCGCGGCCTATCTCGTCGGTATTCCGGGCGTCGCCGCTCTCCTCGGACTGCTCACTTATGTCTTCCTCTCAGAGGGCAGTAAGCTGGGCCACGCTGTCTCAGGCAATCCCTCGACGCTCTACGACCTGAGTGCATCGCTGTTTCGCGACTTGTTGTTACCCTTTGAGGTGACATCGGTCCTGATTCTCATTGCCATTCTCGGCGCCGTGGCGCTGGCGCGAAAGGAGCACTAGCGAATGGTTCCCATCTCCTATTACCTGGTGCTGAGCGCGATTCTCTTCTCGATTGGCGTCGGCGCGTTCCTTATCAAGCGCAACATCATTACAGTCTTTATGTCGATTGAGCTCATGCTCAACGCCGTGAATCTTTCCTTTGTCGCATTCGCGTACCAGTGGCACGCAATTCGCGGCCAGATCTTTGTCTTCTTTGTGATGGTTGTCGCAGCCGCTGAGGCTGCCGTAGGCCTGGCCATCATTATCGCCATCTACCGTACGCGGAACACCCTCAACGTGGACCAGATCGATCTGATGAAACTATGAACGGTACGCTCCATCTCTGGCTCATCGCCCTGTTCCCGCTCGCGGGCTTTGCAGTTAACGGCCTCCTCGGCCGTAAACTACCCCGAGCGGCTGTCTCTGCCATTGCACTGCTGGCAACCCTCGTCCCTCTTCTGTTGGTGGGGAATATCGCGCTGCATTTCCGCGAACTCACCCTGCCGTATGTTGAGAAGCTCGCAACGCCGTGGATCCAGACCTCTGCCTTCCGCGCCGACTTTGCGTTTTCGCTCGATCAGTTGACGCTGGTCATGCTGTCGGTGGTCACCGGCGTGGGATTCCTGATCCACGTGTACTCCGTCGGCTACATGGAGGAGGAGGGCTACTGGCGATTCTTTGCCTACCTCAACCTCTTCATGTTCTTCATGTCGGTGCTGGTGCTCTCGGAGAACTTCCTGCTGATGTTCGTTGGCTGGGAAGGAGTCGGACTCGCATCCTATCTCCTCATCGGTTTCTACTACACGAAGAAATCGGCAGCGGACGCCGGGAAGAAAGCATTTATCGTCAACCGTATTGGCGACTTCGGCTTTCTGCTGGCGATGTTCCTTCTCATCGCGCACTTCGGGACTCTTAGCTTTTCGAGCGTCTTCGGACAGCTTTCAAGCCATCCCGAATGGCATGGCGGGTTCCTGACTGCGATCTCGATATTCCTGATCCTCGGTGCCACCGGTAAATCCGCCCAGATTCCTCTCTACGTCTGGCTGCCGGACGCAATGGAAGGTCCCACTCCGGTCTCTGCGCTCATTCACGCCGCCACCATGGTCACGGCGGGCGTCTATATGATAGTCCGCGCGCACATGATCTTCGACCGGTCGCCGCTGGCACTTACGCTGATCGCCATCATCGGAGCGGCAACCGCACTCTTCGCCGCAACCATCGGACTTGTCCAGACAGACATCAAGCGCGTACTGGCCTACTCCACTGTTTCGCAGTTAGGCTACATGTTCCTTGGTTGCGGAGTCGCGGCTTATTCGGCAGCGATCTTCCACCTGGTCACGCACGCATTCTTCAAGGGTCTGCTCTTCCTTGCCGCTGGATCCGTGATCCACGCACTCGGAGGCGAGCAGGATCTGCGCCACATGGGCGGCCTGCGCAGGGCAACCCCTGTCACCTTCTGGACCATGACCGCTGGCGTTTTCGCCATCTCAGGGTTCTTCCCCTTCGCCGGATTCTTCAGCAAGGATGCAATCCTGTTTGAGACATTCCGCTCGCCAAACGGCGGAATCCTCCTCTGGTCGATTGGCATCTTTACCGCATTTCTCACCTCGTTCTACATGTTCCGCCTTTGGTATCTGGCTTTCTTTGGCAAGAGCCGTGCGGAACACGCGGCGGACCATGGCCACGCTCACACCCCGCATGAGAGTTCCTGGGTTATGTTGGGGCCACTGGTGATTCTTGCCATTCTTTCGGTTGTCGGAGGCTGGATCGGCTGGCCCGAGGCCCTGCGCGGCAGCGACTGGTTTGCACACTTCCTCGCGCCTGCTCTCAACAACGCTCCGCCGTTGACCGGCGCATCGGGCCAGGCGGCAGGTGCATTTGTCATCACGCAGCATGTTGTTGCCGAAACGACTCCCCATATGGAGCGCATCCTCAGTGGACTCGCCGTACTGATTGCCGCGCTGGGCTGGTTCGTTGCTGACACCTTTTATCGCCGCAGCCCCGAATTACCTGTCAAGCTGGCGGCGAGCTTCAGCGGCCTGAGATCCCTCCTCGTCCACAAATACTGGGTCGATGAGATCTATCAGGCTTTAATCGTACGGCCGCTGCTGCTTAGCTCCCGCTTTGTGCTGGGTGGCGCTGTAGAAGGCGTCGTCGTCCAGGGCGGTGGACGAACCGCCGCTGGAATCGCCGGTGGTCTCGGCGCGATCCTGCGGCGTATTCAATCGGGAAACATTCGCTCGTATGCCGGCTGGCTGGCAATCGGTGCCGCAGCCATGCTCTTGCTCTCTTACTTCGGATTCGGAACCAGCGCTGTTGCAAGCTGGGGAACGCACTTCAAGATTTGGTAACTGAAGGAACACGAACCGTGCTGAACGACTCAATTCTGACGCTGACGACCTTCGTCCCCCTCGCGGGTGCGGCGGTCGTTGCCTTGCTGCCTCGGCGCGGGCGCGTCATCCAGGGTTTTACCCTTGTGGTCACGCTGATCACCTTCGGACTTTCTTTGCATCTGCCTGCCCACTTTGTTTACGGACAACCGGGCTTCCAGTTTGAACAGAATCTTCCGTGGATCAAGTCACCTGCCATTCGCTATCACCTCGGCGTCGATGGCATCTCGATGTGGCTCGTGGTGCTCACCACCTTCCTGGCGCCACTCGGCGTGCTTGCTTCGTGGAAGACGATCGAGAACCGCACCCGCGAGTTCTACCTGCTGTTCCTTATTCAGCAGACCGCGATGATCGGCGTATTCGTCTCGCTCGATCTCTTTCTCTACTACGGCTTCTGGGAACTGTCCCTAGTCCCCATGGCCATGCTGATCGCCATGTTTGGCCGCTCCAAGGGACCGCAGGCGGCTCTCAAATTCTTCGTTTACACCTTCCTGCCCTCGGCATTTCTCCTGGTTGCGATTCTCTGGCTCTACGCCCACACCGGAACCTTTGACTTCGCCAGCCTGCAGCAGGCCATCGCGGGTGGATCCGCCGGACTGCCGGCACGCGGCATCTTCTGGGCATCGCTCGCGTTCCTTGTAGCCTTTGCCGTCAAGGTCCCCGTCTTCCCTCTCCACGGATGGATCGCCGATACCTTCAGCGAAGCTCCAACCGCGATGGGTATGGTGGTTGCCGGCAAGCTGGGACTTTATTCCATCCTGCGCTTTAACCTGGGACTCTTCCCTGCGCAGGCCCGGCAGGTTGCTCCCTGGATGATCGCCCTGGCTGTCATCGGCATCCTTTACGGCGCTTCTCTCGCACTCGTGCAAAAGGATCTCAAACGCCTGCTGGCTTTCTCCACTGTCAGCCATCTGAGCTTCTGCACCCTCGGCATCTTCTCCTTCGCGGTCTCCGGCGTCGATGGTGCGATCTATCAGATCCTCAACCACGGGGTCTCCGGCAGCGCATTCTTCCTCCTGCTCGGCTTCCTTTACGATCGTTACGGAACCTACGACATCGGTGCCTATGGCGGACTGGCGACCAAGCTGCCACAGATGGCGACTCTCTTCGTCATCATGACTCTCTCGCTCATTGGTCTGCCGATGCTCAACGGTTTTGTCGGCGAATTTCTCGTCCTCAGCGGCAGTTTTCTGTCGCACCCAGGATGGGCGTTCGCAGCCACCATTGGGGTCATCCTCAGCGCGTCTTACATGCTCTGGATGGTTCAGCGGGTCTACTATGGACCCACCTCGCAGATGGTTGCCGAGCGCGTGACTCCAGACCTCAATTTGCGGGAGCACCTGGGCCTATGGCCCGCAACAGCGCTCATGCTCATCATGGGAGTCGCCTCTCCCTACTGGATTCACGCCATCGACCAGGGAGTGACCGCTCTGTTGACTCCCCCCGGAATTCATTTGATAGATAGCCAACAATCGGCAGCGGTCACTGTTTCCCTGCCGGGGAAGGCTGCGGAGAAGCAATGAACCAGATCCCGGATATTCTCCGAATTCTTCCCGAGGTTATTCTTACCCTCGCGGGTGTTGCAGTCATGATGATTGAGGCCGTGCTGCCCAAAAACGCCAGCCGCCGCCCGTTGGGATGGTTTGCCGTTGGCGGCCTCCTCGCCGCTTTCTGGGCCAGCTGCACGCAGTTTCAGATGGCTCCCGGAACCGGCTTCCACGGCGTTGTGCAGACGGATGCCTTCAGCGCCTTCTTCCATGTGCTGATCTGCGGCATCGTCCTCGTCTCCTGCCTGATCGCGCTGGACGCCATGCCGGAGCGCGGCGAGAACATGGGCGAGTACTACGCACTCCTGCTCTTCGGAGCGGTGGGCATGGTCCTGATGTCGAGTGCCGTTGAACTGTTGCTCGTGTTTATTGCATTAGAGATTTCGTCGATCTCCACCTACATTCTGGCCGGCTTCCGCAAGCAGGCGGTCAAGGGGCCTGAGGCGTCGCTCAAGTATTTCCTTCTCGGCTCCTTCGCGACTGCTTTCTTCCTTTACGGCGTCGCCCTGGTCTTCGGAGCTACCGGCACTACGAACATTCACGAGATCGCTTCAGGGCTGCTCACTACCCGCACCCCGGCGTTCCCGGTCCTAGCCCTGGCCATGATGCTTATCGGCATCGGCTTCAAGGTATCCGCGGCGCCCTTTCAGGTATGGACGCCAGATGTCTACGAAGGTGCTCCTTCCCCTGTCGTCGCACTGATGTCGACGGCTCCCAAGGCCGCCGCCTTTGCCGTGCTGCTGCGCCTTACCTACGAAGCCTTTCCCCTTCTGCATGTTCAGTGGTCCACGCTGCTCTGGCTAATGGCTGTACTGTCGATGACGATCGGCAATCTCGCCGCCCTGCGTCAGCAGAACGTGAAACGGATGCTGGCCTATTCCTCGATCGCGCACGCCGGCTATCTGCTGGTCGCCTTCTCGGCGCCTCCCAGTGAAGGGATTGCCGCAGCCAGCTTTTACGCCGTCGCTTATGCGGCCATGAATGTCGGTATCTTCGCCGTCGTCAGCCATGTTGGCGGGTATGACGATCATCTGAGCTCGATCAGCGATTACCGAGGCGTGGCCATCCGCTCCCCGGTCCTGGGAGCCATCATGGCCTTCTTCCTCATCTCGCTTATTGGAATCCCCTTCACCGGCGGATTTTTCGGAAAGTTCTACGTCTTTGCAGCAGCCCTGCACTCCGGAGCGATCTGGCTGGCGATTATCGGCCTTCTCAATAGCGGAATAGCGGCCTTCTACTACCTGCGCCTGCTTACCTCCGTCTACACCCGGCGTCCGGACGAAGCGGGTGAGCTTACCATCGCCCCGCTCAGCGTCGCGCTGCTGTTGGCTCTCCTGCTTACCGGTGGGTCGACGCTCGCGCTGGGCATCCTTCCGGGCCGCGTCCTGGAAGCCGCACACGCTGCCACCGCAACCTACCTGACGGAGCCACCTGCCACAACCAACTCCACGCTCATTGTTGTTCCCAGCGCTTCGCAACGCTAGGTCTCTTCAGCCACAGAACCTGAGTATCGACTAAACTCTAGTCGGCACTCAGGTTCAGATCGCGTCGTGCAAAGGCGACACTTGCTACGGCGAAGACGACCGCAGACCCAGCCAAGGTCACCAGCACATCGACCAGGTTCACCGGAGGCGTCGCGGTCAGCGGCATCCGCATCATGCCAGCGAGAAGGCGCCCCGGTCCTAAACCATCCAGGTAGGTCAGCGCAGAAGCGGTTCCCAATGCCGCCAGCGACGCCAGAATCGACGGCAGAAAGATGGAGAAGCCCACGCTCAGGCACGCCAGCCACACTCCTGCCAGCAGTTGCAGCAACATCATCTTCCAGACCACCTGCAGCGACGCTCCGGCCAGGCTCACCAGCAGGCAGGCCGATACCGCAAAGCCTGTCACGTAGAGCAAGAGGGGCACCCATGCAGCCAGCAGCAGGGCCAGCAGATATTCCGACCGGCTCACCGCCCGCGCCAGTACCATGATGATCCTCCGCGAACGTTGCTCATTCCCCAGAAGGGCGGCTCCATTGAATCCCACCAGGGCGATTCCATACATGCTCTCCTGCTTCAGAACCGACAGCACATCGTCGGGAGCAGGCTGCATGCCGCCAGCCAGCAGAACGGCGGCCATTCCATAAGGCCACAGCATGAGCAACAGCAAGAGCCAGCGATTCATCCACAGCAAGGGCTTTACCAGCAGCAAAGCCTTCATGGTTGCGGCCTCATCGAGCCATCTGCGTTCCACTCCACAAAAAGATCCTCCAGTGTGCGGCGCATCGGCGTCGCCAGCAACAACTCGCCGCCCGCGGTCCATGCAGCTTCAATCACCTGCCGGGCCATCTCCGCAGGCAGCACCCATTTCGTCTCTCCATCCTTCTGTGGAGCTGCCACGCGAAATTTTGCGAAGGGCGCCAGCCCCTCTCCAGAAGAATTCGCTCCGCGAACCACCACCTCGGTACGGCTGGAGTCGGTCATCAGCTCGTCCAGATTTCCGCAACGCAGCAAACGCCCTTCATGCAGAAAGGCCACACGATCGCAAAGCTGCTCTACCTCGCTCAGCTGGTGCGAACTAAAGAACACGCTCTTGCCGGCATAGCGGGCGCCGCGCAGAATCTCCCGCACCTGCAGCACTCCCGGCGGATCAAGCGCGGAGGTCGGCTCATCCAGAATCAGCAAATCGGGATTATTCACCAACGCCTCAACCAGCCCCAGCCGCTGCTGCATGCCACGGGAAAATTGTCTTGCATCGCGCCCCGTGGGCGGAAGGTCGAGGGAGAGCAGCAGTTCCCGAGCGCGAACTCGCAGATTTGTGTCGGCAACGCCATTCAGGCGACCTGCAAGCAACGCAGCATCCTGTGCGCTGCCAGCGAAGGCAGTGGGAGCATCGGGAAGAAAGCCAAGCCGCAATCGGCTGGCGGTGCTGCCGAACTCATGCCCCAGCATCCGGCCCTTACCCGAGGTCGCGCGCAGAAAACCTAACGCAAGGTAGATGGCGGTCGTCTTCCCTGCACCGTTTGGCCCCACAAAGCCCAGAATCTCGCCTGGATTCACGGACAGGCTCAACCGGTCGAGCGCGATCAGTTTCCCGTAATGCTTCGATATCTCCACGAATTCCAGCGCAGCCGTCATCGAAACATTCTCTCAGAAAGTCGAAAGCCCCCGGAGGTTCCGGGGGCCACCGATCGAACGATCCATCGGGTGAGCTTACTTTACCTTCAGGAAGATAATGACCAGGGTGAACAGCGAGAGTGATTCCATGAAGGCCAGACCGAGAACGAGCAGCAACTGGATGCCAGCGCGAGCGCCTGGGTTGCGAGCAAGAGCCTCGGTAGCCGAGGCCGTCGCACGGCCCTGACCAAGTCCGCAAAGCCCCGCGGCTATTGCCATACCGATACCGGCGCCAATCGGCACCATGCTGATCGGCTGGTTAGCCGCCGATTGCGCATACGCAGGCATTGCCATCAACAGCGCAGCCATCGTCATGAAAAAATACTGAAGTTTCCGCATTACACTCTCCTAGCTTCCGTAGAAATTGCCGAAGGAGGTGGTTGACGCTCACCGTGCCGGCGCCCTCACACTTACGGCCTTCACTCTGCGGAGTGGAAGCGCCCCCGCAAGGAAGATTCTATTTCCGGCCCTGGCCTGGTTACGCCGATTCCTCGTGCGATACCGCAATTGTCAGGTAGATCATCGCCAGCAGCATGAACACGTAGGCCTGGATCAAGGCAACACCGAGGTGCAATCCGAGGAACACGATCGGAACCCCTATCGGGACCAGCGAGAAGAAGACCAGCGTCAGCAGATCGCTGGCAAACATATTCGCAAAAAGACGGATGGTGAGCGACATGATGCGTGCCAGGTGCGAGATGATCTCGATGGGAAACATCAGCCAGGAGATCCACCAGATAGGACCGAGAAAATGCTTGGCATAGCCAACCGGCCCCTGAACCCGTACCCCATGGTAGTTGTAGTAGAGGAACGTCAGGATGGCGATACCGAGCGGCACCTTGGGGTTTCCCGTTGGAGTTTCAAATCCCGGGTAAAGGCCCAAAAGGTTGCAGCACACCACAAACAGGAAAATCGTCGCGACAAAGGCCTGATAGCGTTCGTAGCCGTGCCCGATAATCTGGTCCGCCTGGCTGCCCACAAATTCGTTCAATGCCTCGGCCGTGGATTGCATCGCCCCCGGCTTCTCCACATTGAGCGAGAAGCGGACGACCACGAAAAACAGCAGCAGGAAGAGCGCAACCCCCAGCTCCAGCGCAAAAGCATCGGTAAACGGTGCAGACGGATTGAAGTCGAGAGGGCTTGGGTGCCCCGCTACCGACGCGTGGAAGCCGATCTTTTCGAGCAATCCAGCGAGCGGTGCTCCAAAGACATGATTCAGGAAATGAGTAAATGCGAGAGACGCTTGCATAATCCTTTTTCAGCCACCAGCTGCCGAACCTAAGCCCGAACCAGACGCACCGCTTCAATGGACAGGCCTACCACTGCTAATGCAAGTCCTGCCAACAGCGCGTAAATGGAGCCGTGGAAACATTTAAGACTAACATAGACAAGGCCCGCTGCGAGCAGCAGACGCAGAAAAAACATCGCGACAACTGCTCCTGTACCCCGTGGATTCTGCGCATGATCCAGGCGGGCATTCACCACACCGATCAGGCGCTGCCACTCATAGACGCCGCTCGCCGAAACCGCTGCCCCCACGATAAGCAGCACGCCGCTTCGCCACCCCGCAGCGAGGCTCACCAGCAAAAAGAGTACCGCCGCAAGCACCCCAATTGTCCGCAAGGTACGATGCAGCGCGGCCTTCAAATCCGCATCGGTAAATTCAAGGAATGGGTTTGGTTCGCTCAAACGTCGCTGTCTCCGTCTTTTCCCGTATGCAGCACCATGCGGATCACGCTCGTCAATCCAGCCGCGCCACCCAGCAGCAGGCCCACAATGCTGATCCAGGTCTGGTGGAGCATCTTGTCCAGCCAATAGCCCAGAATGTAGCCGATAAACACCGCCGCAGGCAGCATGATGGCAATCTGCATCATCTTCTCGGCCTGGACGAGCGTCTTCAGCCCGCCGCTATCGTGCTTCTGTTTCGGATCCGGAGTCTCAAAAGCCATGGCGTCTCCACGGGTTGCATCTGCGATGTTACATCAGAGCGGATACTACCATCGTGTCCACTGCCCTGCCTGCTCGCAGCTATACTGACAATGGTTTCTATCCACACTTAAATGAGGCAGAACGTGTTCGAGTCAGAGTTTGAGCGGAATCTACTGGCGCTGCGCCAGGAAAAGCTGAGCCAGATCGCCGCTCTGGGACAGGCGACCTATCCCAACCAATACATCGCCACGCATACCATTCCAGAGATTCTCAAGCAGTATGGCTCCAGCACCACCGAAGAGCTTGAGGCGAACCGCGTTACCGTATCCATCGCCGGAAGACTGATGGCGATTCGTGGCCAGGGAAAAGCTGGGTTTGCCCACCTGCAGCAGGGTGGAGAGCGATTGCAGATCTACGTCCGGCTCGATGCCGTTGGAGAAAAAGCCTTTCAGCTCTATAAGCTGCTCGACCTTGGCGACCACATCGGAGTGACCGGATACCTCTTCCGTACCCGCACTGGCGAGCTCTCGCTGCACGTCGAGACGATCACCTTTCTCGCCAAGGCGATGCTGGCCCTGCCGGAGAAATATCATGGCCTGGCGGACGTCGAACTCCGCTACCGCCAGCGCTACGTCGATCTGTTTATGAATGCCGATGTGCGCGAGACCTTCGTGAAGCGTGCGCGCATCCTCAAGGCCATTCGCCGCTTCTTCGACGACCGCGGATACCTCGAAGTGGAAACACCGATGATGCACTCCATCGCCGGCGGCGCTGCGGCCAAGCCCTTTATCACACACCACAACGCGTTGGATATGGATCTCTACCTGCGCATTGCGCCGGAGCTGTATCTCAAGCGGCTGGTGGTCGGCGGTCTCGATCGCGTCTATGAGATCAATCGCAACTTCCGGAATGAAGGTGTTTCCACACAGCACAATCCGGAATTTACGATGATCGAGTTCTACCAGGCCTATGCCAATTACCACGACCTGATGACGCTCACAGAAGAGCTGATCCAGAAAGTGGCTCTTGAGGTCAACGGCACCCTGCTGACCAGTTTTAATGGCACCGAGATCGATCTAGGGAAGTGGCAACGCTTCTCCATGCGCGAAGCGATCCTCCACTTCTGGCCCGAGCCGGCAGGCGACAAGCCATCCCTCTCCGACTTCGCCCAGGACGATGCTGTCGTTGCCATGGTCCAGCGTTTGCGCGCAGCCGGCGTCGGCGTCGATTCCAAGCTGGGAGAACCGCGGGGCAAGACCATCGCCAGCATCTTTGAAGCCGTGGCGGAGGACCACCTGGTTCAACCAACGATCATCTACGACTTCCCTATCGCTGTCTCTCCCCTCTCCAAACAGAAGACGGATGAGCCCGATTGGGTGGAGCGCTTCGAGTTTTATATCGGAGGATTTGAGCTCGGCAACGCCTTCAGTGAGCTGAACGATCCCGAGGAGCAGCGAAAGCGCTTCGAGCAGCAGCTCCATGAGCGCGAGCGCGGAGACGATGAAGCCCACCAGATGGATGAGGACTACGTCCGGGCGCTGAGCTATGGTCTGCCGCCAACCGCGGGAGAAGGCATCGGCATCGACCGTCTCACCATGATCCTGACAGGCTCAAAATCCATCCGCGACGTCATCCTCTTCCCGCTGATGAGGAAGCTCGCGCCCCAGGAGAACGACCAGCAGCCTGCTGAAAACTAGGCCGTCGGCAACCTGTTCTCCAGGCAGCAGAACTCGGCGCGGCTTTTCCTCCAGGGAAAGCCGCGCTTTGATTTTCAGAAGCATGGACCCAGCAGAGGCGAAACTTCAAAAACCGCTGCTCGCCGAAGATGCAGAGCAAAGCCCCAGACCAAGAAGAAACTTACTTCTTCCCTTTGCGGCTCAATTTCTTCAGTAGCTGGGCCAGGGTCGTCCGCTCCAACTCGGACTCCAGCGCATCCTGAGACTCGGCAAAGACCTTCTCCAATGCCGTCCCCACGCGCGCCGCAGCAGCTCCGGCAAGCTCAGGCGAGTGAAAGATGGGGCCATTCTCCACAGCCCGGTAAATCTCCCGAAGCGTAATCGATTTTGCCGGACGGGATAAGCGGGATCCACCACTGGGCCCTTTCTGACTGCTTACCAGTTCGGCCTTCTGCAAGGCAGCGAGAACACGCCGGATCACAACTGGATTCGTGTTCAGTTTGCGGGCAATGTCGTTCGACGTCTGCAATATCTCAGGTTCAGCGGCAAGAAGGACGAGAGCATGAACCCCGGTAGCGAAGCGGCAATTGACGGCCATGCCGAAACGCTAACACAAGTTGAGTCAATCAGCACACGTGTTCTTATCACGTTGCCATGTTCAGGTTCTCCGTAAGGCATAGCCGACGGGCGATTTACGCAGACATGCTACGATCAAGGTTTGGCCTCGTGCGGGACGAAATAGCCCCGCCGATCCGGCCTGGATTGGAGTTTTCGTTCTCTTGCAAATTCTCTTTGTCGGTGACGTTTTTGGCAGCCCTGGACGCCGTATCGTCCGCGAGCATCTCGCCCACGTACTGGATTCTTTTGGCGTCGACCTCGTCGTCATCAATGCGGAGAATGCCGCAGGCGGATTCGGAGTGACTCCCGCGATCGCCGAAGAGCTCTTCGATATGGGCGCGCATGTTTTAACCACCGGAAATCACGTCTGGGACAAGCGCGAGGTGATCGAGTACATGCAGTCGGTTCCGGCGGAGAGCCACGAACGGCCCCGGCGTCTGATTCGGCCCGCCAACTACGTCGCTGGCACGCCCGGATTCGGCGTCTATGAAGGCACCCTGCCAACGGGACAGGCCTATGCCGTCCTCAACCTCCAGGGACGCGTCTTCATGCATTCCAGCGACGATCCCTTTCGCACAGTCGATACCCTGCTCAAGCAGATCCAGGCCAAAGTGATCCTGGTGGACCTGCACGCCGAAGCAACTTCGGAGAAGGTCGCCATGGGCTGGTATCTCGACGGCAGGGTGACGGCGGTTCTCGGAACCCACACCCACGTGCCGACCGCCGATGAGCGCGTACTCCCCGGCGGCACAGCCTACCAGACCGATGTGGGCATGAGCGGGCCCTACGACAGCGTCATCGGAGTGGAAAAAGATCTGGTACTGGCACGATTTCTAACCGGAATGCCCGGCAAGTTTGAGGCTGCACGGGGAGATGCCCGGATGTCAGCCACGCTCATCGAGTGTGACGGCGCAACGGGGCGCGCCCTGTCGATCCGGCGTCTGCAACTCGGCGAATAGCGGCTTACTTGGCGTTTGTCTGGGGCGCGTTTGTCTGGGGTTTTGTCTGGGGCATCAGTTCGGTATTCGTCTTGAACTGACGAACGGGCGAATTCATTTGCCGCCGCTGGCGCTCCACTCCAACCAATTTACCGTGCGGATCAAAATTCAAATTCCACTGGATGGTGGACTTAGAATCGTTCACGTCGCTGAACTCGAGAGTTAACGAACCATCTTTCTCAGCCCGCTCGATCGGCACATTCACATTTCGTTCAAAGGCTTCGCCATAGAGCGTATCGGTCAGCAGGGTCGTCGGATGATCTCCACTCAACTCCGCGTAACACAGGGCGAGCCTCACCCATTGGCCCCGGTCCTGCAAAGACGGGTCCTCGATCCGTAGACCCTCCCGCGCAAGCAATTGATTGAAGATACTGAAGGTATTGGGATTCTTGTAGGAAGAATGGAACGGGCTATTGCCTGCACGTACGATCGGCGAGATCCTCACGTTGCCGGATGCACGATCCAGCACGGCGACAAACCGGCTGGCACGAGCCGCAGGGGAGGCATCGCTGTAACGCAGCAGCATCGTTCCTGGAAACGATGGACACACAGCCTGTTCGTAAGTCCAGCTTCCCTGCTGCAAATCATATCCGGAAACAGTCGCCGCGCTGACGATGGCGGACTGCTGCGCGGCGAGCAGTTGACGATCCGCAGCGTCCATCTGCTCGGGAGAGCGCTCTTCAATCTGGAGGAGCACGTGCGGGACCGGAATGACAGGCTGCAGATCTGACTGTCCCCAGAGAACAGGGGTGCCTGCTGTAAGCAAGAGTATGGTCGAGAGTAGAGAAATTCTGCTCATTCTGCTTTTACCTTACCATTCCGATCTTCCCCTGCACAGAAGCCCAGAATCAGATCGCCAGACGGCAAAAGGACAGCCTTTGCAGGCTGCCCTTTTGGTGAACGTCTGGTTCCAGTTTACTTGTGGCGATGAACCGGAGCAGGATGTGCCACTGGCTTCTTGGCCTCGGGCAATTCCCCATCCTTCATCACGATCATTGCAGGGCTCGCGGTGTAGGAGTCAAAGGTGGCAATAAGCTCAACATTGGAAGCAGTTGCTGGCAGCGTCTTCAGCGGCGACTTCATGTTCACCGTGAAATCCGCAACCTTTGAGGTCTTGGCATCTTCGCTGACCGCAAGCTGTATCTGGGTGGGTGTTGCCGCAACGACGACACCTGGAATCTTGGTCGTAACGTCCTTCAGTTGCGACCAAAGCTTGTCGGCATCTTCCTTTTTGCCGTTCGCCAGGATGAATTCCTTATCAGAGAGCGCCAGGGTCTTGAGATCAGGAGTCTCGGCTACGATCTTGGCAACAACTTCCTGTGGCGACGGCGCAGGTGTGATCTTGTAGTCGGCGGTTGGAAACACGCTGCTCTTGGCCAGCGCCTGGACTGTTTCATACCCGTCCATACCACCGTGGTAGCGGTTATACCAGTACTTTGCCTGAGCATCGATCTGGCTCTTCGCCGGCTCCGGAGCATAGGCAGCCGCGCGGGCCAGATACCAGATGCCGTTCAGCAGATCCTTAGGATCCATCTGAATGTAGGCCGATCCCATCATGTAGGTATCGTTCAGGGATGGGCCGGAGGTGGTCTGCTCGGGAGCCACCGACTCCAGCTCTGCATGGAACTCGGAGACCGCGCCCTTGAAGTCCTTCTTTCCTACGTCATCCGTAGCAATCGCGCTGTGGAAGATGGGCGTGGTGGCCTTCTTCAGTTTGTCGAAGTCCCCTTCCGCCATGTTTGCCGGCTTGGTGGCATTCAGGCCGCGCTGCGCAAGTGCCGCTGCATCATCGAGCAGGGGCTGAGCGCCGGCGGGATTCTGTGCTGCCTGGGCTTTCTTGATATATACCGTCAGCGCAAGGGCGCGAACGTTGCCGGGATCGATCTGCAGCAGGCGGCCTGCTGCATCTACCGTCTTGTTCAGATCCCCGCTCGCCTGGTAGGCGGCCATCAACTGTTCCAGCATGTCGCTCTTCACCACGCTCTGCGGGTAGGCACTGAGAAATGCTTCAATTGCTGCTGCTTTGGCTTTTGGATCCGACTGGCCGATCGCATTTGTATAAGCGTTGTATTCGGCAGGGTCCTTGATGGTAATTTGGCCGGATGGATTCTGCGCCAGGACAAAGGGCGTGGCACAGAAGGTAATGCTGGCCACGGCCAACAGAGAGGCAAAAACGAACTTCTTCATTCAACGCTCCTAGGAAAAGCGATTATCAATGCGGTGACTCACTGCTGCCGAAAGACTCGCATAAAGAGACACGCCCCGGAGCAGCTTATAGGCTTGCCCGGGATTATTTCGATGCGAGTTTGATGGATTATAGAAATGACTGGACGTGGGTGACAAGTTCGCGCTTTCTTACCTTCGCTCTGTGAATACAGAAGCTGGATCGGTTCTGAGGGATGCTCGGCCAACTAGCTTCGTCGAGACAGCATACACTCTGGACGAGACGGTTCGCATCTTGGAAATTTATCGTAAAAGAACAAGGGGTAAAAGCACAATGGACGATTTCACCAGCGCATTTCACTCTCAGGTAGCAGTGGTCACCGGCGCAACACGCGGAATCGGCGAAGCTATAGCCCATCGACTCGCCGCCATGAAGATGACTGTTGTCCTCCTCGCCCGGGACCGCGACCGCCTTGAAGTGGTCCGCGAGGCCATCGCGAGCAAGGGCGGCAGCGCGGATGTTTTTCCCTGCGATCTCCACAACGAAGAGGCCATCGACGGGCTGGGCAAGCACATCCGCCTCAACTATGCCCGCTGCGACGTGCTCGTCAACTGCGCGGGCATCGGTGAGCTGGGGAAGCCTCTCCATGAGATGGAGGTGGAGGACTGGGATGCGTTGATGGCGACCAACCTGCGCGCGCCGTTCCTCATGATCCGCGCTCTGGCCCCGATGATGATCCAGCAGGAAAGCGGCCACATCATCAACATTTCCTCTCTCGCGGGCAAGAACCCCCTGCCCAATGGAGCCGCCTATTCCGCATCCAAGTGGGGGCTGAACGGGCTCACCTACTCCGTTGCAGAGGAGTTGCGCAAGTTCAACATCCGCGTCTCCGTTGTCGCTCCCGGCTCTGTAAATACGGGTTTCGGCGGGAGGGGAGATTCGGGCAGCTTCAAGGATGAAGCATGGAAGGTACAGCCCGATGACGTTGCGGGCGTGGTAGAGATGCTGGTGCGTCAGGCCCCGCAATGCTTTATTAGCGAAGTCCTCGTGAGGCCCACGCGCAAACTATAGGCAGAGCGCCTGTCTGCAGGGCACATTGGCTTCCGCTGCAGACAGCGCTCTACTCGAACACGCTACTCAAATACGGGAGACAGCAGCCGCACCAACTGCTCCGGCTCGGCCAGAAACGCGTCGTGACCCTGCAGCGAGGCCATCTCGCGATAGTCGCAACGGGTTCCGGCGGCTTTGATAATCGCGGCCAGGGAGCGGATGTCCTCCGGCGGAAACAGCCAATCCGTCGAGATGCCAACCAGCGTCAGATGGCACTGGATCCGGCTGTAGGCCACATAGGGCGATTCATGCGCGCGCACCGGATCGAAGGTATCCATCGTTCGGGTGATGCAGATGTAGGAATTGGCATCGAAGCGGCCATTGAACTTCTCTCCCTGGTAGTCGAGAAATCCCGCTACATCAAAACGCCCGTTTTGCCCTGCAGCCTTCGAAATCCAGGGATTTTCTCCATTGCGATTGGGCTTGCGCGCAAAGCGCTGCTCAAACAGCTCCACTGACTTGTAGCTGATGATGCCGAGCGATCGCGCCAGCGCCAACCCCGCTTGAGGCTGCTCTTCCGGGGAGTAGTAACCGCCCTTCCACGCCGGGTCCAGTTGGATAGCCTGCCGTTGCAGATGATTCAGCCCCAGCCCCATGGCGCCCAGCGGCGCGACTCCGATGCTGATGGCTCTTGCGATCCTCTCCGGATATAGAATCGCCCACTCCAGCACCTGCATGCCGCCAATCGATGCCCCAATTGCCAGCTTCAGCTTCTCGATGCCGAGCGACTCAATCAACATTGCCTGTGCGTGCACGATGTCACGAACGTTAATCAGCGGGAACGTCGGGCCATACTGCATGCCGGTATCGGGATCGATCGAACTCGGCCCCGTGGACCCATAGCAGGATCCAAAGATGTTGATCCCGATGACGCAGTCCCGTTCCAGATCCAGCAGGCCATTCGGGGCAAACAGCTGCGGCCACCAGGTTGCCACCTGCGCGTTCCCCGACAACGCATGGCATACCAGCACCGCGTTATCACGAGCCTCGTTCAAGTGGCCATAGATCGCATAGTGCAGCATGGGATAGACAAGGAACTCCCCGCTCTCGAGGGAGAGGACTTTATTGACCATAAAGTCTCCCTCGAAAGTCGGCACGGGAGGTTGGAATGTGACGCTACAGTCTTCCTGAGTGCTCATCGTGCAGCCAGCTCTTCTTTCTTCTTCACGGAATGGCCGTTCGCTATTTCGATTGCCTGGTCCAGATCCGCAAGAATATCGCGGATATCTTCAATCCCTACGGAGAGCCGCACCAACTCGGCCGTAACGCCGCTGCTGGCCTGCTCTTCGACGCTTAACTGCTGATGCGTGGTGGATGCAGGATGAACCACGAGTGATTTGCAGTCTCCTATGTTCGCGAGGTGCGAGAAGAGCTTGAGCGAATCGATCAACTTCTTCCCTGCTTCGTATCCGCCCTTGATGCCAAAGGTCAGCAGCGCACCCTGCCCGTTGGGGAGATATTTTGTCGCACGCTCATAGTATTTGCTCGAAAGCAGTCCGGGATAGTTCACCCATTCCACCCCGGGGTGTTGCTCCAGATGCTTCGCCACCGCGAGAGCATTCTGCGAGTGCCGCTCCATGCGCAGCGGCAGCGTCTCCGCCCCCTGCAGCAGCAGGAAAGCATTGAATGGCGACAGCGCCGCGCCGGTGTCGCGCAGCCCCTGCACGCGTGCCTTCAGGATGAATGCCAGCGGGCCAAAAGCCTCAGTGTAGGAGATGCCATGGTACGAGGGATCCGGCGCCGTGAACTCGGTGAAGCGTCCTGAAGCCTTCCAGTCGAACTTGCCACCGTCCACAATGATGCCGCCAATGGAGGTGCCGTGGCCGCCAATAAACTTGGTGGCGGAGTTGAGGACAATGTCCGCTCCCCATTCGATCGGTCGGACCAGCGCCGCCGAGGCCGAGGTATTGTCAATCACCAGCGGCAATCCATGCTCGTGCGCAATGCTCGCAAACTTTTCAATGTCCAGCACATCCAGCTTGGGATTTCCCAGTGTCTCCCCGTAAATCGCGCGGGTGCGGGAATTGATCGCTGCCTTTAACCCTTCGAAATCGTCAGCGTCCACAAAGCGAACCGTGATGCCCAGCCGCGGCAGGGTGTGATGAAAGAGGTTGAAGGTGCCGCCATACAAAGACGTGGTGGAAACAATCTCATCTCCAGCAGCCGCCAGCGTTAGAGCCGTCAGCGTCTGCCCCGCCTGGCCGGAAGCCGTGGCGAGCCCAGCCGCTCCGCCTTCGAGTGCGGCAACCCGCTTCTCAAAGACGTCCGTCGTGGGATTCATGATCCGCGTGTAGATGTTTCCGAATTCCTGCAAGGCGAACAGGCGGGCTGCGTGGTCAGAGTCGTTAAAAACATAGGAGGTCGTCTGGTAGATGGGCACAGCCCGCGAACCGGTCGTGGGATCGACCTGTTGCCCGGCATGTACCGCAAGGGTGGCAAAATGCTGTTTCGCTGCTTCCTCTGACATTTACTGCTCCTTCAAGAATGGTTAAATGTGCTTCCCGCAAATGGCAACGGCCCGAATCCTCTCCGGGACCCGGGCCGTCTGGAAAATCTGAATCTGCTTGCCGCCTTAACTCTTCAGTTTGTCCACACACGCACCTGCGGTCCCAGTATGCATACACATGCATATGGCCATGGTGAGGACAAAATTGAAGTGGGACGACATCTCTTCCATTATTCTTGAATCACGCCCTCAATGTCAAAAAACCCTGCGGGTGCGATTTAGGGAACATTCTGCCTCTTCCAGCCCTGAAAATCGCCTTAAAATGCTGTCAGGGCCCATTTCTTTGAGTTAGGGACGCCTTATCCACAAGATGTTGGGGTGGCATTGTTGACCGCCTCCCCTCTCCTCGCTAGAGTTTTGACTGAGCAGGCTTCTCAGGTTGAGCTGGAGCATTTCTCATATGACTGCAGGAGCAAGATACCGAATCCTGCCGGGGAGCAAGCACCCGGTCGCCTCGCAGTTGCAGGTGACGCCAGAATCAGCCCAACCGTCAAAAGGAGTGACCCCGTGCTGAAATTAAAAAAAATCCAGATCCTGGGCTTCAAGTCCTTTTGCGACCGCACTGAAGTTGTCGTTCCCGGCCAGGGCATCGCTGTTGTGGTCGGCCCCAACGGCTGCGGCAAATCCAACATCCTGGATGGCATCACCTGGGTGCTCGGCGAACAGAGTGCGAAGATCCTTCGCGGAGGCAAGATGGAAGACGTCATCTTCGCCGGCTCCCGCGACCGGAAGCCGCTGGGCATGGCCGAGGTCTCCATCACTCTGATCGATCCTGAGGCATACGTTGGTGGCCCCCTGCTCAACGAGCCGGAGATCGTGATCGAGAATGAACTCGAGCATGACTGGGACGAAGACAAGATCCGCCTCGAAAAGCAGGCGGAAGTCGAAGAGATCATCGCCGAATCGCAGCCCGGCCAGGTAATCGAGGAGGAAGCCGTTCCCACCACGGCCCCGCTGCTCGAGGATCCCAATACATCGGCGGGCGCCGAGAATGCCGCCGAGAATGCTGTGGTGCTCAAGATCCGGCGCCGCAAGTTCCAGAAGACTCCGCAGCAAGGCGAAATCGTCGTTACCCGCAGACTCTTCCGTACCGGCGAGAGCGAGTATCTGCTCAATGGCAAGCTCTGCCGCCTGCGCGATATTCAAGACATCTTTATGGGCACCGGCCTCGGGCCGGAATCGTACGCCATCATCGGTCAGGAGCGGATCGGCCAACTGCTGAGTTCCAAGCCCTACGATCGCCGCTCCATCATCGAGGAAGCGGCAGGCATCACGCGATTCAAGACCAAGAAGCGCCTTGCCGAACTGCGGCTGGAACAGGCCAAGCAGAACCTGGCACGCGTCAACGACATATTCGAAGAAGTCACCCGGCAGATGGGATCGCTGAAGCGCCAGGCTGCCAAAGCCGAGCGTTATGGGGCACTCCGCGAAGAGATGCGCTCCCGCCTTCGTGTCGTCCTTGCGAGCCGCATCGCGCAGATGGACGCAGAGCAGGCAGCGCTCGCCGCTGAGATCTCCACCCTGGGAACACAGATCGACGAGCACAGCCACCACGTCGAAGCTCTTGAGGCGGAGCAGGCAGCAGGCACGACCCGAGGATACGAGCTCGAAGCCAGCGCCAAGGAAGCCACCACCCGTGCCAATCAATCTGCCGTGGAGCTGGAGCGCGCCGTGCAGCGCCGCCGCTCGAATGAAGAACGCATCGCCGAACTGGAAGCACGCAGCGCTGCCGGAACCGCGGAGCTCGAGCAGGCCAAACAGCATCTGCAGGGATTGACCAGCGAGCGTGAATCGCAGCGCAGCTTTCTTGAGACCGCTGCCGCCGAAGCCGCTGGTTTTCGCGAGCAGGCACAGGCTTGCAATCAGCGCGCACAGGCCGCATCCCGCCAGGTAAGCGAAGCCGATATGGGCCTTGAGAAGAGTCGCCGCTCAACCATGCAACTGTTGACGCTGGCAGGACAGGCTCGCAACCAGACCGCGCAGGCCGAGGAGTCTCTCGCAGCACTTGAGCGCGAAGCCGAACGCCTGGCAACCGAGAGAAACGCGGCCAAGCATGAAGCAGAGCAGCTAGGCGCCGAGCGTGGTCAGGCATCCCTCACGTTTGAAACGGTCACCGAAGCTCTCAAGCGCCTGGAGAGCGAGATCCAGAGCCTCCGCGAAGAGATTGCCAGCAAGCGCGCCGAGGAATCGGAGGTTCGCCGTCATGGCGACCAGCTTCGCGCCGAACTGGCCACACTGACCGGCCGCAGAAATTCACTCGACGCGCTGATCCGCGAACACAGCTACTCCACCGATACGGTTCGCAAGCTCTTCCACTCCAACTCCCTCAATGGCGGACTGGCCCCGGTCGGAACGCTTGCCGATTTTCTCGAGGTCAACGAGCAGTATGAAAGCGTCATCGACGAATTTCTGCGGGATGAGCTCAACTACATCGTCGTGAAGAGCTGGGAGTCGGCCCATGAAGGCATGCGCCTGCTCAAGAAAGATGTGGATGGCCGCGCTACCTTCCTCGTTCACCCCGAAGACTCGCAAGCCAAGTTCTCCTTTGCGGCTGAGGCGCGCGAGGCCGGATACAGGCAACAGGAGGGAGTCGTTCGTCTGCGCGACTGCGTGCGCGTTCTGGATGGCTTCGGCAATTCGCTCGAGGTGATCCTGCCCAAGTTGCGCGAGGGCTACGTTACCCCGAATGCGGATACCGCCCGCTCGCTGGCTCTGGAAAATCCTCACGCCTTCTTCCTTGCGCCTTCCGGCGAGTGCTTCCATAACGTCACAGTTACCGGCGGAAAACCTCGCGCGGAAGGCCCGCTCGCCCTCAAGCGCGAACTGCGCGAAACGCAGGGAAAGCTTGAAACAGTTGCTACCGCTCTAGGCACCGCTGAGGCCAATGCGACTTCCCTTGCCCATCACCTCACGGAGCTGACGCGCCTGCTCGAGGCCCGCAGCGAAGAGCGCCGCAACGCGGAACGCGAGAGTGCCAACCAGAGCGCCGCGCTCAAGCAGATGGACGCAGAGGTACAGCGCCTCGAACGCCGTCTGCAGGATTGGCTGCTCCAGGCAGAGCGCAACAAGGACGCACGGCTTGCCAAGCAGGCATTGATCGAGCAGAAGAGTGAAGAGGCGCAAAAGCTCGAAGCAGAGCATGAAGCAGCCGAGGCAAACCTCGCAGAGCTGCAGCGGTCCATGCAGGAGCTGCGCAACCAGCGTGAAGACGCCATGCAGGAGGCCGCGCAGGTCTCCGCTCAACTCGCCGGGCTGGAGGAGCGCCGCAGCGGTGCGCAGGCTGCCTTCGAACGCATCGATCGCATGTTTGCCGACCTGGAGCGCCGCGTCGCCCAACTGCAGCAGCAGCTAGCCTCCGCCGCAGCGGAAAAGGCCCAGCGTGCCATCGAGAACACCCGGCTCGAAGGTCAGCAGGAATCCCTCGCAGCAACCCGCGAGGAAGCGCTGCAACAATCCACCCAGTGGACCGAAGAAGCGCGTGCCCTGCGAGCCTCACTTGCGGAAACGGAGCAGCAGCTCAAAGCGCTTCGATCGGAGACCGATGCCCTGCGTGAAACGCGCAGCGCCCGCGCCGCCAGCGCAGCCAAACTTGCCGCCGATCTCGAGCACGTCGAGGCCGCCTGCGTCAGCGATCTCGGCATTGAAGCCGCGGAGCTGCGCGCGCAGGAAGATATCTCCCGGCTGGAAGACGACGCGCTGGCCAGCGAAGAGGAGGCCTGCCGCGGCCTGAAGCAGCGCCTCGAAGCGATGGGTCCGGTCAACATGATGGCCCTGGAGGAGTACACCGAGATCTCTCAGCGCCACGAGTTTCTGGAAACACAGCGCAAGGATCTCCTCGACTCCATCGAAAACACGCAATCCACCATCAAGGAGATCGATCAGATCTCCCGCACCAAGTTCGATGAAGCCTTCGCCCGCATCAATGAAAACTTCAGCATGACCTTCGCCAAGCTCTTCGGCGGCGGCCAGGGCTTTATGCGACTCACCGATGAAGAGAATTCCGCAGAGAGCGGCATCGATATCGTTGCCTCTCCGCCGGGCAAAAAACTGCAGAACGTGCTGCTACTCTCCGGTGGCGAGAAGGCGCTGACGGCTCTCTCCCTGCTGGTGGGCATCTTCCAATACCAGCCCAGCCCCTTCTGCGTGCTGGACGAGGTGGATGCTCCGCTCGACGAAACCAACGTTGGCCGATTGGCGGATATGCTCCGCGGCATGAGCGGCGATACGCAGTTCGTGATGGTGACCCACTCCAAGCGCATGATGAGCGCCGCCGACATGATCTATGGCGTAACCATGCAGGAGCCTGGCGTCTCCAAGGTCGTCAGCGTGCGCCTTGGCGGGCAGCAGCAGCGTGCCGACGAACAGCGGCGCGCCACAGCCTAGCAGCGAATGTGCCTGCTGTTCTCGCGGGCGTTCTGGTGCAGTGTGTGGTGGATGCAGGTGGGGTCGTGGACTTGCGTCACAGCGCGGTCGTAGGGGTTCAGGATGCAGACAGAGCTTGTTTTGCCGCAGTAACCAGACCATCGATGTCGAATTGTGCGGCTTCAATGGCGGGCTCCCATCCGCACTCGCGGAGTGTCGCGCTGGTGACCGGCCCAATCGATAGAGCCTGCGATTTCGCGGGAGGCACTCGCAGCCCAGCTTTTTCAAGTAGCGCCACGAAGTTCTTTACCGTCGAAGAACTGGTAAACGTAACAGCATCTGGTACAGACTTCGGATCACCGAAAAGTGTGCGGACGCGTGCATCCGATCCCGCGGGAATCAGCGTCTGGTAGGCATCCACTATATCCACCTGGGCGCCAAGACTCGCCAGACTCTCGGGAAGAACATCGCGGGCGACACTGGCCCTTGCCAGTAGAATTCTCGCACCGGGCGCGGCCTGCTTCAGAGCTTCGACCACCGATTCCGCCACATACTTCTCCGGAACAATATCGACATTGATTCCCTGCTCCCGCATGGCCTTGGCGGTAGCCGAGCCGATGGCGACTGTCTTCAGCCCCCTCTCGCTCGACAGATCAATCGGAATCAAGCTGGCTCTGGCAGCCAGCACGCGAACCGTATTGGCACTGGTTACGATCAGCCACTGATACAAATCAAGCTGCCGCAGTGCGTCATCAAGCGGCTGGTAGGATGCGGGCGGAGCGATTTCAATCAGCGGCAGTTCGATGACTTCTGCGCCGAGCGCACGCAATGCCTCGGCCAATCGTCCGGCCTGTTGCTGTGCGCGGGTCACGACGATGCGCCTGCCTGCAAGCAGACCGGCCGTCGCGTTCATCTCGCGGTACCCACACTGGCCAGTATCTCCGCGGCTCCCATGCCCAGCAACGCCTCTGCCAACTGCGTTCCAAGGGCGTTCGCATTCTCCCCGTGTGCCTCGGCACGAAGCACCAGGTTGCCATCCGGCTGGGCCACCGCTCCGCGGATACGATAGCTGCTTCTCTCCTGCGTGCAGTAGACGCCTATCGGAACCTGGCATCCGCCGCCCAGTGCATTCAGAGCGGCTCGCTCGGCGGTTACCGCGAAGCGTGTCCCGGAGTCATCGAGAAATCGAACAACTTCATGCGTCCTGGTATCGTTGCTGCGGCACTCGATTGCCAGGGCGCCTTGCCCTGCTGCCGGGCATACGAGGTCCGCATCGAACCGTTCGCGTATCCATTCGGTCTTGCCCAGCCGCTCCAGGCCTGCCGAGGCCAGAACTACGGCCTGCACCTGCCCCTCGGCCAACTTGCGCAGACGCGTATCCACATTCCCGCGGAACTCGACATACTCTAGATCCGGCCGCGTAGCCCGCAGTTGGGCCTGGCGGCGAAGGCTGCTGGTTCCTACCTGCGCGCCGCTCGGAAGATCGGTAAAGTGAGCATAGTCCACCGACACCAGGGCATCGCGTGGGTCCACCCGTGGCGGAATGGCGGCAATTGAAAATCCAGCGGGCAATTCCGTTGGCAGGTCCTTCAGGCTGTGCACAGCCAGATCGATCCTGTCCTCTGCGAGGGCTTCTTCGATCTCTTTGGTAAACATTCCCTTGGAGCCCACCTGGGCAAAGGTCACGCTCTGCATCTGATCGCCCGTGGTGCGGATGATCTCAATAGAAACTTCCTGCCCTGCCCCACGCAAGGCGTCCGCGATATGGTTGGCCTGCCACAAGGCAAGCTGCGAACCACGTGAGCCAATGCGTATCACGCGCGCTCCTTTGCCGGAGATACAGCGCCCACGGCTGCGACATGGTCTTCTTCAATCTCGGTCTTTCTGATGATCTCCTGCACGGGAGCGGACTTCGGAAGAGGTGGCTCCTGTGCGCTCGAGGAAGACTCACCGCCCGTTGCCGCAGGAAACAGCCCGCAAATGGTGTCCACGGTCGTGACATCGCCTGCGCGAGCTGCGGTCTTCAGCGCCTGCAGCGGCAGGTGGAGCATCTTGTTCATCATGCCCCGGGTGAGTGCCTCCACCGCCGCCAGTTGCTCGGGCGTCAGCGACTGAAGGCGCGCATGTGCGCGATGCAGTTCCATCTGGCGAATCTCCTCGGCGGAGTGTTGAATCCCTACGATGGCAGGCACTACGTTCAGCGATTGCAGCTTCACCTGATAGCGCTCGACCTCGCCAGCCACGATGCTTTCGGCGTTCTCCGCCTCGCGGGTGCGCTCTGCCAGGTGCGAAGCCGCGACCGACTGCAGGTCATCGATGTCATAGACAAAGATGCCTTCAATCCGGTTCATGCCGGGATCCACATCCCGAGGCACGGCAATATCGATGAAGAACATCGGCCGGTTGCGCCGCTTTTGCATGAACCGCTGCCCATGCTCCTTGCGGAAGATGGGGTGAGGTGCTCCGGTGGAGGTGATTATGATATCCGCCTGGTCCGCCGTAGAGTGCAGGTCGTCGAGCGGAATGGGCCGTCCGTGGAACTCCTTCGCAACGCGCACCGCCCGTTCGTACGTGCGGTTCGCCACAAAGATGGTTCCGGCGCCCTGCTGCTGCAGGTGGCGCGCCGCCAGTTCGCTCATCTTGCCTGCTCCGACAAGCAGCACGGTCTTGCCATCGAGCGAGCCAAAGATTTTCTGCGCCAGTTCTACCGCTACCGACGCGATTGAGACCGAGGAGCTGCCTATCTGAGTCTCGGAACGCACCTTCTTGGCTACGGTAAAGGCGCTTTGGAGAAGCTTCTCCAGATTCGACTGCACCGCGCCCACCGAGCGCGCAACCGTGTACGACTCCTTTACCTGGCCAAGAATCTGCGGCTCGCCTACGACCATGGAATCCAGGCTGGCCGCAACCCGGAAGAGATGGCGCACGGCTTCCTGCTCCCGGTACTCGTAGATATGCGGACGCAACAAAGACGGATCGATGTCGAGATACTGGTTCAGAAAGTGCAGCAGGTCCGCTCCGGATTCCTGACAGGTAAGGATCTCCACGCGATTGCAGGTGGAGAGGATCATCCCCTCGTCGATACCGGCGGTGGCCACCAGTCGCTCGGTCGCCTCGGCAAGGCGGTGAGCAGGGATGGCGAGCTGTTCGCGTAATTCGATCGGGGCCGTCTTATGGTTCACCCCGAGCAGAACAATATTTTTGCCAGCGCTCATGGGGTCGTAAACCTGTGGAACGAGCTGACCTGATTGGCCGCCCAGACGCTGAGCATGACCAGAAAGACCAGGCTGGAGAGATAGACCGCGCGGCGACCGCGCAATCCCTTGCTCCTGCGAATAAACAGCAGCACGACAAACAGCAGCCACATCCCGAACGACAGCAGCACCTTGGGGTCGCGGAAATAGGCCGATCCCATGCTGGCTTGTGCAATCAGCGACCCGGCCAGTAATCCTATGGTCATAGCGTGGAATCCGACCAGCAGTGTGCGGTGGGCAATCTGGTCAATAGTTTCGAGGGGTGGCAGCCAAGGCAGAAACTCTGCCTTTTGCTTTCTCTTGCTCTTGATGCGACGCTCCTGCAACAGATACAGCAAGCTGGCCACCAGGCTGAAGATCAGCCCGGCATAGGCGGCAAGAACCGCGGCAATGTGTACGAAGACCCACCCGTTACGGATCAGGGGCGACGTGAAGGTGTATTTGTCCGGCCCAATGGCGGGAATCAGCACCAGCAGAAACACCAGCGGCAGGGCGAACATACCGAAGGTAACCGTGCGATAGAGCAGAGCGATCAGAAGAAAAGCCAGCATAATCAGCAAAGCCAGCATCGACTGAACTTCATGCATCCCCGTCGGAACCCAGTGGTGGGCGGCGTTCATCATTTCCATCAGGGAGACGAAGTGGAAGAAAAATCCTCCAATGGCCGCCCCCAGACAGACCTTGTTCCACCTGGGCCGTCCATAGAGCACAGCTGGCAGGGCAGCCAGACTTGCCAGTCCATACAATGCGGTAGCGACCCTGAGCCAGATGAGGAACATTGCATTAACCTTAGGAGATTACCCGTTAGTATACAGTGATCTAGGTCACACTCGCCCGCATCTCTCCTCACAACACCTGAACAGGTATTGGGGCACAATTGCAGACCGCTCTAAAAAGCTGCGCGCTCAGACCTGCGGCTACCAGAGACCACTACTTTCATCCTACCCAACTTGGACTCCTTTGGCTGCATTGGATTGCTTTCCTGGCCTCTACTTTCCGCATCTCTGTCCATAAACAGTGTTGGCACCACCCAGGTTGGGCAAGGATACGCCAATTTCTGTGGCCTAAAAACTCCACCTACAGGAGATGCCTCATGGATGATCACTCCGAAGAAATGAAGAAAGATCAGTCGATGATGTTTGAATGCGGCGCGACGAAATGCCCTGGCAAAGGTTTCTTTTGCGCTGCTTTTACCTCGATGCTCGCCTCCGTGGCGCTGAAGATCGCCGGCAAGGATCATATGTCGCTCTTTATTGGTCAATGGGCTGCTCCACTTCTGATTCTGGCAACCTATAAGGAGATGGTGAAGCAGCACGCTTCGAATAGCCCTAAAATGCCCGAAACCGGAGACGGTGGCGGCATTTAACTGGCCTTAGGACTTCGCGGCAAATTTCTGGGCTACACGCCAGCATGCCGTTCGCGGTATGCTGGCATTTCCAGTGCCTGAAGAAAATTCAACCCCGGTGACAAACGAGTCCTCTGCCCCTGCCGCGCTAGCGCTTACCCCATTCATGCGCCAGTACATGGGGGCCAAGGCGTTAAATCCTGACGCCCTGCTGTTTTTCCGCATGGGCGACTTCTACGAACTCTTTTTTGATGACGCGCAAACCGCTTCCCGCGAGTTGCAGATTACGCTTACGGCCCGCGACCGCGAACGGTCTGTGCCCATGTGCGGGGTTCCGTATCATGCCGCCGAATCCTACATCTCGCGGCTGCTCCGCAAGGGCTATCGTGTCGCCATCTGCGAGCAGATGGAAGATCCGAAGCTGACGAAGAAGATCGTCCGGCGCGAGGTGATTCGCGTGCTCACCCCGGGGACTGCGATGGATCCCACTCTCGGATCGGATCGCAACAATTTCCTGGGAGCGCTGCATTCCGACGGGCAGACCGCCGCCGTCGCCCTGCTGGATGTATCCACGGGCGACTTTCGAGCGGCTGAGTTCAGCGGTGCGAGTGCGATGGCTCTGGCTATCGATGAGCTCACCAAGGTCCAGCCCAGCGAACTGCTGGTTGCCACCAACCAGCCGCTGCTCGACTCCATGGATGGCGATGAGACGCGGGGGCTGGAGCGCATCCCTACCCGTACCAGGCTCGACGACTGGGTCTTTTCCGCCGAGTATGCGATTCCCCTGCTCGAACGGCAGTTGGGAGCGCACTCCCTCGATGGCTTTGGACTGACGGGTCACGCGACCGCAGCCACCGCAGCCGGCGCCGTCCTGCATTATGTGCGCAGCACGCAGCAACTCGACGCCGGGCACGTCGATAGCATCCGCTTCTATGAGCGCTCGGAATTTCTTCAGCTCGATCAGGTCACGGTACGCAATCTGGAGTTAACCGAGACACTCTTCTCCGACTCCTCGCAGGAGACGACCCTCTTCCATACATTGGATTGCTGCCTGACCCCGATGGGCAAACGGCTTCTGCGAGCCTCGATTCTGCGGCCTCTGCTGGATCGCCATCAGATCGAGCGCCGGTATGAGGCGGTGGAGGAGCTTTACGCGGATCTGGTTCGCCGCGAAGGGGTACGGCGCACGCTGTCCGGCATTCTCGATCTGGAGCGGTTGCTGGCGCGCATCTCGCTGGACAGCGCCGGCCCACGCGACCTGCTGGCCCTGGGGAATTCTCTGGCGCACCTGCCGCAGGTTAAGCAGGCGGTCTCCGGCCTGGCCGCGGCGAAGTGGCACGACTGTGCCGACCGGCTGGACACGCTGGAAGACATCTCCGAAAAGATTCTAGCCACCCTGCTGCCAGAGCCGCCTCTGACGCTGGCTGAGGGCGGAGTCATCGCTGCGGGGGTGGACGAGGAACTGGATTCGCTGCGCAGTGTGAGCCAGAGCGGCAAGCAATCCATTGCCGCGATTGAGGAGCGCGAGCGGACGCGAACCGGGATTAGCTCCCTGAAGGTTCGCTTTAACTCCGTCTTCGGTTACTACATCGAAATCACCAAGTCGAATCTCTCCGCTGTCCCGGATGACTATGAGCGAAAGCAGACACTGGTCAACGCCGAGCGCTTTACCACGCCTGAGCTGAAGGACTACGAAGTTCGCGTCCTTACCGCGCATGAGCGTGCTATCGAAATCGAAAAGCGCATCTTTGCACAGCTTCGCGCTACGGTTCTCGCAGCCGCCAGTCGAATCCGGCGTACAAGCGCGATCGTCGCGGAGATCGATCTGTTGGCTGATTTCGCGCACCTGGCCGCGCTGCACCACTATGTTCGTCCGCAGATAGAAGAGGCATTGATCCTTGAGGCAATCGGCGCGCGCCATCCCGTGGTAGAGCGACTGATGGAGACTGGAGGCGAAGGCCGCTTCATCCCCAATGACCTCTATCTCGACACGGAGGGCCCCAGCCTGCTGCTCATCACCGGGCCAAACATGGGCGGAAAATCGACCTATTTAAGGCAGGCGGCGCTCCTGGTGATCATGGCGCAGATGGGCTGCTTTGTTCCTGCGGAGCGGCTGCGGCTGGGACTGGTGGACCGCATCTACACACGCATCGGTGCTAGCGACAATGTGGCCCGCGGCCGATCCACCTTTATGGTCGAGATGACGGAGACGGCCAACATCCTGAACACCGCGACGCGGCGCTCCCTGATTCTGCTGGACGAGATGGGGCGAGGC
Organism: Acidisarcina sp.; assembly: GCA_035539175.1. NCBI lineage: Bacteria > Pseudomonadati > Acidobacteriota > Terriglobia > Terriglobales > Acidobacteriaceae > Acidisarcina > Acidisarcina sp. The sequence continues at coordinate 29,371 of DATLIY010000004.1, read as the reverse complement.
ACCGCCACGTTTGACGGGCTCTCGCTGGCCTGGGCTACGGTGGAGTTCCTGCATGCCGAGATAGGCGCGCGCACGCTATTTGCCACGCATTACCACGAACTCACTATGCTGGCCGAACAGCTTCCCCGCTTGAAGAACCTGCGCGTGACGGTGAAGGAGACTTCCAAGGGAATCATCTTCCTCCACACCATTGAACCGGGGGCTGCGAGCAAGAGTTATGGAATCGAAGTTGCGCGGCTTGCCGGACTCCCCTCCCCGGTGCTGGAGAGGGCGAGGCAGGTGCTGCGGCAGCATGAGCGCTCCGAACGCCGTAACGTTGCGGTAGAAACCGAAGCGCCTCTGCAGATGACGATGTTTACTCCCCTCTCCCAGCGGATCGTCGACCGGCTGGAGCAGACCGAGATCAATTCCCTCACGCCGCTTCAGGCGCTCAACCTGCTGGAAGAGCTGAAGAACGAGATTCAGGGCTCGCGCACGGAGAAGGCATAACCATGGCGGCCAGGACTCTGCGGCAACTGGTGGGAGAACTTCTGATTGTTGGCGTTGAGGGCACACAGCTAACCCCGGTGGAACGCGCCTGGATCAAGCTTCTGCAGCCCGGCGGAGTCATCCTCTTTCGCAGAAACATCGAGGATGTTTCTCAGACACGAGATTTGCTGGCGTCGGTGTCTGAGTTGTCCTCAGCCTCCGCCATTCGCTGCGTCGATGTCGAGGGAGGGCTGGTGGATCGCCTGCGGGATGTGATCGCGCCGATGCCGTCGGCCTCAGCCGTTGCGGCCACCGGGTCCAAGGTTATGGCGGAGCGTCACGGCGAGCTGATTGGCCGCGAGGTCCGCGCATTGGGCTTCAATACAACACTCGCTCCAGTCCTAGACCTGGCATTGCCGGCATCCGCTGCGGTCATGCAAACGAGAACCACGTCACCTGATCCCGCAGAGGTTGCCACGTATGCGGCGGCGTTTCTCAAGGGGCTCAGGAAGTCAGGCGCCATCGGATGCGGCAAGCACTTCCCGGGGCTGGGCGGCGGCACGCTGGATTCCCACCAGGCAACGCCCAGCATCCTGCGAAGCTGGGACGAGTTATGGTCCGAGGACATGCTTCCCTATCGCGAGCTCGCGAGTGCTCTGCCGATGGTGATGGTCTCCCATGCGAGCTATCCTGCGACGAAGGGCGCTCCCGTACCTGCTTCGGTGTCGAAATACTGGATCACGGATATACTTCGGAAAAAGATTGGCTACCGGGGATTGATTCTCTCGGACGACATGGAGATGGGCGGGATACTCAGCCACGCCTCGATAGAAGAGGCAGCCGTCTCCGCCGTGCTGGCAGGGACCGATCGCATTGAGATATGCCACAGTCCAGCGCTCATCCTTCGCGCCTTTGAATCGTTGCTCACGGAGGCAGAGCGATCCGCGGCATTTCGTCGGCGCATATCGAACACAGCGAGCAGGCTCGCCCGGTGGAAGCGTAAATTCGTAGCAAAGGTTGCACCACAACTGAACGTCGCACGCATGGAGCGCCTGCGCCAGGAGACGAAACGTTTTACGGCGGAAGTGGAGGAAGCAGGCGCACGGAGGCAGGGATGAGGCGCACGCAAGCAGAATCTGCAGACAAGCCGATGATCGTTGCCGGCGTGATGAGCGGCACTTCGGCAGACGGGGTCGATGTTGCGCTCGTCCGTATCCGGCCGAAGGGTGCAGGCCCAGACCTTGAGCTGGACCTGAAGCTCATCGCGCACGTATCGTTTCCCTTTTCCACCGCTCTTCGCCGCAGCGTGCTGGACGCCATGGATGCTCGTTCGACCACAACCGCCGAGCTGGCGCGGCTCAACTGGCGGCTCGGCATCACCTATGCGGAGGCGGTTCGAAGCACGCTGGCAGAGCACCCTGTAAAGCTGCAACTCATCGGGTGCCATGGGCAAACGGTCTATCACCAGGCCAAACCCGAACGCTATGCCGGGCGAACCTTCGCCTGCACCTGGCAGATTGGAGAGATGGCACTGCTGGCGCGAGAGATGCGGGTTCCTGTCGTCTCGAATTTTCGCCCGGCGGATATGGCGGCGGGAGGACAGGGCGCTCCGTTGGTTCCGCTGCTGGACTACGTTCTCTTCCGCGATGCAAAACGAGGCCGCGTACTGCAGAATCTGGGCGGAATTGGCAACCTTACTGCAGTGCCCCGCTCTGCCGGGATTTCTCAGGTGCTCGCCTTTGATACGGGTCCGGCGAACATGGTCATCGATGCGGTAACGCAGCTTCTCTTTCAGCAGTCCTTCGATCGCGGCGGACACATCGCGGCCCGGGGGCGTGTGCTGGAGGAGGTTCTTACTCCATTGCTGCGCCAGCCATTCTTTTCCGCCGCTCCGCCGAAGACCGCAGGACGCGAGGAGTTTGGCTCAGAGTACGCCAGAAAATTTGCTGCGCTCTGTTCTCGCGCCAGCACGCAGCCGGAAGACGCGGTTGCCACGGCTACTGCGCTCACCGCCCGCAGCATCGGGCTGGCCTATGAGAGATTTGTCCAGCCGCTTATGCAGGGAGCAGCGGTAGACTATGTGCTCTCCGGTGGAGGCTCGCAGAATGCGACGCTGGTGGAGATGCTCCGCGCAACACTGGAGCCGCTTCACTGCCGGATCATGACCAGCGACGATCTCGGACTGCCCTCTCAAGCGAAGGAGGCAACCGCGTTCGCACTGCTTGCGTGGCAGACATGGCATCACAGGCCGGGCAACGTTCCATCGGCCACGGGAGCCACTGAAGCTGCTTTGCTGGGGCAGATCACCTATGCATAACCGGAAGCGGCTGGCAGCAGGCTTTGCGCTCGTTGCCCTCGGCCCGCTCGCCTTGAGCCTGACAGGCTGCAAACAACCCGCCCCGCTGCCCAACACCGTGACGATGCTGATCGAGAGCAGTCCCGCGAATCTCGATCCACGCATCGGTACCGACGGTCAATCCGAACACATCGATGCGCTGATTTTTGATGCGCTGGTTCGGCGCGATGAACACTTCAACGTCCAGCCGTGGCTGGCAGAGCGCTGGGAGACTCCCAACCCGCAGACGTACATCTTTCATCTGCATAGCGGCGTTCATTTCCACGATGGGCGTCTGCTTACGGCGCGGGATGTGAAATGGACGCTGGACACCATTCTGCATGGCCCGATCATTACCGCCAAGGCCGGCGCTTTCCAGAACATCGAGAGCGTTGAGGCTCCGGACGCAACCACCGTCATCGTGCGGCTGAAGAAGCCCGATGCAGCCCTGCTGTGGAATCTATCGGATGGCGCAATCGGCATTGTGCCCGAAGGCAGCGGGCGCGAGTTTGGCCAGCATCCGGTGGGCAGCGGTCCCTATCGTTTTGTCAGAATGGAGCAGGACAAAGAGGTCGTACTCGAGCGCAGTTCCACTTCGTGGCAGCCACAGCCGAATATCGAGCACATCCGCTTTGCCGTAGTGCCGGATGCCATTACCCGTGCGCTGGAAATGGAAAAGGGTTCCGCCGATGTCTGCATCAATGCGCTAACGGCAGACATGACCAATGCACTGATGAAACGGCCCGATCTTGTCGTGGAGACGAAGCCGGGAACGGTCCTGAATTACATCTCCTTCAATGTCAGCGATCCTGCGTTGCGCGATGTGCGCGTACGGCAGGCGATCGCGTATGCGATCAATCGCCCTCTTATCATTCACTCACTGTGGAGGGACCGTGCGCGATCAGCCGAAAGCCTGTTGCCACCCGACCATTGGGCCTGGTCGCCCAACCTTCCGCACTACGATTACGATCCGCAACATGCCAACTCTATTCTGGATGAGGCTGGCCTCAAGAGAGGGCCGGACGGAGTTCGTTTTCATCTGACGCTGAAGACCTCGACCGATGAAACTAGCCGCTTACTGGCGATGATTCTGCAACAGGAACTGCGACAGATCGGAATCGAGCTTGAAGTACGCAGCTTTGAGTTTGCCAGCTTTTATGCAGACATCACCCGAGGCGCATTCCAGGTGTATACGCTGCGCTGGCAGGGCGGCAATGAAGACCCGGATATCTTCCGCTATGCGTACCACACCGCCAGCCTTCCGCCCCACGGTGCGAATCGCGGCCGCTATCTGAATCCCGCACTCGACCAGTTGTTGAACGATGCGGCCAAAGTCAGTGACCAGAACCAGCGCCGCAGGGATTACGAGCAGGCCCAGCAGATCCTTGCCAGGGATCTCCCATCGATCAACCTCTGGTATCTGGACACCGTGATGATTCACAATCGAAGGCTGGAAGATCTGCAACCCTCCAGCTCCGGCAACTTTGACTTCCTAAGAACTGCAAAGCTTCGTCCATAAGCTCTCGCAAGCAACGCCTGGTGTGCGAACCAGCAAACCGAACTTGATCTGCGAAATGAATTCGCGGTCCAGCTCGCCGATTCCGCCTTATCGCTGCAAAGAAAAAGGCCCGCTCCGGAATTGGAACGGGCCTTTCAGTTGTTACAACGTAAAGGAGCAGCTTCCTACTTTCCTGTGCCTGATACGCTGACCCGGGAAGAATGGCTTGCACTACCATTGACCGGAATCAGGGTTGTGGTCAGGTAACCGTCGTGCGATCCGGCCGTATCCGGACGGAAGGACAACGTGACCTGGCAGGATGTTCCCGACTTGAGGACTGCCGGGCACGAAGAGTTGGCTGCGTAACCTGTTGGAACGGTAAGAGACAGGTAGCTGGCCAGCCCAGTGTGGTTCGTTACATTGAGGGTTGTGGAAGCTGCGGTGAAGAGGGACTGCTGCCCAAAGCTGACGTTCGATGGGCTGAGCGTTACTCGTGCATTTGGCAGAACCTTTCCGAGTGCTGCAACAACGCCGGCCGGAGGCGCTGTGACAACCCCAGCCAATGACACCGTTGTTGAGAAGTTGTAGTTGATACCATCCGTACTGCCTAAGACAGTCAAAACATCGGTCAGCAGATTGTTAGCAGGATTGATTGGATCGTATACCGTCGGGCGGAAGATAACGCCTACAGTGCACGATGAATTCGCTGCGATCAAACCGTTGCAGCCAGGACTCGGAAGCGGAGTGAAGGCAACCGGGTTCAAGGTTGTGCTGAACCGGAGATAGACCGGAACAAAGGTAAGGTTCGTCAGAGTAAACGCCATCTGCGACTGCGTAAACTCCGGAGTTGGCGGGAAGGTTAAAGAGTTTGGACTCGCAACAAGCGCAGGAATCGTAGCCGTGCCATTGAGAGCCACTGTGACAGATCCGCCAGCAACACCGCTGGCAATCAGGAGTTGTGCGGAGCGAGCTCCATTCTCCGGCAGCACCGGCTTAAAGACCACGGAGACCGTGCAGCTTGTCTTGCCAGCCAAGGTGGATCCGCAAGTCTGGGAGGAAATCCCGAAGTCGCTGGGATTCGATCCCGTGAAACTGAAGGTCAGGCTAGTGGAGCTCTTGGTCAGGTTTGTGATGGTTAATGTCTGAGCCGCTGAAACCGATCCATCCGGTGTTACGGCAAATGTGAGCGACAGCGGAGTCACGCTCAGGATGCTCTGCGCGGTCCCGGATAGCGGGAAGACGTCCGTGTTATACGGCGGCGGGGTGTTGAGATCATCATTCACGACATTCAGATTTTCCTGGAATGTCCCCGACTTGGATGGCTGGAAGACGACACCAATCAGGCAGCTTGTACCGCTAGCCAGTGTGGAAGTGCCCGAGCAATCCGGAACCGGCGCAGAGCCCACGGACTGCTGCTGAAAGTCCTTCGGGAAGCTCAGTTTCTTGATGCTCAGCGGGGTGTTTCCAATGTTGCTGGTCTGGATAACCTGGGGCTGGCTGGTGGCGCCAATCGGCGTCAGCGGGAAGTTGAGCGGGAATGGGAAATTCTGGACCTCTTCGATCCGGTTTGCCAGAAAGTCCGGGATGTAGAGCCAACCAATTGGGTCGATCCAGATGCCGCCGAAAGCGCCATAGCCCGGTTGAGAAGGCGTTTGTGCACCTGGCACCACGGCCTGAACCAGTCCATCGGCTGAGACATAGATGATGCGGTAGTTGTTGGTGTCAGAGATATATAGATCGCCTGCCGCGTCCAGAGTCACATCGCCGGGCGCTTCCAGGGCCAGGTTATTGATCTGACCGATGTCGATGGACACAGTCGATTGGGCCCCATTGGGAGCAACCCGCACCACTCGATTGTTGCCTGTATCGGCAACGTACACAGTTCCGGAGGGATCGATCGCAACACCGTTGGGCTGGACGAATCCAGAGCCGACCGTCGTCTGATGAAGCCCATTTACCTTGCCATCTTCAAATGGAATCTTAATGACCCGGTTATTGAAGGCATCCGCGACATACAGATTTCCAGCGCGGTCGAAACGCATTCCTGAGGGCAGAGACACATCGGTGGTCACGACAGATTGATGGGCGGAATTGAGGGTTCCATTTTCATTGGGAACCATCAGGATGCCCGCAGCACTATCTGCGATATACACATTTCCGCTCCCGTCGATTGCGACGCCATTAGGAAGCGTGAGGCCCGTTCCGACGACAGAACCCGTCGTGAGTTGCTGATCGAACTTCACAACGCGGTTGTTCAGGATATCAACGACGACGCGGTTCCCCGCCCCATCTACCTGGATAGCTACCGGCCCGTTGAGGGATTGCCCGGCGACCGTAGGATCAAAGGCATTGATGATACTCGGCCCATATGCAACCCTGCTGCCGAGGCCGATTCCGAAGAGTGGAAGGTTAAAGAGCTGCTGATTGCCAGAGTCGGAGAAGAGCACACCGCCATGGCGAACGCCAACTCCGTTTGGATAGTAAGTGATTGTCACGGTGCAGGTGCTGCCGGCGCCCAGGCTTCCGCCATTGACCGGGCAGGTGGTTCCGGTGCTGGAGATTCGGTAATCGGCTGGCCCAGCCGGGTTGGACTGCGCTATGCCTTCAGAAAATGCAACCACACTCCCGATCGATGACGTGGTAATCGCTGAGAAATTCAGCGTTGCAGTCGCGGCCAGCGTAGAGGTGGGAGAACTGATTGCGAAAGAGCCAAGATTGACGGAGTCGAGTTGAATCTTATCCACGATTGACTGGCCGCTGGTGGCATAGAGAGTGCCACCACCGAAGGCCAGTCCGTGAACTCCGGCGCTGCCCGGAATAGCACTGCTGGCAACGACCGATTGATCGGCCACTGTCAGGATTCCGGCTTCATTCGGGACGCGATAGATAACCGACTTGTTGCCGCAGGCTACGAAGAGATCCCCGGTTGGATTCACCGAGAGATCGAAGACCTGGCACGAGGACGAGGGAGTGATTGTGCCCTTGACGGTACCCGTGGTTGCGGAAACATCCACTACCTGTCCCGAGCCGCTGATACCTATATAAAGATTGTCCGCCGAATCCACGGCGAGCCCGCGAATACCACCCAGGCCACCCGATACCAGCGGCGTGACGACGCCACCGCTGATTTTGGAAACGGTATTGGTTGCCGCATTGGAGACATAGACGTTGCCGGCAGCATCCGCCGCCAGGTTGTAGGGCGTGCTAAAACCACTGAGAGTCGCATCGCCACCGCCACCCAACGGATGGCGAATTACATTGTTGGCTCCCGAATTTGCTACCCATAGATTGTTTCCGGAATCGACAGCGAGGCCAACGGGAGCACTGAGGCCGCTAATCGACAAAACTGTGCGAGTTCCGTCGGGCGCGACCATGCTGACCCGGTTCTGGTTAGGCTCGGAAACGTATAGATTGCCCGTGGCATCTGTCGCGGCGCTCGTTGCCGATTGAAAGGTTCCGCCAAACGGTGAAGACTCCAAGCCCGAAAAGACGATAGGGGCCGTTGCCGCCTTCACTGCAGGCGTCGCGGCTAATATTAGGACGGCTGGCAGAAGCCGCGCCATGGATCCGATTTTGACGCGAGACAGAGGGTTGTTACGCATGCAGAGCTCCTTTGAACAAAAACGAGGTCATTCTGGAATGACGCACACACGGACTCAAGACGGCGCCGGGTGTTGAGTTCTAAAGAAACTACAGAAACGAGGAATGCACAAAATCTCAAGGGGCTAGAGCTTCTTCATCAGCCTGCCAGCACATGTTTCGAAGGTGCTGCGCGGTTGAGTGTTTACCGAATAGCTTCCTCGGCTGCAAAGTTTATAACATTCTGGGCATTAGTGGTCTATGCAACCAAGATGTTAGATCGCAACGCCGAAAAGTTGGCGCTCGGTCTTCTCGAATCTTCCATGAATCGAAGTCTTTCTGGTTTTTTCGGTAGGTTCAGGGCCGGATGATTCCTCTTCCATACTCGATAGGGATCGAGCAGGGATGGGTTACCTCCTGTGGGCATACAGCTTCGCACAATTTGGCCCCGCGTGGAATAACACTTCTTAGCGAAAAGCAAAAAAACGACCCTCCGGAGAGGGTCGTTTGGTCAGCATGGGGTCTTTGCGAAACGGGTTGGTAGCTACCATAACGCTTCTAGAAACTGAATGTTGTTTGCAGGAAGATCCTTCGAACAGCACTCGACGAGGAGAAGATCTGGCCTGCCAGGGCGTTGGATTCGCCAAAAGTACGCGAAGTGAGAACGCCCGTTGGGTTGGCAAGATTCACCATGTTGAAAATATTGAGCGCCTGCACACTAAACGACAGGTTGTAGCGATTCGAAGAGGAACTTCCGCCGAAGCCACCCCGAGGCCCACCGAAGCCTCCGCCCCCACCTGGACCTCCGCCGTGAGGTCCACCAGGACCACCAGGGCCACCGGGGCCTCCCGAGGACCCTCCCCGTCCCTCCACCTTCGGACCAAAGCCAAAATTCTTGGCGACACGAAGATTCGCGGTAAAGCGTGCCGGGCCCTCTTTGTAGTTCACAGGAATGATTGTTTGTCCCGCGATCGGATCAGTATCAAAAGCTCCATACTTTGTCCGCACCACACTGGCGCGAGTGAGATCGGTCGCGAAGGCGGGACGATCGTTGTACTGAAAGTCTCCGTTGAGGTCGGTCCCGGTCGTGATGTTGAAGGGTGACCCGGAACTCGCCACGATAAATGGACTCAGCACAAACTGGTAAGGCAGAGTCGCGCTCCCGCCAAGAAAAAGGCGATGGTGCACGTCGTAAGCGGCACGGCCATAATCAGCATGAATATTGTAGGGCTGCGAAGGCTGGGAGTTGCTGCCGTTGCTATCCGCGCTGGCATGGCTGAACGCATAGAAGCCAAAGAGAGAAAAGCTCTTTGAGGGCCGCAGGTTCACGTTGGCAATCAACTGATTCTGATTGAATCTGCCTTGCGATCCATACTGATAAATGTTCTCCAGCGTACCATTCGGACGAACCCCGCTGGTGGGATCCTGCGAATTATAGGTGCCTGGCAGCGGCGCATTGATGTTGCGCGTCAGGTAGCCATCCTCTCCCCTGGCATTGAGGTATGTAACCGATACAGTTGCACTTTTATGCAACTGCTTTTCCAGGGAGAGCCCGGTCTGCATTGTGTAGGAAGCATGCATATTGGGATCGATCTGATAGCGGCCCGGAACCGAACCGGAGGAATTCGTCGCAGACGGTGTGACAGAAACTGCGGCACTCCCCGTCGACCCGGAGGAATACGTGTCTGGATCGGCAATGCTGATGATCTGCTGGTTGATCCCGTTTTGCCGCTGCGCCTGCAGGATGTTGGATAACGCAAAGCGGTCGTAGAAGAGCCCGAAACCGCCACGAACAATTGCTTTCGGCGCACCGGTCTTACTCTTGCCAATGCCCCAGGCAACTCCGACCCGCGGCCCAAAATCGGCGTGGTCATGAATCTCATTCTGGGATTCGAATCGGAGCCCATAGCTCAGCGTCACACTTTGACGCACCTTCCAATCGTCTTCCGCGTACAGGCCGGCATCGAAGACATTTGCTTTTGCCGTGGGATTTCCGGTCACGCTGGTGTACTGCGACGCTCCGCCTCCCATGGCGCGGATCTGCGCCGGCGACAACCCCTGCTGCTGCCCCTGCACAGTCTTCTGATAGGCGGAAAGGGAGGTGAAGATGTAAGTTCCATTGAAGCCCTGGTAGGAAGTGTTGTCGTCGCTCCTGTCCCGCAGGCGCGCGCCAAACTTCACGGAGTGGTTGCCCAGCGCCAGAGATGTATAGTTCTGAAATTCGTAATGATTCTGTATGTCGTTCTGCTTGCCTGCCGAACTGCCGCCGCTGTTGAAGGAGCCTGCAACCGACACCGTCACTGCGGTGGATTGCGGAGTCTGGGCATTCACCCTGCGCACCCACTGGAAGCGTGTTTCGTTGACAACCCGGGCTCCAAAAATCTGCGTGTCGCTTACCTGAATGTTGTGCTGCGTTTGACTCGAGTTGTAGCCGACAGAGGGCAGGCTGAATCCTCCCACTCCGCTGTTGTCTTCGGAGCTGGACTCGTACTCGTAGCGTGCCGTGAGCGTGTTGTTGGCGGCAAGCTGGTAATCAATGCGCGGAGAGATCTCCAGCCGGGTCCGGGGATTCCCCAAAAAGCTCACGAAGGAGACAGGCTGAAGATTGCTGTCGAGGATGGTGGCGTTGACCAGACTATTGTCGGCGATGCTCCGCCGATTGAAGGAGAGCGCAAACGATGCATTCTTATTTATGGGCCCACCTAGATTCGCCATCACCATGGAGGAGTGATAGGAGGGCTGTGGTGGCTGGGTGGTAGCGGTTTGGGTTACCGGGCTCCACGCCGTATTGAATGACGAGTCATTCCCATTCACGTTTACTTGCCCGTGGAACTTGTCGGTTCCAGGTTTGGTAAGGATCTCGATACGCCCGTATCCCAACGAATCGTACTGCGCAGAGAACGGGTTCTGATTCACGCGAATCTCGCGGATGGAGGATTTCGGAGGAACGTCGCCACCGGTAAATCCATCCACGTAAATCTGGCCTCCGTTGGGGCCTGCCGAGGGTCCCGCCAACGCCTGCAGCTCATTCGATAGCTCATCGGGATCATCGGAGAGCGCATCCAGGTCTTTGCCCCGGACGACGAGAGAGCTGGCATTACTTTCCGAACTGGTATCGAGTGTCGCGCCGTTGTCGGTAACCTCGACCTGCTGTTGCTGCAACTCAATCTGCAGTTTGATGTCCAGGCTACGGGATGCTCCCGCGGAAATTTGCACGCCCGGTCGCAGGTAGGCCGCAAAACCGCCGGCGGATGCACCGAGTTGGTAGACCCCGGCCGGAACTCCACGAATCTGATAGGCGCCGTCAGCACCCGAAGTCGCGGTGTACTTCGCTGCGGAGGCAGAGGTCAGGGTAACGGTGGCACCGGGAATCACTGCTCCGGAGGGGTCCGTAACCATGCCGCGCAAACTAACGTTCTCCTGGGCTGTGGCGGAGAGAACACCGAAGGGCAACAGAAAGACAAGAAGTGCGAAATACCTCAATACTCTTAAAAAAAACATCCCTACTCCTGCCATCGTCGATGGGCGGCTGGTACTGCATGGAAGTGAAGGTGCAAAGCTATTTCTCAAAGTCGGGCCGCCGTTATTGCGCGGCATCGGCCGAAGTGCTGTTGAGGTCCCATGGCGACAGAGTCATCGCCTGACTGCCTTTGGGCGTGGCGGCAACGATCGCTTCCACTCCGGCAAGCAGCGTGATCACGGTTCCGTCGCCATGGGCTGCGCCCGGTGTGGCAACGATCATGACGGTATCGCCGGAACGCAGTTCCGAGACTGGCATCGCGGGGAGCCTGCTCATAATCTGCTGCAGATCTGCCGCTTCATGGGCGGGCGTCTGGCCAGGCATACCCGCCGGCCCATGCGGCCCATTGGCAGCCGTGCCTGCTGCAGAAGGGCCGGATGCCGGTGAACCCGCCGGCGCTTCCTTGCCCGATACGCGGCGAGCCAGCATCTGCGCTGCCGTGGGGGGCAGGCGGCGCAACTGCGAGTCCGCGGTGATTTTAATCTCGATAAGCTTCTGCGTAGCGGAGTCCTTCATCGTCAGAACTTCGCCGGCAGGCTCGATATTCAAGACAATTCCGGCCAGGTTGCGGAAGGAGCCGCTGACGATCTCCTCGGCCTCCACTGCTCCATCGGCTGAGCGCGCTCCTCGCACACGGAGCTGATCTCCGGGCTTGATCTGGGCCAGCGTGCTCGACTGGGCATCCTCGAACTTCACAGAGTCGGGAGCGTACTTGCGGATTACGGTAGAGGAAGAGACGAGGATCCTCGTCTTCTTTGTATCCCCGGCACGTCCGGAAGAGACGGTAATCGTGTTGGCAACAGGATCGACCGCATTCACCAGGCCGCCAGTGCCATGCTTTTGCCAATCCTCCTGCTCCCGCAGGCGCTTCTGCTGGATGTCTTCGCCCTTCATCACGATTATGGAGGTGGCATCAAACGTGTGAGCGTCGGCCCCAAGGCTTCCCCGGACCAGAAGCCGGTCTCCGACCGCGACATCCTTCATCTCGATGGGCTGCGCGGCCTTCATGTCCTTGCTTCCCGCCGGAATCTTGACGATTTTGGCATCGGGGGCGGCATGGACAACTACATCCTGGGCCGTATCGGTAGTTAGCGAAATGCTGTCAGCGGCAATGGATTTCACCGTTCCCAACTGGCGCGAGGTCGCCTGTGACAAGGCACGCCCTGCAGAAATCGTCCAGAGCACAGCGAGTAAAACCAGAAGCGTATACGGGTATTGAAAAACCCACTGTTGCCTTCGTTCTGACATTCTCAAAAAAATCCCCTTAATTCGGTGCAGCATCCATTTCGATTCGAAGCCAGTATGACGCACCCTTGCCCTTGCGCTGCAGGAAGCTAAGGAAGAGAGAGGCTTCTACTTTGACAGACGTACGCAGAGGGAAAAGAGTCGCACTCTTATGCGAAAGAAAAGGAATAGAAACAGCGAAGTGTTATTCCATTAGGGAAATGCTGTCGGCCTGGGGCGTGCTCGGATTATGCGAGACCTCGGGCAGCAGGAACCACGGAAAGAATGACCTATCGGGGACAGCTTGCCGGATGCTTTTCTCCATCGACAACCACCCAGCCATTGTCCGCACCGCGGTGCGTCGCACAGTGCACATCGTGGATCCCAGCAACGAATCTTCCCCTGCTTGGGAAGAAGGCTTGACCGTAGGCAAAGACTGGGGTGTTCGGCGCTGCCGTGACTCGTCCATCCAGATCGTCGTTGGTGACAACCTCGACCAGCCGCACCTCGCCCGTCGATGTCGTCACCCGCAGCGGCAGAATCTGATGATCGCCATGCGGGCCGCCGCGCTGCGTCCGCGATGCACTCACCGTCACGCCGCAAACCATTACGTTATCCACAGTGCCGGATTGTCCCGATGCGAGAAGTTCGGTCAGCCGCTGGTTCACCTCTGGGCTGCACCTTGCCGGAACCGGAACATCGATGGCCGTGCACACCAGTGGACTTGCAAAAACGGCCATTGTCGCAACCAGGAGGAAACGGTAAAACTCTCGCCGCATGAATCTGGCTCCTCAAGTGAACTTCGCATGGAAATGCTAGCAGACACAGGGCCAGCTCCGTCTTCGACAAGGGTAAAACCAGCCCGCGCGACGCCCTGACAACTGTTCCGCGAAACGACACGGCAATGGTCCAGGGGGGCGGCTGTTACACTAAATGAAATCCCCTTTTCAAAGAAAGGCGTGGAAGACATGGTTGCAGAAGTCTCTTTGGTTGAAATCAAACGTGCCCGGGAGCGCATCCATGAATTCATCTACTGCTCGCCCTGCGCCAAAACCGAAGAGGTCTCGCAACTGACCGGCCAGCAGGTCTACCTCAAGCTGGATAACCTGCAGCGCACCGGCGCATTCAAGGAGCGCGGCGCGCTCAATCGCATCCTGACCTTGTCGGACGAGGAGCGCAAGCGCGGCTTGATCGCGGCCAGCGCAGGCAATCATGCGCAGGCGGTCGCCTACCACGCATCACTCCGGGGCATCCGGTCGGTTATCGTAATGCCGATGATGACCCCGCTGGTCAAGGTATCTGCCACGCGCGGCTTTGGCGCCGAGGTGGTTCTGGCGGGAGCCAACTACGACGACGCGTGCGCCAGGGCGCTCGAACTTTGTCAGGAAGAGGGCCTCACCTTCATCCATCCCTTCGACGATCCGGCAGTTATCAATGGCCAGGGTACGATCGGACTCGAATTGCTCGAACAAGTTCCGGATCTGGAGGCGGTCGTTGTCCCGATTGGCGGTGGCGGCCTCATCAGCGGCGTCGCATGCGCTATCAAGGAATCGAATCCAAGCATACGGGTTATAGGGGTGCAGACGGAGCGGCTTCCCTCCATGCTGCGAGCGATTCAAGAAGACACACCGGTTACCCTTCCGGCTGAAGCCACCATCGCCGACGGCATCGCCGTACGCCGTGCCGGCGACCTCACCTTCCCACTGGTAAAGAAGTACGTGGATGAGATCGTCACGGTGGATGAGGAGGAGATCGCCAAGGCCATCCTGGTGCTGCTGGAGCGCGAAAAGCTGCTGGCTGAAGGAGCAGGCGCCACGGCGCTGGCCTCTCTGCTGCAGAAGAAGACCTCACTCCACAATGAGAAAACCGCTGTACTGGTCTGCGGTGGCAACATCGACGTCAGCCTGCTGGCCAAGATCATCGAACGCGGCCTGGTAAAGGACGGACGCCGCATGCGACTGCGGATTCACTTGTCAGATCGCCCCGGCGCTCTGCACCTGCTCACGCAGATCCTGATGGATCAGCGCGCAAACATTGTGCAGACGCAGCACGATCGTGCCTACTACGGCGTGAGTCTCGGCGATACCGTGATCGATATGACACTGGAAACGCGCGGTACGGCACACATAACCGAGATCCTCGCGGCACTCAGCCACGAAGGTTATCGCCACGAGCGCATTGAGTAATCGCAAGCGTTCCTGCCAGCGTTCCCTCTTCCGATAAGATCAGCAGCAGCGCATGTTCACGGTCTCGCCGGTCTCTGGTGGGCCGAAGGCTTCGACAGGAACGGGTACGCCGTGAAGTGTCATCCAGCAACGGCGCAGAGCGGCAGCGACCACCAGAATGACCCCCAAAAGAAACAGCGCCATCAGCATCGTTTCCAGATAACCCTGAAATCTCGTTGCAGGGACCTGGGCCATCGGCCAGAAGATATCTCGTATCGACAAAACAGCCGCGTAAGCGGTGGTGACCGCTACGAAGACCATTGGCACCGCAGTGATCCACGCATATTTTGCCTTCCCCATATTCACCAGGAAGGTGGAAGTGACAGCGAGCGCGATTGTTGCCAGCAGCTGGTTCCCTGCTCCAAAAAGCGGCCAGATCGTCGAGATCGATCCGGTATAGATCAGATATCCCCATGACGCCACCACTGCGAGGGTGGAAACAAACACGCCGGGAGTCCAGGAAGTATTGCCGAACGGCTTGTACACGTGAGCAAGCAATTCCTGCAGAACATACCGCGCAACGCGCGTACCCGCATCGATGGTGGTTAAAATGAACAACGCCTCGAACATGATGGCGTAGTGATACCAATAGCCCACCAATCGGTCCATGTGGGGCAGGCCGCGAAAAATGTGCGCCATGCCGATAGCCAGCGAGACACCCCCACCAGTTCTGCCGGCAAGTTTCTCACCCACTTCCCGCGAAAGCAGGTCGAGCTCCGTCGTATGCATGCCAAGCTTCTGAAAGGTCGCTGGGGCCACGTTGATCGCGAAGTAATCTCCAGGATGGAGCGAGCATGCGGCAATTAACGCAAGAACCGCGACCAGAGACTCCGCCAGCATTCCACCATAGCCGATGAAGCGGGCATCCGACTCCTTGTCGAGCATCTTGGGCGTTGTGCCAGAGGCGACCAGTGCATGGAAACCGGAGATAGCTCCGCAGGCAATAGTGACAAAGAGAAACGGGAACAACTTTCCATGAATGATGGGACCGCCTCCATGGATGTAGGAGGTGAAGGCGGGAAACTGGAGTTGAGGATGCACCACAAAAACGCCAATGATGAGAAGCGCGATGGTCCCCAGCTTGACGTAGGTGGAAAGGTAATCGCGGGGCGTCAACAGCAGCCACACCGGCAATACAGACGCGGCAAAGCCGTAAATGGCCATCACAATCGTGATCTGATGAGGACTAAAGACAAGCACGTGTGCTATCGAAGAATTCGCGAACCAGTGACCTCCGACAACCGCAGCCAGCAGGAGCACGACTCCGAAGATGCTGGGGCCAGTTACGCGAATCTCACCTGGAGTGCTGCGGAACATCCACCAGCCCATGGCGATGGCGATGGGAATCGTCATGCCGATGGTAAAGACGCCCCACGGACTATTGGACAACGCATTCACCACCACAATCCCCAGCCCGGAGAGCGTAACGATGCAGATGAACAGCACCGCAATCATGGTGACAACCCCGGCAAATGGACCGATCTCCGTCCGCGCAATATCCGCCAGCGAACGGCCATTATGGCGGACAGAGGCGACCAGTACGGTGAAGTCATGAACACAACCGGCAAGCACTCCGCCGACGACGATCCATAGGAAACCAGGCGCGAACCCGAACTGCGCAGCGAGGGTAGGACCGACGAGAGGCCCCGCACCGGCAATCGCCGCGAAGTGGTGTCCAAACAGCACCCACTTCGGAGACGGCACGAAGTTAAATCCGTCTTCATAGGTGTGAGCTGGAGTGGGACGACGGTCGTCGAGCACAAGGGCGCGGGCCGCTATAAAGGCACTATAGTAACGATAGGCAAGCGCAAAAACGCATAAAGCGCCTGCAAGAATAGCTAGCGTGTTCATCGGATGGCCTCGAAGAATGCCACTCTGAAATCCCGGCAGTGAAATTCCAGCGACCAGTCTAGTCCACAGATAGGACAACTGTGTAGAGCGAACCCGGTAGACCCCAAACAGAATTTAAGGAGCAGCCCCTTCCTGCTGGTGGAAAAGCTATTTAGCCCTTAGACTTACCTTGACGTAGCTGGATTCCAGCGGGCTCAATGAAAGCATACGGTTCACCCCCCACTCTCTCCGATGTTGCGCGCAAGGCAGGTGTAGGCATAACGACGGTCTCCCGCGTTGTGAATGGCGGGGACCAGGTGAGCCCGCAGACTTTGCAGCGCGTCAAGAAAGTAATTCAGCAGATGGGCTTTATACCCAATCAGGCCGCGAGGGTTCTGAAAGGGGAACGCACCAAGATCATCGGCATTCTCATTCCCAGCATTGCCGACCCATTCTTCTCCACCTGTGCGGAGGCCGCGCAACAGATTGCGCGCGCTAACGACAGTCTGCTTATCGTAGCGGGAACGAACAACGACCCACGCCTGGAGATGGAGAGCATCCGGCTGCTGCTGCGCCATAGCGCGGATGGTCTCCTCCTGGTCCCGGCCAACGATCAGAACAGTGAGTTAGCGGCCTTTCTGAACTCGATGTCTGCTGCGGCAGTCGCCTTTGACCGGCCCGTCTTCTCGTCCAGGATCGGATCGGTCGTCACCGACAATCTTGAGGCTGCCTATAGGGCCACCCAGCACCTGATCCAGCATGGGCATCAGCGGATTCTTTGCCTGTGCGGCGAGTCGCAGCTCTATACGCTGCGCGAGCGCATTAGCGGATACCGGAAGGCCATGGAGGAAGCTCGCCTTCCTTCGCTGGTTGATATGAATGTCAAGGATTACCGGTCGGCGGAATACGCCATTGAGAGCCACCTTTCCAGCGACTTTCCGCCCGATGCCATCCTGACGCTGAAGAACAGCACGACGATCTATGCCTTTGAAACACTACAGAAGCTCGAAGTTCCCATTCCCCAGAAAATCGCGCTGATGGGGTTTGACGACTTCGAACTCGCCGGAACTCTTCGTCCCTCCATCAGCGTTGTGCAGCAACCGGCCGAAGACCTGGGACGCGTCGCGGCAGAGCTTTTGTTTGAACAGATCCTGAACCGGCATAAGACAAAACGCGTCAGCACGCCGAAGCGGGGATCCCAGATCAAGCTGGAATCGCGACTCGTGCTGCGCGCCTCCTGCGGCTGTAAGGTGGCGTCCTAGCAGGCTGGTTTGGCCGCGACGTATCGCAAGGGGTGATGAATCCTCAGCGCAAAGAAGAGTTGTTGCCATTCAGCAGCAGCGCGAGGTTTCCCCGCCGCGAAGAAAGATCTGGAGCTTTAAATCGTCAGATGAGTCGGGATCTTTACCCGGCGGCTCTTTCGCGAGCGTGAGGACCGCGCGGCGCTCATGTAGCGGTCGAGGAACGTAGTGATCTGCTCGACGAAGGTCGGCTTTTCGGAACTCGGTTTCGAGGTCATAAGCGCGTTTTCGAGGATGGTGCTCTCCTCTTGTTCCCTTCGAGCGTTCTTTGGAACTTCTTGACAGTCCAAAATCACTCCAGATGTTTGGGATACCAGTTGGGAGGCAGACGGGTGAAGCGGACTCCCGATCGGAAATCCGCTCCAAAAGCGGAGGCGTTTTCGCTCTCCGCTGCTCCGGAACCTCAGCAGATGAAATTGCAGCTTTGACTTGACTCGCTAGTGACTGGATCGCGCGCTGTCCAGACTTGCTACCAGAGTGGTGACGCGAAGGATGGGATCGTTACAACAGCCAGCTACGGAAAAACGCTATCCGTGTGCACGCATGCGCTCGGGGTGAACAGATTCATCCGGCGTCGGCTAAACGCGAGACACATCTGATCGGCATTCAATTCTCGGGGATGAATGCGGTACCCCGATAAGTACATGATCGTGCCGGATTTCACAGCGAATACATCGCTCATGTCTAAATAGATGCACGAACGAATAAGGGTGATGTACCACTGCGCGAAAGGAGCCGCTAAAGAAATTGCTCTCCGGCGGTCATACCTCGGCATGAAGAAGTTCTGCCGGCGGGGATGCAGGCAAGGTTGTAGGCATTGAGCGGGTAATAGGGTCAGTTTTTCGGATGGATTATTGTAAGAGCCTTTTACATCCAAAGAGGACGTGAGCTTGAGCATGCATGAGCAATTCGTCACATTTAATGCGGGCTATCGACGACAATTGCAAATCCATAGTGTCTTCCGCGTCTTGCATTCCCTTCCATCGAATGACCGTGAAGCACCATTCGTGCCAGCCGGATTGCAGAATCACGGTGTAGAAAATTCGGGAAGAATTATGCGCCGGCGTAAAGTTGGAAGGCTCCCCAATACAGCGGCTTGCGGTAGATGTCCGTAGAGTGCGCCAACGAAAGTTTGGCTTCGCGCAGGGCTACGTCCGGGGGAGTACCCTTTTCGAGCGATTTGTAGAGTCGATCCATCAACTGGGGAGTTGAGGCATCGCTGACCGCCCACATCGCTCCAATGACGTTATGCGAGCCCGCTCGAAGAAAGGCCCAGGAGAGTCCGACCAGACCCTCTCCGGAATAGGCCTTCGTACCCGAGCCGTAGCAGGCAGAGATCGTAACAAGCTCTGAGCGGAGAGGAAAATGGACGATGTTTCTCGCGTAAAGCTTGAAGTCGTCGGGGCGATCGGAGGTACGCGACAGCACCACCGCGGAATCCAGCGGACTCAGTTGGCTGGCGATTCCATGCGCAACAAAGTGAATGAATTGATACTGGCCGGGCTGATTTGCAAAATATCCCTGCGGAGAGGCCTGCTCTTTTGTCAGAACTTTGCGGTTCCCGGCAGAAAAATGGCTCGAGATACTGGCGATCTCCTCCGGTCCATTCGGCAGATCGGCAAACTCCTCCGCGGGGGGTATCGGATCGCCGATCAGGAGCAGATTCGGCGTCTTCGTCCTGGCAGGATGCGAGCGGAAGGTTCTCAAGAGCCGCAGTGAATTCGCTGTCGTCAGAGTGGCGTCTTCCAGCCAAAAGTGCGGACTTGGATCGGGCGTCAGAAATGTCTCGAAGTTGACCTTATTCAGGCTTCCGTCAGGAATCAGGAAGACCCTGGAGTACCGCGGAATCAGCGCCTGGGCGGGAGCTACAAGATTGGCGTAAAGCCACTCCCCTGCGGCGGCGTGCTTCGCCAGAACATCGGTTGAATTTGTAATCTCCCGCTGATACTCCTCCACATGGGTGTCGATCTCAGATTGTCCAGGCAGATTAAAGAGGCGAATCGCCGTGGGCGTAACCGCCCATAGGTAGGAGCGGTTGGGACCTAGAAGGTACTCCAGCACGGTGCCGTCGAGCGATTTTGCGATGATTCGCGGCTCGATTCGGCGTGATTCCTGCTCAAGAGACTTGCCCGCTCTGGCGGTGCTGCTCCGAGGAGTAATTCCCAAGCCCTCCTCCAGAGTACGCGCGCGACTGTCGTCGAGGATCTGGAGTGCCTGCGCAGCTTTGCCGGCCTTGACCAGAAACTCTACATAATCCAGGTAAAGCTGATTGGCATTGGAGAAGAATGGCAGGCGATTCTCTTCGTCATGAAGTGAGGATCGCTGACTCTCGAAGGTGGCGATCGATCGCAGATACCACTCTTCGGCTCTCTTCGGGTCCTCCTGCCTCGCATACACGTTGGCGAAGGCATCCTCCACCTCCCAGCGCAGCGAGGGCGTCAAATTGGGAGAGGCGTAGACGGTCTTCAGAGTCGCTTCAGCATCGGCCAGTCGCGAGTTACGGGTGGCAAGCACAGCATTCAGAAAGAGCGGCTCAAGCTCCGCAGACTGGTTCCCTGCCGATTTCGCCAGATCGAGCGCACGGTCGATATGAATCTTGGCCCAGGCGGCTTGCCCCTGTTGCAGCATCTCGAAAGCCAGCGCTACATGGGCGTCGAGCATCTGCACCCGGTTCTGCGTTGCTTCCGCAATGGCGAGCGATTTCTTGTAGTAGGTATCCGCGGCCTTGTAGTCGTGGAGTGCGACCATTGCGAGGCCGGCATTGTTGAGCCAGGTAACCTGATCGAATGCAGATCCCAGCTTTTCGGCCTGGGCCGCGGCCTCCTGCGAATTTGCCAGCGAGCGCTCAAAGTCGCCCAGTTTGTAGTACGCCCATCCCTCGTTTGCCAGGGCTTTTTCGAGGATTAACCCGGCCTCCAGGGTGCGGGCCAGCTTGGAGGCAGCATGAGACCAGTAAAGCGCCTCATCATAATGCTCCCGGTGGAGAGCAACTACGCCAATATTCAGATCGAGCGTCGACTCCAGAAAGCGATTGTCTTGTTGCCTGGCGAGGTCCAGTCCCTGCCGGAACATGGATTCTGCGTCGTCCAGATTCTCTTTTTCGATATCGACAACCCCGCGAGTGCTCAAAAGCTCGGCACGCAGGGGGGAATGATTCTGATCGACAAGCTTCTGGGCATGCGCGAGCGCGTCCGATGCCTCGGGAAACTGGCCCATGCGAGCCCAGGCCAGCGCCCGATTCATATCGCGCTCTATGGCTACATCCCCATTTTCCAAGGACGCTGGCAAGGGATCGGTCCACAGCTTGAGGGCATCCTGGCTTCGCCCCTGCAGGATGACCGCTTTTGCCTCAAGGCTGCGAAACTTCCAGGCCCACTCCGGCTCCGAGCCCAGGAATTGCGCCTGGGCCTTATGAGCCTCGCGCTCCGCTACGGCCAGATTGCCGGCAAGTAGATGCTTCTGCACCTGCTCGAAGATCGCTGAAGCGCTTGGAGGAGGAACCCGATTGCAGCCGACGAGGGAACATGCCACCAAGACGGCAAGTCCTATCGCACATCCTATGGATAGGTATGACCGTTTCCGCGAGCCGAGGCGACACCCAGAGAACCGTGCACCGCGCAACCCAGTTCGGCGCGAACCATGGTCAACTGGAAGCCCCCCTGGGCGACGACGACCTCGCCAAAAAAGAACCGGCCAAACTCCTCGATCTCGACCACGTGCCCGAAGGTCTTCCCGGGAATCTCTCCCTTCAAGCTGTCGACGAGAGAACATACGACGTGGCCTCTTTCCTCGATTCCCTGTTGCGACTCTACCCAGGCATAGCGTTCGACTGCCCAGGCTGGAACCTTCTTGCCTTTGGTTCTCTGGTGATGCTGATCCCGCACCCTCTTCAAGAATCCTTCGTGCCGGGTCCAGGGACACCCCGGATACCCTGTTTCCGGCGTCAGCAGCCCCAGGTTCATTGCGGGCTCGACCGGAACACCACCAATGCGCAGATTCTGAAAGTGAGAGCCTACAAAGGTCACCTTGGGATCGTGCCCTTCCACTGGATGCTCAATGGATATCTGGGCAACGACACGATCCGCTGTAACCACCTCTAGAATATTCAAATTTTCAACGGCTGAGGTGACAAGAGTGGTCCACGCGCCGTTTTTCAGGCTCATGCCCCCGGAGGCATGCGTGAACGCCCCGCCGCACGAGGCTATTTCTTCGAAATTAAAGGCTCCGGACCGCGTGGAGGTATAGCCTCCGGCAGCAGGAAGTGAGACGGCAGCTTGCGAGGGGACGACCTTTTTTACGGGGTGCTCAAGAACTCCCCCGAAAGAACTGGCATCAGCGTGGTAGTAGTGGACTCTCTTGCTAGCTTCCATGGTTTCTCCGGCCTTGCTGGATTCACTTCTGGAACGTCAATTGAAAGCGATAGCGCACCAGATCAACTGGGGTCTTTCGCTGGCCCGACACTGAGACTCCCTGCACCAGGAGGAGGTTCAGTCCATTCATCTCCTCCGTGGGAAGAACACGAATCGAAACAGAATCCCTGGCTTGATCCTTCGAAACCTCACTTTGCCAGAGCAGCTTTCCGGACGGAGAATACAGGGAGCACAGATAGTTTGAAAAGCCCTCCTCGCCCGGGATATCCACCTGCAGCAGAAATGGCTGGAGGTTCCGAACCTCCATAGCAGGGATTGAACCCCCTCGACTGACGCCATTCACCAGGGAGAGCGAGGACAGAATCTCCGGTTTTCCAAGGGTGGCAACCTGGTGCTTCAATCCGGGATACAGGAAGAGATTCTGATAAACGATCACCAACAGCAGGACGGCCAGCGCTGGAATCAACCAGACCGGGCGCAGGAAGGATGGAAGGCCTTTCCCTTGTCTTGATGCCTGCCCTTGTTCCAACGCTTGCGGCGCCACCTGCTCCAGAGGGATCTTCAGTTCTCTCCGGACCTGCTCAAGAAAAGCATCCGTCAGGCGCAAATCCTGTGCACACTCTTCGCAATCAAAGAAGTGAGCCTCAAACTCGTCGCATTCTTCGGGAGACAGCTCCTTGAGCAGATATTTTTCGATAATGGAACTTCTTGCGACGTCCCGATGGTCCATTTCGTCCAGCCTCGGTGGAATAGTGCGTAGAGATAGGTAAATCGTGACAGCGAACCGGGCGATTTCAGCTAACTTAATAGGGTCTGCCCGCACCAAACCTTTTGAGATACACATTTTTGAACGAGAGTTTGGCACGGTGGATGAGAACCCTTAGATACTCGCGGTCAACTCCAAGTTCCCTGCAAACATCTTCCTTATCTCTTTCCTCCAGTAAAACTCCTCGTAGCAGTTTCAGGTCGCGCGAAGGCATCTCAGCGAGAATCCGCCGCACCACGCGCTCAGAGTCTTTTGAGAGCAAAATATTGAGAGCATTCGGTTCCGGCGACGCAACGGTGGCCTCGGTCACCTCGTCTATAGGGTCACTGCGGCTTCCCGCGCGGTAGTACTCCAGCAGGACATTGTTGCAAACGGAGTTGACGTAGGCTCCCAGGCGTTCGGGCTGGCGGATTGCTCCCTCGCTACGCAAGGCCGTCAGAACGCGGGTAAAGGTCTCCTGACACACATCCTCGATCGCATCGCGGGATTTCAGGCGAGAACGCAGCTTAAGGTGAATCAGCTCACTGAAGTACCTGACAAAATGCTCTTGTGTCCGGGCATCTCCCTCCTGCAGCTTCTTGATGTATGCCGCATCGAAGGTCTGGAATTGCAAGGCACGTACCTCGGAAAGCGCGTCAGAATTGCCACAAGTGTATACCAGGCTGCACAAACTTCTGAGTGCCTAAGGATCTTCTCAGTGCCTGGAATGGCAACCGGTCTCCTTATGCTGCGGAGTCATCCTTCCTGGTCGCACGCATGGTTCGAACGCCGGTGGACAGGCCCGCCAGCGCCATCACGCAAAATCCCGCACCTGCGTAGAAGGTGAAGGAAGCACCAAGCCTGTCCCACAACCATCCTGCCAGCACGCTCGACAGCAGCAGGGCAAACCCGCTCATCAGGTTGAAGAATCCGTATGCCGTGCCGCGCAGATCGGCCGGCGCTGTATCTGCCACCATGGTCGCGAGCAGACCTTGCGTCATGCCCATATGAACGCCCCACAGGGCAACTCCGGCTAAAACGGAGAGCCAGTGATCGTTGATGGCCAGGATCAGATCGGAGGCTATCAGCACAACCAATCCCAGCGCCAATAGCTTTGCATGGCTCATCTTGTCCGAGAGCTTGCCGAATGGATAAGCCGTCAGGGCGTAGATCACATTCATCGCCACCATAACGAGCGGCACGAGGGCAAGGGGAACTCCGCCCTGCCGTGCGCGCAGAACGAGAAACGCCTCACTGAACCGGGCCAGAGTGAAGATTGCGCCAATGCCGACTACCCACCAGTAGGCAACTCCGAGACGCTTCAGATTTTCCCGCCGGATTGGGTTCGTGCGATTTTCCGCCTGGCGATGCTCCGGTTCGCGCAGGCCAAAGAAAAGCAGGGAGACCGACATCAGGCCAGGAATCACGGCCACCCAGAACACAGCGCGAAAGTTATTGGCCCATAGCAACATCAGTCCAACGGCCAGCAAGGGACCGAGAAATGCTCCGACGGTATCGAGAGACTGGCGAAGGCCGAATGCCGCGCCGCGCAGATTCGGAGGCGTAATATCCGCAACCAGGGCGTCCCGTGGCGCACCGCGCACCCCCTTGCCGACCCTATCCAGAAGACGCGCGGTAAGGACGACGCCCAGAGTAGGCGCAATCGCGAATAACGGCTTTGTGAATGCGCCAAGGGCATAGCCAAGTACAGCCAGCGCCTTGCGCTTGCCGAGATAATCGCTGAACACACCGGAGAAGACCTTGACGATCAGAGCGGTGGATTCGGCCAGACCTTCGATCAGGCCGACACCCACGGCGCTGGCTCCCAGAACCGTGACCATGAAGAGCGGCAACAGGCTGTGGATCATCTCCGAAGAGATATCCATCAGCAGGCTGACGCAGCCGAGTACCCAGACGCCGGCGGGGATCTGGCTTAACGTGCTCCTTGTCGAGTGATTGGTCAGCCGGGTTTGCAAGGCAACGCTCCGCGGTAAACAGGGGAAACTCGGCAGCAGGATTCTGATGGTTTCCAGGGGGAAGAAGATGGCAGCTTGCAGCGGGCGGCCGTTTCCCTATTGCTCAAGCAGCATGAAGCAGATCTCGATAGATCGACAAAGTGCCGCTGTCAAAGCAGACGAACTTGACCGTCTCCACACCATTCGGCTCCGCAAACTTCTTCACGGTATCGAAGGCAATCTTCGCCGCCCGCTCGGAAGGAAAGCCATAAACCCCGGTGCTGATCGCAGGAAACCCGATGGACTTCACCTCGTGCTCGCGGGCGAGCTCGAGGGAGCGCCGATAGCAACTTGCCAGCAGGTCATCCTCCTGATGATCGCCACCTCTCCATACCGGGCCTACGGCGTGAAAGATCCATCTGGCAGGCAGATGAAACCCTGGCGTCGCCTTAGCGTCGCCGGTTATACAGCCATGCAGCTTGCGGCAGGCAACGAGCAGCTCCGGCCCCGCGGCACGATGAATTGCGCCATCGACTCCGCCTCCTCCCAGCAGGGAGGTATTTGCTGCATTGACGATTGCATCTACCGCCAGCCGGGTAATGTCACCTTGTATAGCCTCAAGCTGTGCCATGGTGAGTTCTCCTTAGAGTTCCTTAGCGGGCTCCCTGCGGGAACGTATCATGATAGCCCTCGCCGCGAGGATCAGCATGGTTGGGGCGGGTTATACCCACCATGCTGCATCGCGCCTGTCCCGAATCACGATTTCGTTCAGGAACTGGATAGCCCTGGTCAACCCTTCTTCGGCAGACAGCAGGCTATCCTCATGCTCGATGGAAAGTACGCCATCGTAGCCAAACATTCGGAGTGTGGATGCAAACTCCTTCCACCACTCCGCTCCATGGCCATAGCCGCATGTACGGAAGATCCAGCCCCGGTTGCGTTCGTCCGTATATGGCTTGGTGTCAAGCACGCCGGTTCGGGGCAAATTTGCTGGATAGAGTTGCGTATCCTTAGCGTGGACATGAAAAATCGCATCGCCCAGGATGCGGATTGCCCCAATCGGATCAATGCCCTGCCAGAACAGATGGCTGGGGTCCAAATTGCAACCCACGGAGGGACCGGCAATCGAACGCAGCCGCAGCATCGCCTCCGGATTGTAGACAACGAAGCCGGGATGCATCTCGATCGCGATCTTGACGCCATGCTCCGTGGCAAATTTCCCCTGTTCGGTCCAGTAGGGCACAACGACTTCGTTCCATTGCCAATCGAGAACCTCGCGATACTCCGGTGGCCACGGACAGGTTACCCAGTTCGGGGCAATCGCATTCAGCGAGTCGCCTGGGCAGCCGGAAAAATCGACGACCACAGGAACCCCGAGCTTCTCGGCCAGCAGGATTGTCTTGCGGCTTACCTCCCGCGCCTGCTGCGCATGCTTCTTATTGGGATGCAGCGCGTTGCCGTGGCAACTAAGGGCACTGATGCTCACACCGTAGTCGGCAAGCTTTTCCTGGAACTCCGCACGCTCCGAGCTGTTGTCCACCATCGACAACTTGCAGTGCGCATCGCCAGGATAGTTCCCTGTGCCGAGTTCGAGGAGGTCAATGCCGAGCGGCTTCAACTTTTCGAGTACACCTTCCAGCGGAAGCTGGGACAGTAATGGCGTGAATACACCGACTTTCATTTCTGGACTCCCTGACTCCTGTGCCTGCGCATCCTGGTGCGCATCCGACGGCCATGGTAAAGGAATGTAGCCCGTTGTTGCGAATCGCCGGCAGGCAGTTTTGGCTCCCGGATTGCACAAGCAGCGTCCTGGCCGTAGACTCAGCCGTCAAGATCCGCAGCGCTCTGTTCCGCGCGGACGAACCGATGGAGTATGCCAGGCCAGCTTTGCCGCCTAGTCACGCTGTCAGGGAAAAGACCGATGATCCGACTCATAAGCGCAGTCTGTGGCGCCATGCTGGTGGTTGCGCCGTATACGCATGCCGCATCCGCGGCGATTCAGGTGATGCTGCTGGACGGCCAAAGTGCAGGGCCATACCACGCCTGGCAGGTGACTACGCCTGTACTCAAAAAGGAGTTGGAGGAGACAGGGTTGTTTCAGGTTTCAGTAGTCACAGCACCCGCGTCCGCAGACGACCTGCGCAATTTCCAACCTGACTTCAGCCGCTACCAGGTAGTGGTATCGAACTATGATGCACAGGACTGGCCTGCTTCGCTTGAATCGCAGTTTGAGGATTACGTCAGAAATGGCGGAGGTCTGGTCGTGGTTCATGCAGCGGACAATGCGTTCCCAGACTGGCCTGGCTATAACAGGATGATCGGCGTTGGCGGCTGGAGGGGGAGAGACGAAAAATCCGGACCGCTCTGGTATTTCCAGGATGGGAACCTGGTCTCCGACACATCGGCGGGAAAGGCGGGTTCTCACGGGGAACGGCTTCCCTTCCTCGTGACGGCGAGAGCGCTGGATCATCCCATCATGAAAGGATTGCCGCCACTGTGGATGCACGCACCCGATGAGCTCTACGCAGCGCTGCGCGGCCCCGGCAGGAACATGACTGTTTTGGCAACTGCATATTCCGAAGCGGAGAACCATGGAACGGGTCACGATGAACCAATGCTGATGGTGATCCAATATGGAAGAGGCCGCGTCTTCCATACAACGATGGGACACGATGTGGCGGCGCTAAGCTGTGTTGGATTTATCACCACGCTCCAACGAGGCGCAGAGTGGGTAGCCACAGGCAGAGTCACGCAGAAACCGCCTGCCACCTTCCCCACCACAAACACGGTCAGCTATCGGGTGGATATCCTTCGTATGGATCCCAAGGTGGCTGCAACGAGCGCAATCGTGCCCGGGACTGCTCCTGCAAATCAATAGGCCCGTATAACCATTTGATTCTGAGCATCTTGCACCCTTCAGCTGCTGGGTGCTGCTCCGCGCCTTTGCCGGGAAGAGTGTTTTTCTCCCCCGGCCCAACATGTGTGACCTAAGTCCTATTTTGGCTTCCCTGCCCCTGTGTATTGTGGGTGATGGAAGGTTGCTGCCATGACGACCAGACCCTCGTATCCTCCTCTTGCGGTGGCAGTCGCAAACGAAACCGCGGAGAGAAAAAAGAAGAAGCCGTTTGTACGCCGGGTGTTGCGGGATCAGTCGCAGCAGGTTCGTCGTACGGTGCAATTCGCTTTTCTGGCCTTGAATGCCTGGATTGCGATTGAATTCCTGATGTGGACTCGCTATTTCGAGAGCCAGGGCGCGACCCGCTACATCGAGCGGCCTGCCGGAGTCGATGGATGGCTTCCTATCGCGGGCCTGATGAACCTGAAGTACTTCTTCATAACGCGGCACATTCCGGCAATGCACCCATCGGCTATGGTGCTCACCGCGGCCTTTCTGCTCTCCAGCCTGCTATTGAAGAAGACCTTCTGCTCGTGGCTCTGTCCTATTGGCACCGTCTCAGAATATCTATGGAAGCTGGGCCGCAAGCTCTTCCGCCGGAACTTCACCGTGCCCCGCTGGCTCGATCTTCCTTTGCGCAGCTTGAAATACCTGTTGCTGGCTTTCTTCCTCTTCATCGTCCTCAGCATGTCTGCCCAGGCTCTCAACGATTTTCTGCTTGCGCCCTTTGGCATCATCGCTGACGTAAAGATGCTGAACTTCTTCCGGCACATGAGCCTTATTGGAATCGTAATTGTCGCATTGTTTGTCCTCTTGTCCGTCTTCATCCAGAATTTCTGGTGCCGATTCCTCTGCCCATACGGGGCTTTAATGGGACTGGTTTCCACGTTGAGCCCGGTGAGAATTCGCCGGGACGAGGAAGCCTGCATCGATTGCGGCAAGTGCACGAAGGCATGCCCATCCAGCCTTCCAGTGGATCGCCTGATTCAGATCCGATCCGTCGAGTGCACGAGTTGCATGGAGTGTGTTGCAGCATGCCCTGCGGAAAACGCTCTGCAGCTATCGCTTCCGCCTCGCGCGATCCACGAGGGAGTAGGCCCTGCAAATCGATGGCGCAAGCGTGCCCTGCAGCCCAGGGTTGTGGCTGCTGCGCTGGCGCTGCTCTTCTTCGGACTGGTGGGGGCCGCTCGCGCAACCGGTCACTGGCAGACGAATATCTCCCGCGATGTCTATATGCGGCTGGTTCCGCACGCTGATGAATACGGACACTAGGGTGTATCGACATATAGGAACGGCCGCCGTTGGTTCGCAACGCATGTCATTTTTTTTGCGGTGTAAGTGAGGGCTACGGTTCTATCGTTTGGCCGGATTCCTGCCAACCCTCCGGGACGGGGTCCGTTCCCCTCATTTCTTCGTCGGTCGTCG